>CAZSDD010000003.1:1452-83544 GCA_964605505.1 uncultured Gemmatimonadaceae bacterium | reverse complement strand
CCCCCCCCGCCGGTGGATTCCCAGACCGCCAGGAAGGGATCGCCCACCTCCAGAAGGTGAACGGCCAGGAGCCCGACCGTCCCGACTACCAGGAGGTAGTAGAGGGTGGGGAAGATCGTTTTTCTCAGAGTGGCTCCTTCCTTGCCCAGAAGGCCCACCGTGGCCGAAGCGGCCACCACGTTGTGGATGGCGATCATGTTTCCGGCAGCCGCCCCCACCGCCTGCAGGGCTACGATCATCCCCCCGGAAATCATGAGGCGCTCCGCCACTCCGAACTGGAAGGCGGAGAACATGAGGTTGCTCACCGTGTTGGAGCCGGCGATGAAGGCTCCAAGAGCGCCCGTGACGGGGGCGAAGAAGGGCCAGATCTGACCCACGTTGGCGGCCACCCACTCCGCCATGGCGATGGGCATGGACTGGAAGCCGGCGGCATTCACTCCGGAATTGATGTAGACCCGGACCATGGGCACGGTGAAGACAAGAACGAAGCCGGCCCCCAGGATCACCCTTCCGGAATCCGATACGGCGCTCCGCAGGGCGGGCCAGCTCATCCGGTGCAGGAAGAAGGTGGCCAGGACCGCCAGCACCAGGATGAAGCCCGGGAGGTAGAAGGGGGTGGAAGCCGCCCCGATATCGGAGCCCAGGATCCCGTCCCAGCGGATCTCGGGGAATCTGAGCCATGTCCCGAACGGAAGCTGGGGCAGCCTGGAGAGGACCAGGAGCAGGGCCAGGAGCAGATATGGGCTCCAGGCGTTCAGGGTCGAGATGGAGCGAGAACGGAGGACATCCTCCTCCTTCACCTCCAGGCCGCTCACCCAGTCCCGGGGCCAGGCGGAAGCCGGGGGAAAGTCCCAGCGGTCCCCGGGAACGAGGAAACCCTTCCGGGCCGCCACCGTCATGAGGACGAGGCCGACCGGAGCCCCCAGGAGGGAGGGGAACTCGGGGCCCAGGAAGATCCCGGTCAGGGTATAGGGAACGGTGAAGGCCAACCCGGCCATGAGGGCGAAGGGGAAGATGGACAACCCCTCCCGCCAGGACCGGTTCTCGCCGAAGAATCGGGTGGTCATGACAACCATGAGGGTGGGCATGAGGGTCCCGGCAATTGCGTGGAGGACCACGGCCCGGGCCGTCACCAGCCGGAGGAACTCCCGCATCTCGAGGCCGGCCAGGGCCATCTGCGCCTGGAAGGCTTCTCCCCCAACACCCCCGGCCACCCCCACCAGCACCGGAGTGCCCACGGCGCCGAAGGTCACGGCGGTGCTCTGGATCATCATCCCGATCATGACGGCGGCGGCGGCCGGAAAGCCCATGGCCACCATGAGGGGGGCGCATACCGCCGCCGGGGTTCCGAAGCCGGAGGCCCCCTCGATGAAGGAGCCGAAGAGCCAGGCCAGGAGGATGATCTGGATCCGTCGGTCATCGCTGATGGCATGGAAGGAGCTTCGGATGGCCGCCACCCCTCCGGAACGCTCCAGCGTGTTCAGGAGGAGGAGGGCCCCGAAGATGATGAAGAGTAGATCGAAGGTCAGGAACAGGCCCTGGATGGAGGCGGCGGCCACCCGCACCCACTCCATCTGCCAGACCCCCGCCGCCACCGCCACGGCGGCCACGTATACGGCAGGCATGGCCCACTTGGCCGGAATACGAAATCCCACCAGGAGAACGCCTGCCAGGAGAATGGGGAGGAGGGCCAGGAAGGCCTGAACGCCAAGAGAAGAGAATGTCATGGATCCCCCGTATCGGCTGTCTTCCAGTCCAGGGGATCAATGCTCTCCTCGGCCCCCAGGGCGACCAGGCCGGCCGCCAGGAGAGACATTGCCCCGACCACGTAGAATGGCACCGCGAAGCCCACATATCCCGCCAGGGCTCCGGCCATGAGGGGCCCGACGCCAAGGCCCAGGCCGAATCCCATGGTGACAAAGCTCATCTCCCTCCCCTCCCCCCCTTTCCTGGCAAGGTCTGCGGCCAGGGCGAAGGCCGGAGCAGCGATGCAGGCCGTGGCCACTCCCTGGACGAGTCGAAGGTTGATGAGCTGCAGGGTAGTACCCACGTATCCGAAGAGAATTGTGAGGGGAGCCAGGGCTACCAGCCCCGTTACGATGAGCTTCTTCCGGCCGATGCGGTCCGACAGCCGGCCCACCGGGATCTGGACGAAAAGCCGTGATACGGTGAGGGCGCTGAAGGCCACTCCAAAGCCCAGGGCCGTCTGGGACAGGCGGGCGTTGAATTCGTTTTCCAGGGCAGAGATCATGGAGAGGGAGCTGGCCATGACGATGGTACTGAACATGAGGACCAGGTTGGTGGAGGAGGGCGCCGAAAATCCCGCTGGAGCCACCTCCGCCATGACTTCCTCCTCCTGGGCCACCACCTCCGGCGTCTCGTGGACGGTGAAGTGGACCAGGAGCATGGCCACCACCAGGAACCCCGCTCCCACCACGAAGGCCGGCTCGAATCCGTAGTAGACGTGGATGAGTCCGCCCAGGAGGGGCCCTGACGCAAAGCCGACCATCCGCAGCGTGCTGTACACCCCCATGGCGTTTCCCCGGGTCCGCTTTTCGGTGACGCCGGAGATGAGGGCCAGGACGGAGGGAATGATCATGGCCACGCCCAGTCCCTGCAGGGCCCGGAGAGCCAGGATCCAGACATACCGTTTGGCGGCAATGAACCCCAATGTGGCCAGGGTCATGACGGCAAGACCCGTCAGGATGAAGGGCTTCCTCCGGCCCACCCGGTCCGTGGCCCAGCCCGCCAGGGGTTGGGCGAAGGAAAAGATGAACCCGTAGAGGGAGATGACCACTCCCACCTGGGTCTCCACCGGAAGATCGAAGAGGAGGGAGGGCTGCTCGGCGACGTAGAGAGGCAGGAGAACGATGAGGAGGCTGTTGCCCAGAGCATCGGCCATGCGGGCGAAGGAGAGAGCCAGGACCTCCGGTTCGGTCTTGAGGAGGCGGGCCGAGGCACGGAGCACGGTCAGGCCTCCTCCACCAGGATCACCTCGAGGTTCCGGGGGCCGTGAACCCCCTCCACCCGGATCAATTCGATGTCGGAGGTGGCAGAGGGACCGGAGATGAGGGTGATGGGTCTTCCAACGTCCTTCACCCCGGCTTCCATGACTGCCACCGCCTCAGGCACCGTCTCGACCACCTGATTGTGATGGACCACGCACAGGTGATGGTCCGGAAGAAGGGAGAGCGCTCTTCGCCCCTGCCCCGGTCCGGCGTCCAGGACGATGGTCCCGGTTTCGGCCACGGCCAGGGCACACCCGGTGAGAACGCCGTAACAGGCCGCCAGCTGACCTTTGGAGAGAACCTCCCCACCGGGTCCCCCTCCGTCTCTCAGGACCTCCAACCCATCCGTGAGAGCCGTGTCCAACCAACCGGCAGGCAGGTCCTCCGGCACCACCAGCCGCCGGGATCCCATTCGGGCCAGGGATCCGGCAATACATTCGGCCAGAGCGGATGGAGTGCTCCGAATGACGGTAGCCTTGTAGTCCGAGACCCGCTCCACGAAGAGGTCCAGAATCTCTATGCGGCTCCGGGTACCGCGCCGTCGGTAGGCTCTGGGAATGGGGGCCTCCGGGCCGGAATCCCCTTCCCTGCTCCTCCGAATCCGGTTGAGGATGTCCTCCCGGGCCGCAGCCTTCACTCCCGGCCTCCTTTCGTGCCTTCCCGGCTCCACCACTCACGGAAGCTCTCCGGCGGCAGGGCCGGGAGATCCCTGCCCTGGGTCCATCCACCCCCATATCCGGGAAGGGACTTCAGCCACCCGTCTTCGGCCATGGGCCTCTGGAGGCGACGGGCCAACTTCACCGCCAGGCCGTAGATCCGCCTGGAGCGGAAGAGCTGCCCCAGGATCCGCATGAGCCAGCGTTCCTGGAACGAGGAGGGACTCCGATGCCCCGGGAGGAGGACCCCGACCCCCCGACTCCTCTCCACCGACCTCCCCCGGAGGTGCAGCAGTACCCTTGGAATCTCGATCTCCACGGGACAGACCGGGGCACAGGCCCCGCAGAGGGTGGAGGCGAAAGGGAGGGAATCGTGAACGCCGGGACCCAGGAGCTGAGGGGTCAGGATGGAGCCGATGGGTCCCGGGTAGGTGGCGTTGTAGGCGTGCCCGCCCACCCGCTCGTAGACGGGACAGATGTTCAGACAGGCGCTGCAGCGGATGCAGTGCAGGGCCTGCCGCCCCACAGGGTCCGCCAGAACCCGGGTCCGGCCGTTGTCCAGAAGCACCAGGTGGAAGGCTTCGGGCCCGTCGCCGGGCGTGACCCCCGTCCAGAGGGTGGTGTAGGGGTTCATCCGCTCCCCGGTGGAGGACCGGGGAAGGAGCTGGAGAAAGATCTCCAGGTCCTGGAAGCTGGGCAGAACCTTCTCGATGCCCATGACGGTGATGAGGGTCCCGGGCAGGGTGAGGCACATGCGGCCGTTTCCTTCGGACTCCACCACCCCCACCGTCCCGGTTTCGGCGATGGCGAAGTTCGCCCCGCTCACGGCAACTTCGACTCTCAGGAACTTTTTTCTCAGGTGAAGCCTGGCGGCCTCCGCCAGCTCCCGGGGATCGTCTGAGAGCTCCGGCAGGGCCAGTCGCTCCCGGAAGAGATCCCGGATCTGGGTCCGGTTCTTGTGGATGGCCGGAACCAGGAAGTGGGAGGAGGTCTCATGAGCCATCTGGATGATGAGCTCCGCCAGGTCCGTCTCCACCGCCTGGATCCCCCTGGCCTCCAGGGCCTCGTTCAGGCGAATCTCGTCGGTGGTGATGGATTTGACCTTCACCACCTCCCGAGCCCCCGCCTCCTCAACCAGATCCCCCACGATGCCGGAAGCCTCCGCCGCGTCCGTGGCCCAGTGAACCCTTCCCCCGGCCCGGAGCACCGACGCCTCCAGCTGGAGAAGATGTTCGTCCAGCCTGGCCATGGCCTCTTCCTTGACGGCCCTTCCGGCTCGGCGGAGCATCTCCCAGTCCGGCATCTCCTCCACCACACCCTCCCGCTTTTGCCGGATAGCGGTTGTGGCCCTTCGCAGGTTCCTTCGGAGCTGGTCATCGGCAAGGGCCGAGGGAGCCGCCCGGGAGAAGGCGGGCAGAGGCCTCCTTCCGGAAGCCCGGGAAGCGGGGGGGATGGAGTCGCTCACGTCCCCGGCCTTTCGTCCCGGGACGCCAGGATCTCCGCCAGGTGGAGGAGGCGGATGCCGGGGGCCGCGTTATGGGATTCGCCGTGGAAAGCGGTGTTTCCCCCGCCGTGGACGCCAGGCCGGGCTCTCTGCCCGCCGGCCGGGAGAAGGCCTCTCCTCTTGAGACCCCCGGCCAGGTGCATGAGGCAGGAGTTGTCCACCGCAGTCAGGACCCGGGCCCCCGAGTCCAGGACGTTCCGGATCTTGTCTTCCATCATGGCCAGGGAGGTGTCGGGGTTCTTCAAGGCAAAGGTGCCGCCGAATCCGCAGCACTCTTCGGCTCCGGCCAACGGGACGAGCTCCAGCCCCCGAACCGCCCGGAGGAGCCGCAGGGGTCGGTCTCCCACGTCGATGGATCGGATGGAGTGGCAGGTCGGATGAAAGGTCACGGTTTCGTGGAAGGACGCCCCCACATCCTCCACCCCCAGCCTTCCCACCAGGAACTCGGTAAGCTCATGGGTCTTTGCCGCCATCTCCTCCACCCCCTCCACGAGGGCGTTCTCCCCTGCCCATCCGGCCAACTCCCGGTACTGCTCCCGGACCATGGCCACACAGGAGGCCGACGGCGCCACAATGGCCTCGGCATGGCCGAATACCGAGAGGAACCGTTTCATGAGAAAAACAGCTTCCCGGCGATACCCGGTGTTGAAGTGGATCTGTCCACAGCAGGTCTGATCCTGCGGGAAAGTCACTTCGACGCCCAGCTCCCTCAGGACCCGGACGGTGGCCACCCCCGTTTCGGGAAAGAGGGTGTCATTGAAACAGGGCAGGAACAGGGCGACGCGCATGGACCCCCCGAGGGGGAGTTGGAGAAACGGATTCGGGGCCGGGGATCCGGCAGAGCCTGAGCCCCGGAGTGGGCTCAATCTTGATCCCCCGGGCCCGGCGGGGCAACTTCCCACGGCCGGATTCCCGAGATCCTCCGAGGAGAACCTCTCTGGTGACGAACAAGAAAGCCGAGGAAATCGCCTTCCGGGAAGTCCTGCTCCGATACGACCACCAGATGGATCGGTTGGAGTAGCCAGTGAAGGAGCGACCCCTCTACCGGGACCCGAACCTCCATGTGGTCTTCAGCATCACCCTTATGGCCGTCATGGGGGTGTCCTCCATTACCCCGGTTTTTCCCTCGGTGGTGGAAGCCCTGGACATCACACCCCAGGCCGTCGGACTCCTCATCACCGTCTACGCGCTGCCGGGGATCGTCTTCACCCCCGTCATGGGAATCCTGGCGGATCGATTCGGCCGAAAGCAGGTCCTGGTCCCGGCCCTCCTCCTCTTCGCACTGGCCGGAAGCGCATGCGCCCTGGCCAGGGACTTCCAGCTTCTCCTGGTCCTTCGATTTTTCCAGGGTCTGGGAGGGGCATCCCTGGGATCCCTCACCGCCACCCTCATCGGAGATCTCTACCAGGACGAGAGAAGGACCGAAGCCATGGGATACAAGGCCTCGGTTCTGAGCCTGGGGTCGGCCCTCTACCCCTCACTGGGCGGTGGCCTTGCCGTCCTGGGATGGTACGTCCCCTTCGCCCTTCCCATTCTGGGGCTGGCCGTGGCCGCCGCCGTTCTGTTCCGCCTGGAGATCGGAGAAACCCGGGTGCAAGGCGGGTTCGTCCGGTACCTGGACGACGCCATCGGGGGGATGCGGAGCCTGAGGGTCATGAGCCTCTACCTGGCCACCCTCCTCTCCTTCGCGGTCCTCTACGGGGCGTACATGACCTTCATTCCTCTCTACCTGGCGGAACGCTTCGGGTCATCACCTCCCCTCATCGGCCCCGTCATGACCGTGGGGTCTCTGGCCACCGCCGTCACGGCCTCACGCCTGGGAGCTCTGAGCAGGTTCGTGAGCCGGGAGTCCCTCCTTGCCTGGGCCTTCGGCCTCTTCGCCATCTCCTTTCTCATCATTCCGTGGCTTCCCGGCCATTGGTGGATGGTGGTGGCGGTAGCGATCTTCGGCGTGGCCCAGGGATTCAACTATCCCGTGGTCCTCAGTCTCCTGGCGGGAATCGCCCCGGAAGAGCAGCGGGCCATCTTCATGTCGGTGAACGGGATGGTGATCCGCATCGGACAGGCCGTCGGACCGCTGGTCATGGCGGCTGTCTTCGTAGCGGGAGGAATGGCGGGGGTCTTCTACACTTCCGCCGGGATCTGTGGCGGAGCGTTCCTCCTTCTCCCCATCCTCCTGGGAAAGGGAAATCAGAGACCAGAAGACGGCCGGAGAACCGCTGACATCGGGGGATGAACGGCTGACACCAGGGAAAACGGAACCCAAGGACCCTCTCTGTCAGAGCTCCCCGATCCACTCCCGAAGCCGCTCTTCTTCCCGGCGGGTGGTGAGGAAGACCAGGACATCGCCGGGCTCCACCCGGGTATCCCCCCGGGGAACCAGGGCCCGGTCTCCCCGGCGGAGGAGGACGATGAGAGTATCCCTGGGAAGGGAGATATCCCGGATCCTCCGGAAGCAGAGGGACCCCTGCCCATCCCGGACCTGAACCTCCATCTGGACGGATTCGGTCCGGGAGCTGACCGCTTCGTCCCCGGTCCGCTCCAGGAGGCGTTGATGCTCGTCGGCAAGCTCCTTGTAGGCCCAGAGCAGCTCGTTCCGCCGGAGAACACCCAGAATGAGGCCCGGGTCCTGGTCCTCCACAACCGGAATCTGGTGGACCGCCCGCTCGGAAAACCTGCGGAAGGCCGTCCTGAGAGGCTCGGCGGGAGAGCAGGTGATGAGAGAGGTGGTCATGATCTCCCCCACCCCGGACTCCATATCCCTCCCCTGAACGATGGCCTCCTCCAGGTCCGTCTCCGTAACCACCCCCACCAGGCGATCCTCGCCGTTCACCACCAGCCAGCTCCGGGTCCGGCCGCTTCGTGCCAACCCAACCAGTTCCTCGAGAGGCATCTCCGACCGAACCTTCTCGTATTCCATGGACATGGCGTCCGTGACCAGGAGGAGATCCAGGACCCCCAATTCCTTCCGGGGAGCGTTCATGGCCCCCTTCCGCCGGAGCTTGATGGAATAGATGGAGTCCTCCTGGAGGGTGGAGGCCATGAGGTGGCTCACCACAACCGCGAACATGAGGGGGAGGATGATGCGGTAATTGTCCGTCATCTCGAACAGGATGATGATGCCGGTGATGGGGGCGTGGGCAGCGGCCCCGAAAAGAGCCGCCATTCCCACCAGGGCGTAGGCGCCGGGAGGGGCCGTAAGCTCCGGAAGGAGCTGGTTCACCATCTTTCCGAACGCGCCCCCGGCCATGGCCCCGATGAAGAGGGCCGGAGCGAAAACGCCTCCGGAACCGCCGGCTCCCAGGGTCACGGAGGTGGCCAGGATCTTCAGGAACACCAGGGTCAGCATGAGCCCCAGGGCCAACTCTCCCCTGAGGGCCAGCTCCACCCCCTCGTGGCCCACGCCGAAGAGGTGTTCGCTTCCGAAAAATCCCATGGCACCCACGCCCAACCCGCCAAGAATGGCCTTGACCGTGGGGCTGGTCGCCCACGCATCGAATGAATCCTCGAACCAGTAGACGCTCCGCACGAAGGCCAGAGCGATGAGGCCCGTGAAAACCCCCAGGGCCAGGTAGAGAGGAAACTCCCAGTCGCTCACCAGTGTGAAGGTTTCCAGGAGGCGAAAGGCCGGCTCGTTCCCCAGGGCGGCCTGGGAGATGGCCGTGGCGGTGACGGACGCGATGACCACCAGGCCGAAGGACCGGGCGGCAAAGCTCCCCAGGATCACCTCCATGGCGAACATGACCCCGGCGATGGGGGCGTTGAAGGTGGCGGCGATGGCGGCGGCGGCGCCGGCGGCCACCATGATCCGGGCCTGTGGCGGCCCCAGCCCCACGCCCTGGGCCACGGTACTCCCCAGGGAGGATCCGATCTGGACGATGGGGCCTTCCCTTCCCACCGACCCTCCGGACCCGATGGAGAGAGCCGACGCCAGTGCCTTGACCGCCGCCACACGGGCCCGGATGCGCCCTCCGAGCATCCGGACGGCGAACTGGACCTCCGGCACGCCATGTCCCTGGGCCTCCGGAGCCCATCGGCGCACCATCCAGGAAACCAGAACCATGCCCACCGCCGGAGCGATGAGAAGGTGGATCCTGTCCAGTCCCTCCACCCCCAGGGTTTGGCTGAGCCGCCCCCCCTGGTCGAAGAAGATCCACTGGACCCCACGGATGAGGACACGGAGAACGATGGCGCCGGCGGCCGCCAGGACCCCCACCGTGATAGCCAGGGCCACCGGCGCGACGGTTTCCGACCGCTGGAGGCGGACCCGGATCCGGGATTTGAGCGTGGCCTTCATCCGCTTCCCTTCACCTCCCGAATCTCGCCCGGGCGCTGTCTACCAGACCACCCCGTGGTCATCCCCGTGATTGCTGGAGCCTCCCCAGAAGCTCCCGTGCTCCCAATCGAAGAAGACGGCATTGATGGGACCCGAGGTCCGGGAAGAGAAGACGAGATCATACCCCATCTCCCGGAGGGCGTCCCGGACCCAGGGAGGAACCGATTCGTTCAACAGCATGCGGCCCGGGTCGGACTCGTGCTCACCGAAAGATCCCCGCATCTGATAGCTGTTCATGTTCGGTGCCTCCGCGGCCTCCTGAACGTTCATCCCCCACTCCACCATGTTCAGGAAGAACTGAAGGAGGTTCTGGTCCTGGGCATCCCCTCCCTGCACGGCGAAGGAGAGGAAGGGCCTGCCGTCCTTCATGGCCAGCCCCGGCGTCAGCGTGGCCCTGGGACGCTTTCCGGGAGCGATGACGTTGTAGGGATTGTCCGCCGGGTGGGTCACGAAGCTCTGGGCTCGTTGGCTGAGGCCCACACCTGTGCGGCCGGCGATGACGGCCGGAATCCAGCCACCGCTGGGAGTCACGGAAACGACCCAGCCCTCTTCGTCCACGGCCTGAATGGAAGTGGTGCCCGTGTAGAAGTCCTGGTCGTAGAGGGATTCATCGTCCCCTATGGCGGAACCTTCCTGGAGCGGCCGCCGGCCGGAGGCCGTGGCCATGGCCCCGCCGTGCCCGGGGTCTCCGGGGGCCGCGTGGTCCACCCCCCCCTCCCCACCCATGGGGGTCCACTGCTGGAGGTACTCGGTGAAGGGATTCGTGGCTCCCATGTAGGGATAGGGATCCCCGGGCTTGACCCCGGGATCATTTCTTTCCCAGTCGATCTCCCCCGCACGACTCCGGGCATACTCCCTGGAGAGGAGCCCGGCCATGGGCTCCTCCGGGGGGAAATAGGGATCGCCGTAGTAGAAGTCCCGGTCCGCGAAAGCCAGGTTCATGACCTGATAGAGGGTGTGGAGGTACCGGGTGCTGTTGTATCCCATGGCTTGCAGGTCCATGTCCTCCAGCATGTTCAGGGCCTGAAGCATGACGGGCCCCTGGACCCATGAGTCCAGCTTGAAGACCTCGATCCCCTTATAGGTGCTGGAGACGGGCTCCTCGATGTAGACCTGCCAACGGTCGAGATCTTCCATGGTGATGAGGCCACCCTGCTCCTGGGTGCCCCGCACCAGCTCCTGGGCGATGTCTCCCCGGTAGAAACGGTCATAGGCGGCGTAGATGGCCTCCTTTCGTCCCATGCCCCGGGACAGGGCGTCGGCCTCGGCCTCCACCATCTTTTGGAGGGTGCCGGCCAGATCCGGCTGACGGAAGATCTCCCCGGGACGGGGGGCCGGGTTTTCCGGATCATCGGGATGTGTGAAGAAGAGATCCCTGGAGTAGGGCCACTCCTCGATGAGGCCGGCGCTGGACCGGATTCTTCGGGCGGCGTCGGCCTCCATGGGGTATCCTTCCGCCATCTCGATGGCCGGGGCCAGCACCTGTCCCAGGCTCATGGTCCCGTATTCCGCGAGCATGGTCATGAGGCCTCCGGGAGTCCCGGGGGTGACGGCAGCCAGAGGGCCATCTGCCGGGGGATACCGGTGACCACGCTCCCGATAGAATTCCGCCGTGGCACCCGTGGGCGCCACCCCCAGGGCGTTGATGGCGACAACCTTTTCGGTATCGGGATTGTAGATGAGAGCCTGGGTCTCCCCCCCCCAACTCAGGACGTCCCACATGGTGGAGGTAGCCGCCAGCATGGCGCAGGCCGCGTCCACCGCATTGCCCCCCTTCACGAACATCATGGATCCGGCAGTGGCGGCCATGGGCTTGCCCGTGATGGCCACCCAGTGCTTACCGTGCAGGACGGGCTTCTGGGGACGCTGAGCCGTCAGAACGGCCGGAAACAGTAGGGCGGCGGTGGCGATGAGCAAGAATGATCGAATCGGGTCGGGTCGAACCGGATGCATGGTCACTCCTTGGATTGCGTATCGGAAATCATCAGGGGGGTGCTGGCCGCCTACTCCCGCTCCTGGCTGTTCATGAGGGCCCTTCGGAAGGATCTGGACCACTCCGCCAGGGAGGTCTTCAGGTACCTGGCTTCTTCTGCCTGGCTCCGGCTGATGGGCCCCTCTTCTCCCTGTTGCATCTGGACCACAACGAAGATGGGGCCTTCCTTGGAGAGGATGGCCGGAAGGACGGTTTCGAAGTCCAGTGCCCAGACCAGGTCGTAGACCCTCGGGAATCCGGCTGCCCTGGCGAGGCCCCCGAAATCGATGCGCCCGGCGCCGGGGATGGGTTGGTTTCCCGTGATCTCGTAGGATCCGTTCTCCAGGACGAAGAGGACCAGGTTCCTGGCGTCCGCCTCCACGATGGATGCCAGGGTGCCGAGGGACATGAGCATGCTTCCGTCCCCGTTGAGGCAAAGCACCCGGCGATGAGGCTGCGCCAGAGCCACCCCCAGGGCCAGGTCAGCCGTGTGGCCCATGGCACTGTCCGCAGAAGCGAAGTCCAGATCGTGATCCGAGAGGCGGCCCCAGGGACGAGTCACGCTCATACAGGTCACAACCACCTCTTCCGTCCGAAGCTCGGCCAGGGGCCGGAGAAGCTCATCTTTGGATAACATTCAATTGATCCCTGGGTAACAATTGATCCCTGGGTGCTCACTCATGGGATAGCGATGTATCGATGAGGACCGCCACCGGACGCTCCTGGGAGTAGGCCAGATCCCATCCCCTCTGAATGGGGCCGGGATCCCCGGCATCCTCCAGGGTGAAGAATGGGATTCCCCAGGCCCGGAGGGTCGCGTGGGTCATGTGGGCCACCGAGTCGATGTCCGGCCGCACAAGAATCTCCCGGTCCACCTCCACCTGCCCGGGCTCGGCTCCCATCGCTCTCGCCGTTGCGAATCCACGGCAGGTGATGAGGAGGAGAAGAGGCGCCCCCATCCGGGAGGCGGTTCCCCTGAGACCATCTCCCGACTCCAGGAGCCCGGTATTCTGAATCAGGACCAGCGGCCGGGCGCCTCCCAACCACAACCCGGAAGCCAGGGAAATGACCTCCCCTTCCCTGGTGCCCAGGACCAGCTCCAATTCGCCATGGGCCTGAACGGCGTCCAGGAGAGGGGCCGAAGCATTGTCCGGAAGGGAAACCACATGGGTGGCACCCAGAGAGAAGAGAAGATCCGCGATCCTGCGGGCGGCCGGAGACGGATCCAGGGTGATTCTGTTGCGGTGGGTCATCTCGGGTTCTTCACTCGCGTCAGGAATGCGTGGATCGGGCACTGCACGCGCCCCGGCCCGGAAGCCGATTCAAATCCCCTCTCCCTCATCCGGCATCGAATGATCAATGTACATCATTCCCACCTCCAATTCCCCCCTTTATCCTATCTGACTTAGCTTTGGGTTCATGGAGATTCCGTCACAGGCGGAATCGATGAAAGTATCCGAAGGGCGTCGGACTTCGTCAACGGGAGTAAACGGAATGGAAGAGGGTCCTGTGCAGCTGGAGCGGGCTCTGGAGAACTGTTTTGAGAGAACGGGTTCGGAGGCTTCTGCCCTGGCCCTCCTGGAAGCGGCCGAGTCCCTCCTGGCGGAGCCGAGCCTCCGTCCGGACGACCGGGATCTCTGGTTCCGTTATCTGAACGAAACCCGGCGGAGCCCATTCCTTCTGACGCTCCCGGATCCGGATACACGGAACCGCTGGGCTGAAACCACGTTTCCCATCATCCGGCACCTGGGGTACGGATTCGAGGAGCTCCTGCGACATCGGGTGGAGGAGCATCCGGACCGGACCTTCTTTCAGGAGATGGAAGGAGGGGAGCCCAGAGAATGGTCCTACGAGGCCATCCACCGCCGTGTCCGCACCATTGCCGCCGTGTTGTGGAGCCACCAGACACCGCCGCCCCGGGTGGCGATTCTTTCGGAGAATACGCTGGACGGAGCCTGCTGTGACCTGGCCTGCCTCTCCTACGATATCCTGGTCACACCACTGAATCCCCATTTCAACTCGGAGAACCTGGCCTGGATCCTGGACGAGATGGAGATCAACATCGTGGTGGTGGAGACCGACGAGCTCCGGAGCCGGGTCCAGGCACTCAGAGGGATGACCCGGGCTCCGTTCCACGTCTTCCTCATGGACGCCGAGGCCGATGTGGAGGGAGAGTCGGAATCACGGCTGGGAGAGGCCATGGCCCAGTTGGGGGCCCATGAGGTGGACGAGATCCTGGAGAAGCGGCCCCGGAGGGAAATCACGGAGCTGGCTACCGTCATGTTCACCTCGGGAAGCACCGGCCGGCCGAAGGGCGTCCAATACACCATCTACAACCTCATCACCAAGCGCTTCGCCCGGGCCGCAGCCCTCCCGAAGGTGGGAGAAGAGGAGGTCCTCTTCTGCTTCCTGCCCCTCTATCATACCTTCGGCCGCTACCTGGAGATGACCGGGATGCTCTTCTGGGGAGGCAGGTACGTCTTCGCCGGAAACCCCTCCCTGGAGACCCTTCTGTCGGGACTTCAGCAGGTCCGTCCGACGGGGCTCATCTCCATCCCCAGACGGTGGCAGCAGATCAAGGACAAGTGCCTGGAGGAAATGGACACGGCAGGAGACCATTCGGTGAGAACCACGGCCTTCAGGGACGTGGTGGGAGATCGTCTTCGCTGGGGCCTTTCCGCCGCCGGGGCACTGGAGCCCGCGGCGTTCCACTTCTTCCAACGCCACGGTGTCGACCTGTGCAGCGGGTTCGGCATGACGGAAGCCACCGGCGGCATCACCATGACCCCCCCGGGGAAATACGAGGACAATACGGTAGGCATTCCCCTTCCGGGACTGAAGGCCCGCCTCAGCCAGGCCGGAGAGTTGCAGATCTCGGGACACTATATCGCCCGGTACCTGGGGGATCCTCCTCCTCATCCGGACCGGGAGTACTGGCTTCCCACCGGGGACATCTTCCGGCAGAGGGAGAGCGGCTACTACGAGATCGTGGACCGCATCAAGGATATCTACAAGAACAGCAAAGGCCAGACGGTGGCTCCCGGCGCCATCGAACAGAAGCTGGCCCACGTGCCGGGCATCGCCCGGAGCTTTGTGGTGGGCGACGGCCGGGACTACAACGTCCTCCTCATCGTACCGGACCTGGAGGATCCGGTCCTGAAGGATGGGGTGGAGGCCGAGAGTACCCAGGAATACTTCAAGCAGGTCATCGCCACTGCGAATACGGATCTGGCTCCCTACGAGCGGGTGGTGAATTTCACCATCCTGGATCGGGATTTCGAGCGGGAAAGAGGAGAGCTGACCCCGAAGGGATCCTTCAACCGGAAAACCATCCAGGAGAATTTCTCGGAGGTCATCGAGAGTCTCTATCGGAGAGACTTCGTGGAGTTGGAGGTGGGGCAGCTGACGGTGCGGATCCCCCGGTGGTTCTTCCGGGACCTGGGAATCCTGGAACCGGATATTGTGGCCCGGAAGGAAGGCCTCCTGAATCGGCGGGCACAACACTTCCTCCCCATCATTCCCCAGCCGGAGAGCGGCCTGGTTCGCATCGGGGATCTGGAATACTCGCTGAAGGGAAACCGCATCGACCTGGGCCTCTTCTCGAGGCACCCCATGCTCTGGGTTTCCAACCCCTCTCTCATCGGCTTCTGTCCCTGCAAGGAAGGCTGGGATCTGGCACTGAAGGGTGTGTCCCCCCAGGTCTACATTCCCTGGAGGAAGGAGGGGGAGTACGCCCCCACCGCCATCGTCACCCCCACCTCCATCCGGGACGCAGGCCTCATCGAAGTGAACCGGATCTGCACCACCGCTCTCTTTGCCTCGAACAGCGGAGCCAAGGATGCCATTCAGGATCTGGAGATGGTCCTGGAGGCCGCCGGACGGCGCCTGATGGGCGTCATCCACCGGAGGTTGGAAGCCCTGGCCCGCCACCCGAGCCTCGAAGTCCGGTGCCTGGCCTACAAGATCTTTCTCCTCAAGGGCCCTGTCCCGAACTATCGAACGGAGATGGCCTCCTTCCTCCTTTCAGGCCTCCCTTTTCTCTCGGAAGACAGCATCGAGGCCATCGCCAACGCCAAGATCGAGCGAGCGCGCCTGGACGCCCTCCGGATGCGACTTCTGAAGTACAGGACCCAGCTTCAGTGGCCGGCCCCGTCCTCCATGCGGGAGCAGCTTAAGGGGATCTTCACCCTGCTGGTGACCTTCGTCCGGCACCATCCCGAGTACTACGTACCGATCCGAGCCGAGCTGGTGAGTTGGATCCTTCTTCAGGAAGATCCGGCGGTGTCGCACAGCGCCCAGGAACATCTTTCTGAGCTGGTGGCCTGGTTCGAGGCCTATCTGGAGGAGAACACACCGGACAATGAGCCCCATCGATGGGAGGGGCGCCTCGTCTTCCAGGACCGGATCTCGGAGGACGAGATCCGGCGGCTGGAGAAGGCGCTGGTGGGGACGACCTTTCTCAAGCAGTCCATCATGCTGGCCTTCGAGGACCGGGGCGTGGAAATCGCCGAGATCCCTCCCAACGGCATCTGGATCGCCCAGGTTTTCTCCTTTCTTCAGGCCCAGGTCTATCGCCTGGCCGTGAATACCCGGAGCGGAAAGCACTACGATTTGCTCCTGGCCACGGCTGCGGATACGGAGGAGGCCAGCGTCCTGGAAACCACCTACTGGATGCTCGCTCTGGGCGGAAGGGTGGAGAGCCGTCCCGTGGTACGTCTCTTCGGCTGTTTCCGACCGGAGCTGGGCGCGTTTTCCATGGCCATGGTGAACGATCTCACGGCCTGGGAGCGGGTCCGGGCCATGACGGGAGAGACTTTTGTGGAGTTCCACCCCACAAAAGCTCACTGGAGGAACCTGCTGGTCCGGGGGATGGCGGCTTTTTTCAAGGGGTGGGAGCAGAGCGACATGCGCATCGTCCCCGGCCCCACGTCCCCGGCCAACGTCGTGGTTCCGGCGCCGGACTTCCGGACCGGAGCCACCATCCTCTCTCTGGCGGACTGGCGTCCATACCGGGGCCCCATGTCGCTGGTGCGGCCTATGATCAAGAACTTCTTCCTCCCCACTGTCAGCTACTATCCCTTGATCCGGACCCAGCTGGAGATCTCCTGGATCTTCGATGCTGCCGTGGAAGCCCTGGGCGTGCCCGGGGCGAAGGCGTTCCTCCAGGAGTTCAGGGACACCCTGGAAACGGAGGAGATTCCGGAGCTGGGGGAGCACTGGACCATCGAGGAGACCCTGGATACCTATCTCCGGAAGCTGGAGCAGAGCTACCACGTGCCTCTGCCTCTCCAGTGCGCGGTGGAGCGCTTTCTCTCCTGGGAGGAATCAAATCCCCGGGCCACGCCTTCGGCCAAGGAGCGACAACTGAAGGAGCTCCATTCCCTCTATCGGCTGGAGGCCTACGGAGACATGGGGCGTTATACCCTCTACCGCCGAACCTACTTTGCCGGAGCCGGCTCCCGGACTGCCGCCGCCTTCGACCATCTTCTGGAGCGGATGTTCAGGCAACCCGGAACCCGACCCACCCATATGGTGGAGCTCTCTGAGCTGCAAGCCACTCTGGAGCGGGACGCCGACCGGTTGGTCTTCAGCCGAATGGTCTTCCCTTCGGGCCGCTCGCTGAAACCCCTGGACGTCATGGCGGTGGGGCGCCAGGAGCGGGGCCACGTGGTGGTCACTTCCCATGTCCGGGACCGGAGGGGAGACCGGTATACCATCCGGGAACCCATCGATCCGGCGGAGATCGGACGCCTCTATCGGCTCTATCTGGACTCGGGCATGCCTCTGAGCCTCGGGGACCAGGCCCGATACCTCCTGGCCATGGATGGGGAAGAGCGTATTGTTGGAGGAATCTGCTACAAGCTCCTGGAGGCGGACGTGGCCCACATGGACGGCCTGGTCATCGCAGGTCCCCTGCGGGGGCACGGGCTGGGGGGAGAGCTACTGGAGGATTTCTGTTATCGACTGGAATCCCAGGGGATCACGGCCCTGAACACCCATTTCATCTCCAGACCATTCCTCAGGGCCCACGGCTTCCGGGTGGACGAGCGCTGGGGCGGGCTGGTTCGGTTCCTGGCCCAAGACAACCGGGCAAGGGAGGCGTAGTCATGGCAAAACAACCCCATGTGTTCGTGGCGTCCGACTCCATGGGCGAGACCGCCCAGCTGGTGGCCCGGGCTGTCCTGAGCCAGTTTCCCGAGGGAATCGCCCACCTTCGCCGCTTCATCCAGATCTCCAGCCCCGAAGAGGCCCGGAGGATGATGGCGGCGGCCCGAAAGCAGCCCACACTCCTCATCTTCACCGTCATCGTGCCCGAAGTACGGGAAGTCATCCTCACCGAAGCGGTGAAGCACGAAATCCTGACGGTGGACATCATGGGACCGGCCATGGCCGGAGTCGAGGAGATCACCGGAACCCCCGCTCTTCTTGAACCCGGCCTCATCCACCGGCTGGACGAGAAGTACTTCAGGCGAGTGGAAGCCGTGGAGTTCGCCGTCCAGCACGACGACGGCCGGGACCCTCAGGGCTACCGAAAAGCTGAAGTGGTCCTTCTGGGGGTCTCCCGTTCCAGCAAGACGCCGGTGAGCATGTATCTGGCGAACCGTGGGGTCAAGGTGGCCAACCTTCCCATCATTCCCGAGGTTCCGCCGCCGCCCGAGCTCCATCGGATTCCGGTGAAGAAGGTGGTAGGCCTCACCATCAACGCCTCGAAGCTGGCAGGCGTGCGGCAGGAACGGGTCCGGTCCATGGGCGTTCGTGGCGACTCGGACTACTCCGATCTCAGCCGGATCCTTTCGGAGTTGGACTATGCCCGGCGGCTCTACAACCAGTTGGGATGTTTCGTGGTGGACGTGACCGACCGGGCCGTGGAAGAGACGGCCTCCATGGTCATGGAATACGTGAACGGACACGGGTACCAGCGGGTTTGAATTCTTTCCGGGCCTGATCCATCGCAGGTCGGGCTCGAGGACTGACCGGCTTTACGGCCAATTGGAGGATCCAACCATGGCTTCTCACCTTCGTTTCCGGCCTCAACTCCTCCTGTGCCTCCTGGTGCTCGGGTCCCTTCCGGGTCGGACATCGGGTCAGGAACGTCACCCTTTCAACGTACACGACCTCTGGGAGATGGACCGGATCTCGGATCCGCAGGTCTCCCCGGACGGGGCCCGGGTGGTCTTCGGCATCAGCAGCCTGGACATGGATGACAATCGCCGGCGCTCCGATCTCTGGATCGTGGATCTGGGCGGCGGAGACCCCCTCCCCCTCACCACGCATCCCGCCGGTGAGTTCAATGCCCGCTGGGCCCCCGACGGATCCGGTGTGTTCTTCCTCTCCACCCGGTCCGGAAGCTCCCAGGTCTGGTGGATCCCGACCTCCGGAGGCGAAGCCCGGCAGGTGACGGATCTGCCCCTGAGTGTCGGGAGCATGGCGGTTTCTCCCGAGGGGACCCACCTGGCGGTAAGCCTGGAGGTCTTTCCGGACTGCCGGGACCTCACCTGCACCGTGGAGCGGCTGGAAGTGGAGGAGGCCCGGGCGGCCAGCGGGATCCTCTACGACCAGCTCTTCATCCGCCACTGGGACACCTGGGAGGACGGTCGGCGGTCCCACGTCTTCGTGCTCCCGGTGGACGGGGCCGGTGAGCCGGTGGACGTCATGGCGGGCATGGAAGCCGACTGTCCCTCGGTGCCCTTCGGCGGGCCGGAGGAATATACCTTCACCCCGGATGGCCAGGCCCTGGTCTTCACGGCCCGCACCGCCGGCGAAGCGGAGGCCTGGTCCACGGACTTCGACCTCTTCGTTTCCCCCATCGACGGAAACCGGGAGCCCCGACTGGTGACAACGGAGAACCGGGCCTGGGACACCCAGCCCGTCTTCAGCCCCGACGGCTCCAGGCTGGCCTACCTGGCCATGGAGCGGCCCGGCTTCGAGGCGGATCGCTTCCGGATCATCCTTCAGGATTGGCCACGGGGAAGCTCCCGTGTCCTGACCCGGGAGTGGGACCGCTCCGTGGGCTCGATGACCTTCGCACCCGACGGGGAAAGCCTGCTGGTGACGGCTCAGAACCTGGGTAACACCTCCCTATTTTCGGTGGATGTGGCTTCCGGGGAGGTGAGGGAGCTCATTCACGAGGGGACGGTCCGTTCCCCTTCCTTCGCCCATGGACGCATCGTGTTCGGCTTGGATCACCTGCGCTCCCCCGTAGAGCTCTACACGGCCCGGACCGACGGAACGGACATCCGTCGCCTCACCGGCGTCAACGACACCCGCCTCTCGTCCATACGTCTGGGAGAACCTGAGCAGATGAGCTTCAGGGGAGCCGGCGGAGACGACGTCTACGCCTGGCTGGTGAAACCCGTGGACTTTGATCCGACCCGGCGCTACCCGGTGGCGTTCATCATCCACGGGGGACCCCAGGGGTCTTCCAGCAACAACTTCCACTACCGGTGGAACCCCCAGATCTACGCCGCCGCCGGCTACGCCACCCTCATGGTGGACTTCCACGGTTCCACCGGATACGGGCAGGAGTTCACCGACGCCATCACCGGCGACTGGGGCGGAAAACCGCTGGAGGACCTGAAGCGGGGGATGGCGGCGGCTCTGGACCGGAATCCATGGATGGACGGCTCCCGAGCCTGCGCTCTGGGAGCCTCCTATGGGGGATACATGATCAACTGGATCGCCGGCAACTGGAGCGACGGCTTCGACTGCCTGGTGAACCACGACGGGGTCTTCGATCAGAGGATCATGTACTTCGGCACCGAAGAGCTCTGGTTCCCGGAGTGGGAGATGGGAGGGACCTATTGGGAGAATCCGGAAGGCTACGAAACCCACAACCCGGCCCTGCACGTGGACCGGTGGGAAACCCCCATGCTGGTCATCCATGGCGGGCTGGACTACAGGGTCTCCCTTGAACACGGAATCGGGGCCTTCACGGCCCTTCAGCGGAGGGGGATCCCCAGCCGGCTTCTCTACTTTCCCGACGAGAACCACTGGGTCCTGAGCCCCGCCAACGGGATCCTCTGGCACGACACGGTTCTGGAATGGCTGGAGCGGTGGACGAAGGAATGAAGCGCCGGGGAGGTAGCAGCAGGACGGATGGACCCTCGGGCCGGCGGCGGATCCGGGACAGGGCGAAGGATCGGTGAGGGCCGGGTCCGTGAACCGGCGATCCCTGGGATGGGCCCTGGGCGTGGTCCTCTTCCTGGGCGTCGCCCTCCTGGTCCACTTCTCCGTGGGCTGGAGGGCCCTCCTGGCCCCCTGGAAGGAGATCCCTCCCGGGAGCCTGGGGGTGGCACTCTTCCTGGTCCTGGTCAGCTACGCCCTTCGAACCGTCCGGATCCATCAGTACTTCGCCCCGGCCACCACCGGGGCGTTCACCCGCTCCTTTCGCCTCGTGCTGATCCACAACCTCTTCAACAACCTCCTGCCCATGCGAAGCGGAGAGGCCTCCTTCCCCCTTCTCATGAAGAGGGACTTCCAGGTCCCCTTCGCCCGGTCGGTCCCCGGCCTCTTCTATCTCCGGCTCCTGGACCTCCACTTTCTCCTCTTTCTGGGGGCCGTCGTCTTCGCTCCCGGGCGGGGGATCCCGGGATGGGCGGCGCCCGCCGTCCTCCTTCCCCTCCCGGTCCTCGGTTTTCTCTTACAGAAATGGGTCCAGGACCGGGTCGGCAGCGGAGCCATGGGAGCCGGGAGAAGGGTGACGTGGCTGGAGGGGCTTCCCCGGTCCCGGCGTCTCTTTCTGGGGACCTGGCTCTGGACGGGCATCAACTGGTCCGTAAAGCTCCTGGTCTTTGCCTGGATCCTCCGGGCCTTCAGTCCGGTCTCCTATCCCACGGCCCTTCTGGGGAGCATCACCGGTGAGCTTTCCAGCGTCCTCCCCTTCCATGGTCTGGCCGGCGCCGGTACCTACGAGGCCGGCGTCATGGCCGGGCTCCTGCCCATGGGTGTCGGCATGGAAGCGGCTCTGGCCGGGGCCGTAAACCTCCACCTTTTCGTTCTGGGCACCTCCATCCTCAGCGGCCTTCTGGCGCTGCCCCTTTCCCGACGCGGCGAAGCCCATGGAATGAGGGCCGATGGGCCGATTCGGAAAGCGGGTGAGTCCGAGGGCGGATCGTAGTATCTTCCTTGCCATGACCGGAATCCAGCGGCGGCCCAGACTCTCCGTGGTGATCCCCTTCTACAACGAGGGGGAGAACGTGGACCATCTGGTTGAGGAGGTCCACGAGACCATGGCCGCGTCTCCCTGGCCCTGGGAGGTCGTTCTGGTGGATGACGGCAGCCGGGACGACACCCTGGACCGTATGGAAGCCGCCCGGGAGCGTTTCGGGGATCATGTAACCGTGGTGGCCCTTCAGCGGAACTTCGGCCAGACCTCCGCCACCCAGGCCGGCATCGACGTGGCCGCCGGTGACATGGTGGCCACCCTGGACGGGGACCGGCAAAACGATCCCGCCGACATTTTGCGCCTCGCCCGCCGTCTTCAGGAAGAGAGGTTGGATCTGGTGGTTGGATGGAGGAAGAACCGGAAGGACGGGTTCATCCTCCGGCGCCTCCCCTCCATCCTGGCAAACCACCTCATCGGCCGGGTGACGGGGGTCCGCCTCCACGACTACGGATGCAGCCTGAAGGTCTACCGGACCTCGGTCCTGCGGTCCGTCCGCCTCTACGGAGAGATGCATCGATTCATTCCCGCCTGGTTCGCCGCCGCGACGGCTCCGGGCCGCATCGCTGAAGAAGTGGTGAACCACCGGCCCCGGGTGGCGGGAAAGTCGAAGTACGGAATCGGCCGGACCTTCCGGGTGCTCCTGGATCTTCTCTCCGTCCACTTCTTCATGCGGTACTGGACACGACCCGGGCATTTCTTCGGCTCCATCGGGCTGGCCTTCGGGGCCGTGGGCGCCGCCGTCCTGGCCTATCTGGGTTGGGTGAAATTCGGCATGGGTGAGGATATCGGGACCCGGCCTCTCCTCCTGGTGGGGGTGGTCCTGGTCATCGCCTCCCTCCAATTCCTCACCACCGGTGTGGTGGCGGAGCTCCTGACCCGCACCTATTTCGAATCGTCCAGGGTCCGGCCCTACCTGGCCCGCTCGGTGACGGGTGGCCAGGGAGACCGCTGGGTGGGGCAGGACCATGCCTGAATTCCCGGCCGATTCCACGAGCCGTCGGCTACCCATCTTCCTCCTGGGGCTGGCGGTCTTCCTGGCCTTCTTCCTGAATCTGGGGAATGCCCCCCTCTTCGACCGGGACGAGGGGGCATTCAGCGAAGCCACTCGAGAGATGGTGGAAAGCGGGAATTACATCTCCACTACCCTGAACGGGGAGCCCCGCTACGACAAGCCGATCCTCACCTATTACGTCCAGGCCATGGGTGCGGCCCTCCTGGGATGGAACGAGTGGGGACTCCGCCTCCATTCGGCTCTGGCGGCCACCCTCTGGGTGTTCTTCGTCTGGGGCTTCGCCCGGGAGGTCTGGGACGACACCACGGGCTGGATGGCGGGGATGATCACCGCCACCTCCCTCTGGGTCATGGTCATCGGGCGGGCGGCTACCGCCGACGCCCTCCTGAATCTTTTCCTGGTCCTCTCCCTCTTCGACCTGTACCGCTTCTGGAAGAGCAGGAGAAATGCGGCCCTTTACCGGTTGTTCCTCTGGTCCGGCCTCGGCTTCCTGACCAAGGGTCCGGTGGCCGTGGCCGTTCCCCTGGCCACGGGCTTCCTTCTGGCCCTGTTCCGCGGGCAGCTTCCCCGTTACCTGAAGGCCATCTTCAACCCCGTGGGGTGGATCATCTTCCTGGGCGTCACAGGCCCCTGGTATGCCGCCGTCTACGCCCGGGACGGCCAGGCCTTCATCGACGGGTTCTTTCTCCGGCACAACCTGAACCGGTTCGCCGACACCATGGAAGGGCACGGGGGCGTGCTCTACTACTTCTTTCTCGTGGCCCCCGTGCTGGTTCTCCCCTACACCAGTCTCTTCTTTCGGACCCTCGGACGCCTCCGGCAAGCCACCAGGACGGACCTGGAGCTGTTTCTTTGGCTCTGGTTCGGATTCGTCTTCGTGTTCTTCTCGGTTTCCAGCACCCAGCTCCCCCACTACCTCCTCTACGGCGCTACGCCCCTGTTTCTCCTCATGGCCCGTTACCGGGATGATCTGAAAAGCCGATTCTGGGCCATGCTTCCGGCCTTTTTCCTGGTGGGCCTCCTCTTCCTGCTCCCGGATCTCTGGCGGCTGGCAGAGCCCATGGTGGATGACGACTTCACCGTGGCCATCATGAGCGTGGCCCCCCAGGCCTTCGATCTGGAATACCGCATCTGGACCGGACTGGGCCTGGCGGCTCTGGTGGCCCTTTATCGGGCCAGGGACTGGAGGCCGTGGCAGCGCCTTGCAGGAGCCGGCATGGTGGCAGCCGGTGTGGTGGCCCTGGCCCTCTTCCCCACCTACGGCGAGATCCAACAGGGACCCACCAGAGAGGCGGCGCTGATGGCTCGGGCGCAGGGATGGGACGTGGTCATGTGGCGTCTGGACATGCCCAGCTTCGCCCTGTATTACCGTGACATCACTCCCCTCCGACCACCGGAGCCCGGAGAGGTGGTCTTTACCCGTGTGACCCGCCTGCCCAACCTGGAGATTCCCACGGAAGTGATCTTTCAGAAGGGGGGCATCGTCCTGGCCCGGGCCCGGGAGCCGGAATCACCGGGGGCCGTGGAGGGACTCACCGGGGAGGGCGGATGAACGGGAGGGAAGAAGCCGGGTCCTTTCTCCGAGGCCCGGCCTGGATGATCTGGAGCGTGCCGGCCCTGGCGCTGATTTCCCTGGTGTGGGTGGAGCTTCAGGGGCTGAATCGACCTCTGTTTTTCTTCTTCAACGGCCTCTCCGGGATCACCGGCCCGGCCTTCTGGGCGAACATCACCATCCTGGGCGATGGCCTGGTATGCGCCGTCCTGCTCCTGCCCTGGCTCCAGAGACATCCCGAGCGTGTGTGGGGTGGCCTCCTGGGGGCCATCCTCATGTTCGTGACGCTCCGGACACTCAAGGGAATGCTGGAGCTCCCACGTCCCCTGGGCGTCCTTCCGGAAGAAATGGTGAATCTCATCGGGCCCGGCCACCGAAAGAGCGCGCTTCCCTCGGGACACACCGCCACCATTTTCCTCTACTTCGGCATCTGGGCTCTCTCGGAGAGGCGTCGCTGGCTTTCGGTGTTTCTCATCCTGCCGGCCGTGGTGGTGGGAGTTTCCCGGATCGTCGTAGGCGTACACTGGCCATCCGACATTCTGGCCGGGGCGGCCCTGGGGTGGATCTCGGCCTGGGCGGGCCTTCTCTGGGCACAGCGAACCCCCTGGGGAACCGGAAAGCGGGCAATGAGCATCCTGGCCCTTCTCCTCCTGATCTCGGCCCTGGTTCTCCTCTTCATCGACCACACCGGGTATTCGGGCGTCCTGTGGCTCCAGCGCGGTATTGCGCTGGCCTGCCTCATCTGGGGAGCTGGGGCCACAGCCGCGATCTTGATGGAGGAGACCGAAACCCGGGAAGAAGGGCTTGCCGCTGCCGAAGGTGACCGAGGTCCGCAAGCCACTGGATTTCCCCGCCAAACAGGTAAAGATTGAGGCATCCGAACTCCGTCCTTTTCCCGTGACGGGATCCTCCCCGATCAAGGAGGGTTGGTTACTTCGTATCATCGATTTCCGGCCTCCCTCCAGAACGGGACCGGGTCTCCAGCAGTTCGAAAGGGGTAACCACATGTCAGAAGACGATCTCAACCTGGAGCTGGTACGGTTCCTCCAGGATCACCCCGACGGATGGAGCCACGACGATTGGCTGAGACTCCTGTTCCAACTTTCCGAGCAGGGCTACGACACCGCCGACGAAGACAGGATCGGCCTCGCCCTTGAACGCCAGCGCCTCACCCGGGCTCTGGCCGGCAGGAAGCTCAAGGGCCTAGGGCCGAGGCGGATCGAAGCGGTGGCAGAGCATTTCAAAACCCTGTGGAACCTGAGGGACGCCTCCCTGGACGAAGTGGCGAGAGTCTCCGGGGTTCCGAAGGCTCTGGCCCGGAGCATTGTGGAGAGCTTCCGGGCCCCATGAGGCCCTGTCCGCCTCATGCCGGATTCCATCTTCGACGTCCTCATTGCCGGCGGCGGGGTCATGGGGAGTTCTGTGGCCTATTTTCTGGCCTCCTCCGGACGAGGACAGGGCCTGCGGATCGGTGTGGTGGAGCCTGATCCGAGCTATGCCACCTCTTCGACGGCCCTCTCGGTAGGAGGCATCCGACAACAATTCTCCACAGAGGAGAATATTCGGCTCTCCCTCTTCGGTACCCGCTTCTTCAGGGAAGCTCCCCGCCTGCTGGCCACAGAAGAGGAAGGCCCGGACCTGGGCTTCGTAGAGAACGGCTATCTCCTGCTGGCTTCTCCGGAGGGTCTCCCGATCCTCCAGGAAAATCACTCCCTCCAGGTTTCCCTGGGAGCCCGGATCAGCCTGCTTTCTCCGGAAGACCTCCACCACCGATTTCCCTGGCTCCATACTTCCGACCTGGCAGGAGGAGGGCTGGGCCTCAACGGGGAAGGGTGGGTGGACCCCTACGCTCTCCTCCAGGCCTTCAGGAAGAAGGCCATCTCCATGGGGGTGCAGTATGTCCGTGACCGGATCGTGGGGGTGGAGCGGGAGGGAAACCGGGTTGAGGCAGTCCGTCTGGGGGGAGGTCACCGCCTCGCTGCGGGAGCCCTGGTGAACGCCGCCGGGCCCCGGGCCGCGGAGGTGGCCGGGATGGCGGGAATTCACGACCTGCCGGTTCATCCCAGAAAACGGTTCGTGTACCGCTTCCACTGCCGGGAGCGGATCCCAGATGCTCCCCTCACGGTTGATCCCACCGGGGTGTACGTCCGCCCGGAAGGACCGGACTTCCTCTGCGGGGTCTCCCCGTCTCCGGATCAGGACCCGGACACCCTGGACCTGGAAATGGCCTACGACCTCTTCCACCAGGTTATCTGGCCGACTCTGGCCCATCGGATTCCGGCCTTTCAGGCCCTGAAGCTGGCCTCGTCCTGGGCCGGTCACTACGCGGTGAATGTCAGGGATCGAAACGCCATCCTGGGCCCCCATCCGGGACTCTCGAATCTCTACTTCGTCAACGGATTCTCGGGCCACGGCCTCCAGCATGCCCCGGGGGTGGGCCGAGCCGCCAGCGAGTTGATTCTCTTTGGAGAGTATCGGAGCGTGGACCTGTCCCGGTTCGCTTTCCGGCGGTTTGCCGCCGGAGCGCTGGTACAGGAAAGAAACGTGGTTTGAGAGGATGAAGAATCAGAAGGTGTACTCCAGCGGAATCGGGCTCAGGGAGCTGAAGGAGGGAGTGTCGCCCAGGGTGATGAGGATGGTGGTGGTCCCTGGCCCCGAAATACCGTAGACCGCCTGGTAGGCACGCTTCAGGGGCACCAGGTCGAAGAGGAGCTCCTCCCTCTGCCATGCTTCACACGCGTCCCCATTCCCATCATGGGAGAGGAAGGCGGAGATCTGCACCGGAGCGGACTCCTTCCAACCCCCGAAGGCGATCAGATCAAAATGATGAGCTTCACACCCCCCGGCGTAGGCCACCTGGAGTCGAGCGACATCTCCTGAAACCCCCCAACCTTCCAGGATGACGGGATCCCGGACCCAGGAATCCGGATTCGCGTCCATGGCAATCACCACAGGGGCCACATTCTCTGCAAATGCGGCAACGGTGCTGACGGCTTCCCTCAGGTCTTCGGGAAACGCCTCAGAGGTACCCTGGACCGTGCTGGACCCGGTCTGGTCCATATAGGTGAGCTCGTAATGGAACTGGTCGCAGCACTCCGTGCCGAAGTCCGTACCGTTCCACTGATGGATTCCGGCATCCTGAAAGAGCTTCCTCAGGTACTCCACCTGCTCCTGCATCAGCCCGTGGAGAAGCTCTCCTTCCTGGAAGTCGCAGCCGCTGACACAGCTCTCTCCCACGACCTCCCGTCTGGGACCGTCCACCCGGAGCGTGTACGCCACACCGGCAACTCCGCCACTCACCCGGAGCCGGATCTCCGGATCCATCGCCTGTGAAGGGCCGGTGGACCCCTGGAGGCATCCGCTCATGAACATGAAAAGGACAGCGGGAAAAGCGGGAAACAAGGGCGTTGGCCGAAGAGACACATGCAATGTCCGGGCTTTCATTGCTTCTCTCGAGAGGGTGTTGAGATTCGACGCCACCTGGAATACGAACCGGCCCATCAGATCGTGACACCGGCGAGGAGGAGGATCCCTCTTCTGGATTCATTCATCCCTGGAGGGAAATCCGGGGACCGTCCAGAAATTCGGCAGTAAACTGTAGAATTTTACTACATTCTACTGTTGAAATTTTCAACACATCGTAAGCCGTTATTCTGAAGACACTTAACCCGGCTCTTTGCTCCTGGCTAAAGAGGGGTGTAGAAATTCTCTACAGTGCCGGGTTCCACAGACCCGGAACCGTCGGCTTCACCGGTTCCCCCAAAGCATTGTCGGGAAACAAGTTGCGAATCCCCCTTCCACTTCCGGACCACTGTGGCATCACCATTGCAAAAAAACACCCCGGAAACCCTGGGTGTGGGGTGGGGACGGGAACCGAAAAATGACGCCCCGGAGGCGGCACAATGATCACTGCCCTCTTTGTGATGCTCGTGGTCGGAGCCATGGTGCTCCACTACGTGTTCGTGGAAAAACCCCGACAGGCGGAAGTCGCGGTCATACCTTCCAGGCCGGAGCCGATCACGCTGGCGGAGGCCATGGAGGAGCCCCCGGGAGGGTTCTTCTTCCAGCCTGCCTTTACCTGGACCCGGATCCGGAAGAACGGCGAGTTCTTCCTGGGGGTCCACCCTCTTCTCCTGAGCCTTGTGGGTCCCGAAACCTCCCTGGAGTACGTGGCCGACGAAGCCACTCTGGAAAAGGGCGACCCCCTTGTTCGGCTCCGGTTGGATGACCGTGAGCTTCAGCTCTTCTCTCCCCTGGCGGGCCAGGTGGTGGAAGTGAACGATCAGTTCCTTCCCCAGACCGGCTGGGCGGGAGCCACCTCCCGGGGTGGCAGTTGGCTCTACAGGATCCGCCCCCGAAATGTCGAAAGGGATATCCCCGCCTGGATGCTGGGCTCCGCGGCTTCCCGCTGGGCTCACCAGGAATACCGTGAGGTCAGAGACTTCCTGTTTGAGACCGTGAGCCATGAGGAGGTAGGACTTTCGGCAGCCGACGGGGGAGAGCTTCCTTCCGGCGTTCTGGGTCAGCTGGACGCAGGGGCATGGAAGTCCTTCCAGGATCGGTTCATTCCGGATCCGGAGAAGCCCGAGGCGGAGTAGACCCCGAGCAGCCTCAAATCATCGCCGGAAGGTGGATCGCCGTCATGTCCAACTTGAATCGGAAAGACCTTCAAGCGCCCCCCTGTGTGTGGGTTCAAGCGGGAGTTCTCAGCTACCGCCCCTGCCACAGGGACTTCGACTGCGAGAGTTGCGAGCTGTTTCACGCCCTCCGCGGGCCCGTGGAAGACAGGGAGGCACCCGGCGAGACGCGGCCCTTCGGGGCCGCCGGGGAGAATCACCCAGGAGCGAAAACCGAAAGGGTCTTTTCAGATGTGGAGGGCGAGGCCTCCGCACTCCTGACCCAATTGACGGAAGGCTGCGATCTCCATCTGGATCTTCCCTACTCTCCGGGACATTTCTGGATCAAGGAGGTGGCCGGAGGGGAGGTCCTGCTGGGGTTTGATTGTCAGACGCTCCGGATCCTGTTCCCGGTGGAAGGCTTCATTCTCCCCGGACCCGGCGTCTGGCTCAAACGGGGGGAGGCCATGGGGTGGATCCAGCGGGGTCACCTGGCCCTCCCCCTTCCGGCACCCATCTCCGGGGAGGTCCTGGAGGTGAATCACGCGCTGGTGGCGGAGATCGAGGAACGGGGTTTTCCCGCTAGCCAGGCTCGGTGGCTGATCCGACTCAAGCCCCATGAGCCTCTGGCGGATATTCCCGAGCTTTTCCGGGGGCAGTCCATGCTGAACTGGTACCAGAGGAAGCTCCATCTGGTTCGAGAGTATCTTCTGAATGCCGTGAACGCAGGCGTGCCCACCGGAGAGACCCTGAACGATGGAGGAGAGCTGAACCGAAATCTGGAAGAGGTTTTGGGGGCTGACTCTTTCCGTGAGCTGCTGGACCGTTTGTTCCAGGATCTCTGATTCACAGGATGGCACGGACTATGCTATCCTCTGAGCCCGGGAGAGAATGGGGAGTGTCTCCGGACGCTTCCCGCCGACGAACAGGGGGGCTACCATGCCGGAACAAGGACAGACACCGAGCTTTACCTCTACCCTGTCCTTCCGGCTGTTCCTGACCCTTCTTCTCTCGATCCTCCTTCTATTTGCCGGGTATTCCACACTCACCAATCATCTCCAGACCCGGGCCATGGAAGACCAGCTCCGGGCATGCGCGGCCCGGACCGGGGACATCATCCGTCACAGCCTCTTCAACAGCATGCTGATGAACGAGCGGGAGCTCACCCACTCCACCATCACGCTGGTGGGCACAGAGCCCGATGTGGATGCCGTCCGTGTCTACAACAAGGACGGCCACATCATGTTCTCCAGCGATACGTCGGAGATCGGAAGCTCGGTGGACCTGGAGGCTGAAGCCTGCTACGCATGCCATGCTTCGGAGCAGCCTCTTCAGGCACTGCCCACACCGGAGAGGTCCCGGATGTACACCCGGGAGGGCGGAGACCGGGTCCTGGGGCTCATCGTCCCGATCCGGAACCAGGAAAGCTGCTGGAATTCGGCGTGTCACGCGCACAGCCCTGATCAGTCCATCCTCGGGGTTCTGGACGTGCAGATGTCTCTGGCCAGTGCGGACCGGACCCTGGGCCGGGCCCAGAGCCAGACCTTCCTCCTTCTGGTCGTGGGAATCCTGGCCACCGGCCTCATCCTGGGCCTGGTCCTGTATCGGGGCCTCCACATCCCCACCCGGAAGCTCCGCTCCGGAACCCGGGCCCTTGCGGAAGGGGACCTTTCCTACCGCATCCAGATGAACAGGACCGACGAGCTGGGGGCCCTTGCCCGCTCGTTCAACCGCATGGCGGAAAACCTCAGGCAGGCCGATACCGAGCTCAGAAGCTGGTCCAACACCCTGGAAGAGCGGGTGGAGCGGAAGACGGAGGAGCTGGAGGAGGTGAACCGCCAGATGATGCAGGTGGAGAAGGCCGCCTCTCTCGGTAAGATGGCCGCCACCGTGGCCCACGAGCTGAATAATCCCCTGTCGGGGATCCTCACCACCGCTAAGCTCCTGGAGAGGAAGGTCGCCCGCCTGCTGCCCGAGGGAGAAGAACGGTCCCGGGTGGCGGACAGCCTGGACCTGATCCGGAGCGAGTCCACCCGTTGCGGGCACATCGTCCGGGACCTGCTGACCTATGCCCGCGAGAGCCGGACCGAGTTCCAGGAGTCTAACCTGAACGAGATCATCCGGCGGGCCCAGCGTCTGGTGGAGCATCACATCGAAGTGGCCGGCATCGACACCCAGACAGACTTCTTCCTCAAGGACGACCGGATCATCTGCGATCAGGAACAGGTGACCCAGTTCCTCATCGCCCTCATGATCAACGCCGTGGAGGCCATGCCCAGCGGCGGCCAGCTCCGGATCAAGACATGGGACGACCCCACCGTGGGCTCCAACCACGTGTTTCTGAGTATCAGTGACACCGGCGTCGGGATCCCCGACGAAATCCAGGACCGGATCTTCGATCCCTTCTTCAGCACCAAGACGGAGGCGAAAGGGGTGGGCCTGGGCCTGGCGGTGGTGTACGGCATCGTGCAGCGCCACGGGGGCAACATCAGCGTGGACTCGGATCCGGGCATGGGGACCACCTTTACCATTGAATTGCTCCGCCGGCCCCCGGGGGCGCCCCAGAAGAGCCATTCATCCATCATTTCCGAAATGCTAGCCGAATGAGAAAGCGCAGAATCCTCATCGTCGATGATGAGCGGTCCGTCCGCACCTCCCTGAAGGAATGGTTCCTGGAAGACGGATTTCAGGCCGAAACCGCCGAGGACGGTTCCCATGCCCTCCAGGCGATGGATGAGGGTCCCTTCGACATCTACATCGTCGATCTGAAGATGCCGGGGATGGACGGCATCACTCTCCTGAAGCACATCCAGGAGGGAGACAGGGACGCCACCGTCATCATCCTCACTGCCTACGCCTCCGTGGAAACGGCCGTGGATGCCCTGAAGGAAGGAGCCTTCGACTACGTCACCAAGCCGGTGGATCCGGACGAGCTATCCAACCTGGTTCGAAACGCCCTGCGCCAGAGGGAGCTGACCGAAGAGAACCTGAAGCTCAAGGACCAGGTTTCGGAGATGTCCGGGGCTACCCCCATCATCGGGGAAAGCCCGGCCATGAAGCGGATTCTCGAGATGATCCGGACTGTGGCCGAAACGGATTCCACTGTGGTGATCCTGGGGGAGAGCGGCACGGGAAAGGAGATCGTCGCCCGGACCATCCACGCCCAGAGCAAGAGGAGATTCGCCCCTATCGTGGCCGTGAACTGCGGCGCGATCCCCGAGACGCTCCTGGAGAGCGAGCTGTTCGGCCATGAAAAAGGCTCCTTCACCGGTGCCCAGTACCGCCGGAAGGGAAAGATCGAGTTGGCCCACGGGGGCACCCTCTTCCTGGATGAGATCGGCGACATCACGCCCAAGATGCAGATCGACCTCCTCCGGGTGCTGGAGTCCCGGACATTCACCCGGCTGGGAGGAAACAAGGAAATCCATTCGGACTTCCGCCTGGTCTGCGCCACGAACCAGAACCTGGAAAAGCTGGTGAAGGAAGGGGGGTTCCGGGAGGACCTCTACTATCGGATCAAGGTCTTCAGCCTGGAGATTCCCCCCCTCCGGGAACGGGCCGATGACATCCTTCCCCTGGCGCGGCACTTCGTCACCAAATACGCCCGCTCCATGGGCAAAGCGGAGAAGGAGATCTCACCGGCAGCGGCGGAAGTCCTGGAAGGCTACCGGTGGCCCGGGAACGTCCGGGAGCTGGAGAACGCCATCGAGCGGGCCATGGTAGTGGGCCAGGGCGGGGAGATCAGGCCGCAGGACCTTCCCCTGAGGGTGGAAGAGAACGGACCGTCAGGGGAAACGACCTCCCTGGAGGCCATGGAGAAGGACCACATCCACCGGGTTCTCAGGGAAATGGACTGGAACGTGACACAGTCCGCAAAGGTCCTTGGAATAGACCGGGCCACACTCTACAACAAGATGAAAAAATACGGGATCCAGCGGTGACGGAACCGGGCTCCATCTATGTGAGCTTTCTGGACCCGACCCCTCCACCCTGGGCTCCCGACTTCATGAAGGAGATGGGGGGATTGTATCCCCACGCCATCCAGCCGTTGGAAGCCAGCGTGGACCTCAAGCCCGCTTACTCTCCCGAGAGGAACCAGTACCACGCCACCCTGGTCCTGGCCTCCCTCCTGAGGACCCTGCCTGACCCGGGGGCAAAGATCCTCGGTATCACCGGCGTCGACCTCTTCGTACCGGTCCTGACCTTCGTCTTCGGCCAGGCCCAGTTGAACGGTCCGGGGGCCCTTCTCTCCACCTTCCGGCTCAGAAACGAGTACTACGGCCTTCCTCCGGACGAGAACACCCTTCTGGACCGGACCATCAAGGAAGCCGTCCACGAGCTCGGACATACCTTCGGGCTGATCCACTGCTCCGACGCCGAATGCGTCATGAGCTCCTCCACCTATGTGGAAGAGGTGGACCTGAAGGGGGATTGGTACTGTCCCATCTGCATGGGGCAGATGGAGGGATTCAGATCTCCACCTCCGGCAAGGACACCGGCGTAACGGGAGCTTCCCCCGCCAAAACAGCCCGGGCATTCCGGACCGCCAGCTCAGCCATCTGCCTCCGGGTGTGGGTGGTGGCGCTTCCGATATGGGGAAGGGTCACGATCTTCGGATGCTCCACCAACGGTCGGGGGACCTGCGGCTCCCGGCTGAACACGTCCAATCCGGCACCTCCCAGTGTCCCGTCATTCAGCGCCTCCAGGAGGGCTCCCTCATCCACCAGGTCTCCCCGGGCGGTGTTGATGAAGAGGGCTCCGGCCTTCATGCCCCCGAAGAGCCGGCTGTCGAACATGCCCCGGGTCTCCGGAGTGGAGGGAACGTGGACCGTCAGGACGTCGGCCTCAGCCAGGACCTCCTCCAGCTCCCCTCGCCGGGCTCCCGTCTCCTTTTCGAAGGCGGGCTTCGGCTCCCGGTCCGTATAGAGGATCCGCATTCCGAATCCCTTCCCCCGTCGCCCTACGGCCTGCCCGATGCGGCCACCCCCCACGATGCCCAGGGTACTCTGATTCAGCTCCAGCCCCAGAAGCTGGGTGGGGTTCCAACCCGTCCACTCGTCCCGGGCCAACACCTCCTGGCCCTCTTTCAGCCGTCGGGCCACCGCCAGGATGAGGGCCCAGGCCAGGTCCGCCGTGGAGTCGGTGAGAACATCCGGCGTGTTGGTCACCGGCACCTGCCGCCGAGCGGCGGCCTCCAGGTCGATGTTGTCGTACCCGACGGCACATTGGGCCAGCACCCTGAGCTTCGGGAGACCTGCCAGCTCCTTCTCCCCCATGGGCCTCGAGAGCAGGGGAACGATGGCTACATAATCACCCTCGGGCGTCGGTTCTGTGGAGGAGATCCAGACGACCTCATGGCCGGGAATGGGATTCTCCGGCAGGAGGGGCTTCAACTCCGCGGCCACCAGGACCCGGGGGGGGGCTCCCCCCGGTTCCCTGGTCTCCACACGACTTTCGGAACCCTGATCCGTGTTGGAGATGACCATGATTCAGCTCCCACCTCCACCCCGACGGTCCGGCCTCCGCCAGCGGATGGGTGCCGGGGGCTCCGGCCTCAACTCCACCTCCTGCGTCTCCAGGAGCCGAAGGGCCTCTTCCACCGCCACCTCCAACTGGGGGTCCACGCCCTCGACGTGATCTCGGGGTTCGAAGTGGACCTCGATGTCCGGGGCCACACCCTCTGCTTCGACGGCCCATTCCCCCTCCACGTCGAAGAACCCGCCCCGGGGGGCCACGAAACGTCCTCCGTCGATGAGGGGAGGGGTATCCCAGGTTCCAACCAGTCCGCCCCAGGTCCGGGTTCCGATGAGAGGTCCCACATCCCGGAAGCGGAAGAGATAAGGCATGAGGTCACCTCCGGATCCTGCCCGCTCGTTGATGATCATGACCTTGGGACCCCAGAGCCCGGCCATGGGTTGGGTGAAGGGCCTCCGGTCGCCGGCCCTGGAGTTGAAGTACCCCGTCAGCTCCCGGTCCAGAATATCGATGATGTAGTCCGCCGCCGAACCTCCTCCGTTGTTTCGCTCGTCGATGACCGCTCCCTTCCGGTCCTGCTGGGCAAAGTACATCCGGTTGAAATACTGATATCCCCCCTGCCCCGTGTTGGGGAGCCAGACGTAGGCCAGGCGGCCGTCACTCAGCTCGTCCACACGCTGCTGGTTCCGGGAGATCCAGGCCAGGGTCCGGAGCTGACTTTCATTGGACACGGGCTCCACCACCACCTCCCGGGCCCCCTCCGGGGTCGGCCTGCGGTTGACGGTGATGGTGATGGCCCGCCCGGCTGTCCCCTCCAGCAGCTGGAAGGGATTGGTGGGAGCCCTGAGCTCCTGGCCATCGATAGCCAGGAGGTAGTCCCCTTCAGAGACATCCAGCCCCGGCACGGCCAGGGGGCTTTCCAGACCCACCGTCCACTCCTCCGGGGCGTAGATCCGTTCGATGCGGTAGAGCCCATCCTCTCGGCGGAGGTCCGCCCCCAGGAGACCGGTCCCGGGGTTGTCCAGTTCCGGATAGTCTCCACCCCGGACGTAGGAATGTCCCACGGCGATCTCACCGGAGAGGATGTCCAGGAGGTGATTGAAGTCTGAGCGGTGATTCACGTCCTCCAGCCAGGGGCTGTACCACTCCCAGACCTCGTCCCAGGGGGCTCCGTGGGTGTTGTCCACATAGAGGAAGTCCCGCATGAAACGCCAGCCGTCCCGGAGCATCTGGGCATATTCGGCTCTGGGCTCCACCCGGATCCGCATCCCCGAAGTGGAGAGGCGCTCCCCTCCGTCCCCGGGAGGGGCGCCCCCGGTGCCGGCCACGCTCCAGCCGCCGTCGGACCGGATCAGGAGCTTCTTCCGGTCGTGGGAGGCGGTGGCGGTGAGAAGTCCCGTGACGAACTCTTCGGCTTCCTGATCCTCCAGCGTGTACCGATGAAGGACGGCTCCCCGTTCATTCGGAACCGCCTCGGCCACGAAGACACGACCCTCGGGTCCCTCCACCAGTCCCAGGTAATTCCGGAGGGGAAGCCCCGGAGCGTCCACGATCCGCTGGGAGATTCCCTGGACATCGATGATGACTTCGGGAACGTCCCCCGGGCCCGAACCGCCGCGGCCGGAGGCTGAATCCGATTCGGTCCGGCCCTGCTCCTCCTCCTCCTCCCCCCCCTCTTCGTCGCTGACGGGAAGGAAGGGAGAAGCCTCACCTTCCTGGAGAAGGGTGACGTAGAGGGCCCTTGTCACCGGCCTGTCGTAGGAGGTCATGTCCAGCCAGCCCGTGTTCAGGCCGAAGTCGGTGGAGCCCAGGAAGTAGAGATACTTCCCGGAAGCGTCCCAGACGGGGGTGATGGCGTCGTAGGTGCCATCCGTGAGCTGATGGGTCGCACCGGTCCGGGTATCATGGACGAAGACGGCCCGGAGCTGGTTGTCCAGGCGGCGGGCATAGGCGATCCAGCGGGAGTCCGGAGACCAGACCGGGTTCATGGTCCGGTCCGGGTGGGCGAACCGATCCGTGTCCACATGGGTCAACCCACCGGAATCAAGCTCCATGATGAGGACCCGGTAGTCCGTGTCGGTGAAGGCCAGCCGGGTCCCGTCCGGCGACCAGGTGGGAACGAAGAAGAAGGTGGGATCCGGAATGGTGATTCGACGCTGGTTCTCTCCGTCCTGGTCCGCCACCACCAACCCATACTCTCCGCCGTCATCATTGAACCAGGCGATCCGATCTCCCCGGGGAGACCAGACGGCGTGGCGATCCGCCACTCCCGGACTCCGGGTCAGATTCCGCCAGCTTCCCTCCTCCACCGGCACGGTGAAGAGGTCTCCCCGGTACTCGAAAAGTCCCCGCTTTCCGGTGGGGGAGAGGCGGGCGTCCCGAAGACCGGAGGCGGGCACGTCCTCCCAGCGGGGACGGGCCCAGGTCATGTCCCCGGCCACCTCGACGACCAGCTGCCGGGTACTCCCGGCGGCCGGATCCAGCTCGTGCAGGTACCCGCCCTGTTCGTAGACCACCACCCCGTCCCCGGCCCCCAGGCTCTTGACGTCGAAATCGGCATGGAAGGTGAGCTGCTCCTCGGCCCCGGTGGCCGGATCGAAGGACCAGATGTTGCTGGCCCAGTCCCGCTCGGACATGTAGTAGACCTTCCCGTCCATCCAGACGGGCGCCATCTGCCGCTCCCCCTGCCACGGAGGTGTGGTCAGACTCCAGTCCGAGGTGGAGACCACCCGGATGGGTTGGGCCTGGCCGCCCCTGTAATTCCGCCATTCCGGGTCCCAGTAGCCGATCTCCTGGTAGGCCAGCCAGGTGCCATCGGCGCTCATACCCCCCTGGTAGGCCTGTGCATCGGATACGGCCTCCGGAAACCCTCCCTCCGGATCGACGGTAAAGAATTGCCAGAGTCGGGTGGGATGCCCCTCCCGCCCGGATTGGAAGAGGACCTTCCCGTCGGGTGTCCAGCCCTGGACCTGGTCGGCCCCGGGGTGCCAGGTCAGGCGCCGTGGCTCTCCTCCCACAGCCGGCACCACGTAGACATCCGTGTTACCGGCGTACTGTCCGGTAAAGGCGAGCCAGGCGCCATCGGGGGAGAACGTCGGGTCCGTCTCGGCACCCCGGGCGCTGGTGAGGCGAGAAGCCAACCCTCCACCCCGCTCCACCAGCCAGATGTCATTCGCATGGACGAAGGCGATGTGGGAAGCGCTTACCGCAGGCTGCCGCAGCATGCGCGTACCCTGAGCCGACAGGCTCGGGGGCAGGGGACCGGAAGCGAGGGAAAGCACCATTACTCCGATGATCCAGCGGAGATGGAAACGCGGGTCCAGCATCGGGAATCCTCCAGCAAATGGGTTTTCCTACCAGAGCAGGCGGCTGCTAATGTGGGCCGGGACCCGGGTGCTTAGAAAGGGGGAATGCGGAAGTCCTTGCCGGAGGGGATCTGGACCCTCTATCCTCGTTGCAAAGGGTCGGTTCTCCCCGAATGCCGAAAGGAGGATGGCATGGCGGACGTCGACACCCGGACCCTCCAGGTTCGCCTTCTCATTCTGGTTCTCCTGGCCTTCATCCCCGCCCTGGCGCTCTTCTGGTACACGAACAGAGAGATCCGGGAGCTCCAGATGAACGCGGCGGAGCAGGAGCTGGCCCAGAGAGCCCAGGTCCTGGCCACGGAGTACCGGTCTCTCCTGGATCAAAGCCAGGATTATCTCGCCACGCTGGCGGAGTTTCCGGAGATCCGGTCCGGCCCACCCAGCACCTGCAACACCTATCTAAGCCGCTCCTTCCAGCACCTGAAGGCGTACACCACCATCTCCCTCATCGGAATGGACGGGTACTTCTCCTGCGGGGCCATGACGCCGGAATCGGAGCTTTATCTGGGTGATCGGGCCTACTTCGTCCGGGCCACTTCCAGGGAGAGCTTCTCCGTGGGAGAGTTCGCGCTGGGGCGGATCTCCGGCCTCCCCGTAGTGGGGGTGGCTCTTCCCCTCTTTCGTGACGGGCGTCTCACCGGCGTCCTGGCCGCCAGCCTGGACCTGAACCTCCTGGCCCGAAGGGTTTCGGCCAACGGCCTTCCCGAAGGCCACACCTTCACGGTCCTGGACAGGGGGGGGCGGGTCATGGTTCGCCTCCCCACTACCGGCACCTTCACCCTGGCGGATTCGGTGGGCGCCATGGCCGATGTGGACTTTCCGGAGATGCCGGAGGGACGGGGAGCAACCGTGGTGGAAGGAACGGACATGGACGGGATGGAGCGCCTCTTCGCTGTGGCGCCCCTTCGCGGTTCCGCCGGGGAAGCCCAGGGTTACCTGGCATTCGGGAGGACGAGGGCGACCCTCATGGAGGAGGTGGACGCCATGGTGGAGGCGGAGCTTCGGTTCCTCGCCATCGGCGCCCTTGTGCTCCTCGCTCTGGCATGGATCCTTGGGCATTTCTGGGTGGCGAAATACCCGGAGGACTGATCCCCCTGGGTTCGGGGGCCATTTTCAAGTATCCTATCGAAGAATCGAGGGGCAGCGTCCAAACCTTTTTTTTTCAGGAACCCCCGAGGCCAATGGAACACGACACCATCGCCGTCATCGACTTCGGCGGGCAATACGCCCACCTCATCGCCACCAAGATCCGTCGACTGGGTGTCCTGGCGGAGATCCGGCAACCCGAGGATCCCATCCAGGCCTTCCTGGGCTACAAGGGAATCATCATCTCCGGGAGCCCGGCCCTCTCCTCCCACGGGGAGGATCAGGACTACACAAAGGAGATCTACGACCTGGACATTCCCATCCTGGGATTCTGCTTCGGCCACCAGGAAATCGCCAAGCATTATGGTGGGGAGGTCATCCACGGGGGCCGGGAATGGGGTCGGGCGGACCTGCAGCTCCAGGGGAGCCATCCCCTTTTCGCAGGTCTGGATGTCTCGGAACAGGTGTGGATGAGCCACTATGATTCGGTGGCCTCGGTGAGCCCCGAATTCCAGGAGTTGGGCTACACCGTCACGGGAGGGGGGGAGCACCGATTCGCCGCCATCGGCTCCGATTCCCTGAAACGCTACGGGTTTCAGTTCCACCCGGAAGTGGATGACACCCTCCACGGCACGGAGATGATCTCCAACTTCATCTTCGAGATCTGTGGATGTGAGCCTTCCTGGACCATGGACCAGTACCTGGACGAGGAGATCGCCAGGATCCGCGCCCAGGTCGGTGGGGAGTCCGTCTTTCTTCTGGTATCCGGGGGAGTGGACTCCACCGTCTCCGCTGTCATCATCGGCGAGGCCCTGGGACCCGAGCGCCTCCATCTTCTCCACATCGACAATGGTCTCATGCGGAAGGATGAGAGCGCCCAGGTCCTGGATCTCTTCCGTGAGATGGAGTTGGACGAGCACCTCCACTTTGTCGATGCCAGCGAAACCTTCCTGGACGCCCTGGTCGATGCCGTTGAGCCCGAGCAGAAGCGGCGAATCATCGGCGACACCTTCGTCAAGGTATTCCAGGCGAAGGCCCGGGAGCTGCAAATCGAGGATCATCTTCTGGGCCAGGGCACCATCTATCCGGATACCATCGAGACGGGCGGAACGCAGCGGGCCGACGTCATCAAGACCCACCACAACCGGGTGCCCATCATTGAGAAGATGGTCCGGGAGGGAAAGGTGGTGGAGCCTCTGGCCGATCTCTACAAAGTTGAAGTCAGAGAGCTGGGAGAGCGCCTGGGAATCGCACACGACCTCCTCTGGCGGCACCCGTTCCCGGGTCCGGGCCTGGGTGTTCGCCTCCTCTGCAATACCGGTGTCCCGGACCGGGAGGGATTTGAAGACATCCTCCCCCTCATGGACAGCTACCAGGACCGTTTCGGCTTGAGCGCCCTTCCGCTTCCCATCCGCTCCGTGGGTGTGAAGGCGGACCTGCGGGCCTACGAGCATCCGGTCCTGCTCACCGGAAACGCCTCATGGGATCACCTGTTCCATGCAGCTTCCGCCATTACGAAGGAAATCCCCGGGATCAACCGCTGTGTCTGGAACCTTTCCCCGGAGACACCGGCCACCGCCGAGCCACTGCAAGCCGGAGTGACCAGGGAACGGCTCGACCTGCTCCGGGAAGCGGACCACATCGTCATGGAGGCCCTCCGGGAGCATCGACTGTACGATGCCATATGGCAGTGTCCCACCGTCCTGGTCCCCCTCCAGCTGGGCCGCACTCCCGGAGAGACCGTGGTCCTTCGGCCCATCGTATCGGAGCGAGCCATGACGGCCCGGCCCTATCCTCTCCCAGGGCACGTCCTGGAAGAGATCCGGAAGAAGATCCTGGCACTGGGAGGGATCTCGGGCATCGCCATGGACATCACGTCCAAGCCCCCCGGAACCATCGAGTGGGAATAGGCTCTTTCTTCCGCACCGCAACCCGACTTCGGAGTATCGACGGCTCTTCTTCACTCTCTGTTCGAGGATGGAATCATGAACCGCCCAATCGTCGTAAGCCTTCTCCTCTCAACGGGACTCTTTCTGGCCTGCGGCCCCGGCGGCCCGGACGATGAAGAACCCGGGCAGCCGAGCGTCTCCCAGGGATTGGCGCCCACGGATGATCCGCTCATCCAGCAGGCCAGGGCCCTCTTTTCTCCCATCCCCGACTCGCCCCCGGTCCTGGAAAACAACCCTGCCACACCGGTGAAGCTGGAGCTGGGGAAGATGCTCTATTTTGAGCCCCGGCTCTCTTCCAGCTGGCTCATCAGCTGCAACACCTGTCACAACCTCGGCCTGGCTGGGGTCGACCTCCTGGAAACCTCCATCGGCCACGGCTGGCAGAAGGGTCCCCGGAACGCCCCCACGGTCCTGAACGCCGTCTTCAACATCGCCCAGTTCTGGGACGGGAGGGCCGTGGACCTGGCGGAGCAGGCGCAAGGCCCCGTGGAGGCCAGCGTGGAGATGAACAGCACCCCGGAACGGGCCGTCCGGACCATGAAGAGCTTCCCCGAATACATATCCCTGTTCCGGGAGGCGTTTCCCGGAGAGGATGACCCGGTGACCTTCGACAACATGGCCCGGGCAATCGAGGTATACGAAGCCACACTCATCACCCCGAATGCTGCCTTCGACCAGTTTCTGAAGGGAGACGCTTCGGCCCTGGGCCAGCTGGAGAAGGAAGGGCTCCGCTTGTTCATCGACAAGGGATGCACCGCGTGCCACAGCGGCGTGAACATCGGGGGAACGGGGTACTTCCACTTCGGGCTCGTGGAAGCCCCGGACGAGAGCGTCCGACCCTCTGAGGACCGGGGCCGCTACACGATCACCAACACGGCCTCCGACGACTACGTCTTCAAGTCCCCTTCCCTGAGAAACATCACGCTCACGGCCCCATACTTCCACTCCGGCAAGGTGTGGGAGCTCGCCGACGCTGTGCGCATCATGGGAACGGCTCAGCTCGGCGCCCAGCTCACGGACGAAGAGGTACTGGCCATTGTGACCTACCTGGGCTCCCTGACGGGGGATCAACCCGTCGTGGAGTATCCCATACTGCCCCGGCATCAGGCTCAGGTCCCTCTCCCGGACGTGAGCGTCGACCTGACCCCGGGCCACTGACCTCTCCCGGAATGGTTGGATGGTTCCCGGAGATCGTCCCACTCCGGGAACCATCCCCGGGAATGCCGCAGGAAACGATTCAAACCTGGTCCCACCCGGGATAAGCCAGAAGGCCTTCTCTCCGCATGAGCCAGATGAGGTGGGCCAGGCGCTCCTCCGCCGGAGCCGCTACCTCGCCGAACTCTTCCAGGAGGAGGCCGGCCACTTCTCCCACCGTCCGCTTCCCGTCCAGGTGCAGCCACGCGAAGCTTCCCACCTCGTCCAGGCGGATCCGGTGGGCTGACATCCTGTGGAAGAAACGGTCCAGAAGACCCCGCGGGCCCCGGGTGGTGGGTTCCGGCCGGAGGACCACCACCCTCCCGTCCTCTTCTTCCCATGCAGCCAGACGGACGGGGGCCAACCCCAGGAGGTTGACCCCCTCCAGCGCTCTTTCCCGGTCCTTCGGTTTCATCTGCTCTCCCCCCTCCTTCTCCTCCCCTCCGGGAGCTTGCCCCGGTAACTGGGACGAGCCCCGGTACCCGGATCGGCTCCGACCTCCTGCAGCCGGGTGGTGGTTACAGGTGGGTGGTGGGCATCCCGCCCTCCTTCATCTTGCTCACCGGAATCCATACCAGCATATACAGCGCCAGGGCATAGGCGATAAAGCTCAGATAGAACTCGGGCTCACTCAGGAAGGTCAACTCCTGGAAGGCCAGGATCCACGGATAGAAGTCCCCGCCGATGACCAGGAGGGCCAGGATCACGGCCATGAGGGATTCTCCGGCGATGAACCCCGAGGAAACCAGGACCCCCGTGTTTTCGGCTCTGGCACGCTCTTCCACCGTGGCGCCCTTCCGTTCCAGGGCCAGGTTGAAGAGCCATTTCAGAAGGCCTCCCATGAAGATGGCGGAGGTGGACTCGAAGGGAAGGTACATCCCCACAGCGATGAGCATGGGCGCCGGGGCCCTGATGAGGATCAGCCCCAGAGCGAAGAACATGCCCACGATGACCAGGGGCCAGGCCATTTCGCCGGCCACGATCCCATTGGCCATCAGGGCCATGAGGCCGGCCTGGGGGGCCGGAAGCTCCGCCGAGCCGATGACGTAGACCCGGTGCAGGGCCATGAGGGGAAGCGTCAGGACCAGCGCCGAGAAGACCACCCCCACCAGCTCCCCGATCTGCATCCGCCAGGGAGTCCCTCCCAGGATGTGCCCCACCTTCAGGTCCTGCATCATATCTCCGGCGATGGCGGCCGCGCAGCAGACCACCCCCGCCACCCCCAGGACCCCGGCAACCCCCCGGACGTCCGTGACCCCCATCAGGACCATGAGGACCGCGGCGATGAGGAGAGCGCTGAGCGTCAGACCCGACACGGGGTTGTTGGAGGATCCGATGAGGCCCACCAGGTACCCGGCCACGGCAGCGAAGAGGAAGCCCAGGATGACCATGACCACCGTCAGAGTCACGGCACCGGCCATGGAACCGGAGAAATGGTAGTAGAGGGCAAAACAGCCTATGGCCGTGACCCCGATGGCCATGAACACCTTCTTCAGGTCCAGATCCACGTCGGTCCGGTCCGTTCCGCCGCCACCCACCACCCCGATGTTCTTCAGGGCACGGCCGATACCGGTGACGAGGGAGTTCCGGAGTGTCCACAGGGTGTAGAACGCCGCCACGATCATGGTACCCACGGCCAGGGGCCGCACCTGGCGGAGCCAGACGGCGGTGGCCAGATCGGCGTAGCTCTCGCCGGGTCCGATGAGGCTGGACAGCCCCGGATTCAGGAACACCGAAAGGGGAACCAGCAGGAGCCAGCCCATGACGGCCCCGGAGAAGAGGACGGCGGAAATGCGGGTGCCCACAATGAAGCCCACTCCCATGAGCATGGGCGAGGCGCTGGGGGTGGCGCCCAGGAGGCCACCGGCGTACTCCACACGTCCCTGGAGGATGTCGATGGAAGAGCGGCCGAAGGCGAAGAAGCGGCTGGCGCTCTCCTGGACGATGTGGATGCCGTTGGAGTTCTTCAGGAGCTCCCAGAGCCCCGCCAGGCCCATGGCGGCAAAGAGGTAGGAGGCGCCGGTCTGCCCACCCTGCCCCGCCTTCACGATCTCCGCCGCCGCCACACTCTCGGGGAACGGGAGATCCGCCTCCACCACCAGCGTCCGGCGAAGTACGATGATGAAGAGGACACCCAGCACACCGCCGATGAGCATGATGGCGGTGCTCTCCATGTAGCGGAGGTCTTCCCAGGCGCCGCTGATGATGAAGGCCGGGATGGTAAAGATTGCTCCCGCCACCAGCCCTTCCCCCACCGAGGCCGTGGTCCGGGCGATGTTCTCCTCCAGAATGGTGCCCCGGAAGATCCGCAGAACGGCCATGGCCACCACCGCCGCCGGAAAGGTGGCCGCCACCGTCAGGCCGGCTCTCATTCCCACATAGGCGTTGGCCGCTCCCAGGGTCACGGCCATGAGAGCCCCCAGAACCAGGGCCTTCAGGGTCAGCTCCTTCATGGAGCGGGAGGCCGGTACGAAGGGGGCGAAGGGCTTCTTGTCCATAGGTCAGCTCATGGAAAAGGGAGGGATCGACGCTACCGGAGCAGCCGCACCGCCCGGGCCGCCGGCCCCGGACGACGGCGATCACGGTAGCGCTGTCCTGGAGGCCCTGTCAATTCGTCCCTGTGCCGGTTAGAGTAGGGTTCTTCATCGAACCGAATTCGGTTTCCAAAGGAGAAGGAGACCATGACCTTCGTAAGCGAATTTCAACCCAGGGCCCTCTGGGGGCATTTCGACCAGATTCTCACCATTCCCCGTGGATCGAAGGAGGAGGACAGGATCCGGAAGTTCGTGGTCCAGGTCGCCGAAAGGAACGGCCTGGAGCACGCGGTGGACTCCACCGGAAATGTGGTGGTGAAGAAACCCGGTTCCGCCGGGAAGGAAAACGCTCCCGCCACCATTCTCCAGTCCCACCTGGACATGGTGAACGAGAAGAACTCGGACGTGGAGCACGATTTTTCCAGGGACCCCATCAAGCCCGTCCTGGACGGGGAGTACCTGACGGCAGACGGCACCACCCTCGGGGCGGACAACGGCATCGGGGTGGCGGCCATGCTGGCCATCATGGAGGCCGATGACCTTGTGCATGGGCCTCTGGAATTCCTCTTCACCATCGACGAGGAGACCGGACTCACCGGAGCCGGCGGCCTGGACCCGAACCTCCTCTCGGCCAAGCAGCTCCTGAACCTGGATTCGGAGGAAGAGGGCTCCCTGACCGTGGGATGCGCCGGCGGCGCCGACACGGACCTGAGTCTCCCTCTCGAAACGCTTCCGGCTCCCAGCAAGGCTTCCGCCCACAAGGTGAAGCTCAGCGGTTTGAACGGCGGGCATTCGGGCCTGGACATCAACCTCCAGCGGGGGAACGCTGTCCAGCTCCTGGCCAGGATGATCCACGCCATCTCCCACGGGACCCCGGGGTTCCTCTCGGAGATCCAGGGTGGAGACAAGCACAACGCCATTCCGCGGGAGGCCTGGGCCACGGTGGTCATCCCAGAAGATCAGTCCGGGGAGTTTCTCCTGCAGCTCGGCAAGCACTTCGAGGAGGTGAAGGCGGAGTACGCTGCGGTGGAGCCGGGCATGGAGTTGAAGATCGAGGACGCCGACATTCCCTCCCAGGTCTGGAGCACCGACGCCACCTGGAAGGTGCTTCGATTCCTGGTGGCCCTGCCCCATGGCGTCGTGGCCATGAGCAACGACATCCCGGGCCTGGTCGAAACCAGCACGAACCTGGCGGCGGTGAAGAGTGGAGGGAAGGAGCTGAACGTTCTCATGAGCTCACGCTCCTCCGTGGCCTCGGCCCTGGGATGGATTCGCCGTAAGATCCGGGCCGTGGGATTCCTGGCCGGTGCCGAGGTGAATGAGCATGACGGCTACCCGGGCTGGCAACCCGATCTGGACTCCAGGATTCTCGGGGTGGTCAAGACGGTCCACGCCCGGGTTCTGGGCGCCGAGCCCCACGTGGAAGCCGTTCACGCCGGCCTGGAATGCGGCATCATAGGGGAGATGGTGCCGGGAATGGACATGATCTCCTTCGGCCCACAGATCGAGTTCCCCCACTCCCCCAACGAGCGGGTGAAGGTGGACTCGGTGGATCGTTTCTACAACCTCCTGACGGAGACCCTGAAGGAGTTGGCGGGGTAGCCCGGCTTCGCCGAGGCTGGTGAAGTTCGGAAGGGCCCCCAGGCACAGGGGGCCCTTCTTCCTTTCCGGGATCCCCGGCCGATCTTCGGGGCCCGGGCCGATCTTCGGGATTCCGGGCTCACCTCCGGGGGGGAGGTCTCCCTGGATCCTCAGAGGATCCCGAAATGCCGGCATCCGTCCAGGACGCCCCTGGAATATCGATATGCCGAGAAGTGGATCCGGGCGGCCAGAGCCTCGTCCTCCATCCTTTCCACCAGGCCGTCACGGAGGTCCGCCCCCGCATTGGCCACCACCACGGCCTTGAACCCGGCGAGCATCACCGCCAGATCGTTGCCCGAGTCCCCGGCATAGACCAGGTGGCTGTCATCCACACCCGTCACCTCCTGGAGGTAGTGGACGGCAAAGTCCTTGGCGGCGCCCATGGGAAGCAGGTCCAGGAGCCCTCTGCCACTGGGGGCCCCCACGCTATATACCGCCTGCACACTTCCCCCCAGCTCCTCCAGGTGTCCTCGAACGAGCTCCACGATGGCGGCGTGGTCCTCTTCGTGGGGCAGGTGGTAGCTGAGCTTGAACTCGGTCTGCCGCTCCTCGGGCTGAAGGAGGAGGAGATGATCCACCGGCTTCAGAAACTCACGGACATGGGCAAAGTTTAGTTCCCCCATGGCCCGTCTCATGCGTCGTGCATACTCGGGATCTTCGTGGAACTCCCCGGAAACCCGGTGATAGACGGAGGTGCCCACGTCACACACCAGGTAGTCAGGTAACGGGAGCTTGAACTGACGCATGCCTTTTCGTGCGAGATCGAAACCGCGCCCCGTGACGTAAGCCAGGGTGAGGTCGTCGGAAGCCTCCACCGCCTTCCGGAATTCGGCCACTTCCGCGTCACGCTCCGGCCCCTCCTCCAGGGGGATGACCGTACCGTCCATGTCGCTGGCCAGAAGGGCCGTTTTCTTACCCATCAATCTCGACTCCCTTTGATGATCTCAAGGCCACACAGACTTTCCCTGCTGGCCCGGCAGTGTAGTTTCCAATGGGACCCAATCTACAAGGAATGGCCCCAGGATCGCTGAAAACCCCTTCCAAGGCCCATCCACTTGCGCAAATCCCCGCACCACCCGGATCCCGGCTCCCGGAAGGAACCAGCCTCTCCCTTCCGGCCTCTGATCTTCGGCGAAGCCCTCTTCGACCAGTTTCCCGATGGGTCCAGAGTCCTGGGCGGAGCCCCCTTCAACGTGGCCTGGCATCTTCGAGGCTTCGAGGCCCGGCCCCTGATGATCACATCCGTCGGCCGGGACCGGGAGGGAAAGGAGATCCTGGAGCGGATGGTCCGGTGGGGAATGGACACCACCGGGGTCCAGCGCCATCCGGCACGTCCCACCGGCCGGGTCACCGCCCACATCGAGGACGGCGAGCCCAGTTATGAGATCGAAGCCCGGCAGGCCTACGACGCCGTGAGCGTGGCGGACCTCCCTCCGGATACCACGCTATCCGAAGGCGAGTTCCTCTATCACGGAACCCTGGCCCTACGGGAAGCGACCTCAGCCGGGGCCCTGGGGTACCTCCGGGCCAGTTACGGGTTCCCCACCCTGGTGGACGTGAACCTCCGGGATCCGTGGTGGAGCCGGGAGGAGGTCCTCCGTCGCCTGGAAGGGACCACCTGGGTCAAGTTGAATCGAGACGAAGCCGGGTTGTTGAGCGGGGCTCCTGTGGCGGAGGTCCCGGACCTGGAGAAGGCGGGGGACCTGATCCGACGGCGCAACAGAATCGAGAATCTGGTCATCACCCTGGGAGAGGACGGCTCCATGGCCCTGACATCCAGGGGCGTGATCCGCCAGAAAGCCGCGGAAGTGACCGGGGGTGTGGACTCCGTGGGAGCCGGAGATGCCTTCGCCGCCGTGCTGGCCCTGGGAATCCATGAGGCCTGGCCCATGAAGGAAATCCTGGAGCGAGCTTCCAGATTCGCCGCGGACATTTGCGGGATCAGGGGCGCCACAACGGATGATCCGGAGTTGTATTCCCGGAACCTGAGGAGTTGGGACCATGCCTCGTGAATCGTTCGAGCGGGGAAAATCTCCGGGGCTCTACATCATGTCCCTCAGCGTCCACGGACTGATCCGGGGCACCGACATCGAACTCGGCCGGGACGCCGACACCGGTGGCCAGGTTCTCTATGTGCTGGACCAGGCCCGGGCTCTGGCCCGGCGCCCGGAGGTGGAAACGGTGGAGATCATCACCCGCCAGATCTGGGACCGGCGGGTGGATGAGAGCTATGCGGAGCCCCGGGAGGAAATCGGGGAGGGCGCAAGAATCGTCAGACTTCCCTTCGGTCCCAGAAGATATCTCTACAAGGAGAATCTCTGGCCGTACCTCCCCAGCCTGGTGGACCAGATCATGCGAATGATCCGTGCCCGGGGAAGGGCGCCGGACCTGATCCATGGCCACTACGCGGATGCCGGCTTCGTGGGCTCCCAGGTGGCGAAGATTCTGGGCGTACCCTTCCTCTTCACCGGCCATTCCCTGGGCCGGGTGAAGAGGGCCCGGCTTCTTGAACGTGGCCAGTCCCTGGAAACGCTGGAAAGACGCTACCGCATCAGCCACCGGATCGAGGCGGAGGAAGGGGCCCTGGAGTCGGCCACCATGGTGGTGGCCAGCACCCGACAGGAGGTCCGGGAACAGTACGAGCTCTACGATCACTACGAGCCCCAGCGGAAGGTGGTGATCCCGCCGGGAGTCGACCTGAGCCGGTATTCCCCGCCGGGCCCCGGGCCCGACGGGGGGGAGCGGATCCGGGCCGAGGTGGACCGCTTTCTCCTGGATCCCGGAAAACCCCTCGTCATGGCCATGGCCCGGGCGGACGAGCGGAAGAATTTCGCCACGCTGGTGAGGGCCTTCGGAAACAGCCGCAGGCTGCGGGAAAAGGCCAACCTGCTGCTGATCATGGGAAACCGGGAAGACATCCGGAAGATGCCCGCCGGAGCCAAGCGGGTGCTGACCCAGATCCTCCTCCTCATCGATCGGTACGACCTCTACGGATCCGTGGCCTATCCCAAGGAGCACGAGCCGGACGAAGTCCCCCACCTGTACCGATTGGCGGCGGCCACCGGTGGGGTGTTCGTGAATCCGGCTCTCACGGAGCCTTTCGGCCTCACGTTGCTGGAGGCGGCGGCCAGCGGGCTCCCCATCGTCGCCACCAACGACGGGGGACCTCAGGACATCGTCGAAGCCTGCAGGAACGGGCTTCTGGTGGACCCCACCGACGCCAGGGAGATGAGCCGGAGCATCTTCAAGTCCCTGGACGACCGCCGGCGCTGGCGACGCTGGGCCGAGGACGGCCTGAAGGGCGTCCACGCGAATTTCTCATGGGAAAGCCACGCCCAACGGTACCTGGACGCCGTGGAGGAGGCCCTGGGCGGCTTGCCGACGGAAGACCGATTCCGCGCTCTATCCCGACGCCGCCGCCTACCCAGGTTGGACCGCATTCTGGTGACGGATGTGGACGACACCCTGACGGGAGACCCTGAAGCCCTGAACACCTTTCGGCATGCACTCACCGCCGCCGGAGAGAACGTGGGATTTGCCGTGGCCACGGGGCGCCCCCTGGCTCGGACCTTGAGCATCCTGGAGGATCTGGGGCTGCAGACGCCGGATATTCTCATCACGGCCACGGGTACGGAAATCCACTACGGCGAGCCCCTCATCCCGGACCGATCCTGGCAGAATCAGATCGACTACCGCTGGGAGCCGGAGCGAGTACGAGAGGTTCTTCTCTCCATGAAGGACATTTCCCTGGTGGAGGAGCCATTTCCCACACCGTTCAGGATCCGTTTCCGCATGACGGACCCGAAAGACCTGGACCTGCCGGGGATCCGGAGGGCCTTGAGGAGACAAGGCCTCAAGGTCACCGTGACCCTGGACCATTTTTCGGTCCTGGACGTGACGCCGGTTCGGGCCTCCCCGGGATTGGCCATCCGGTTCATCTGCCACAAGTGGAACATTCCCCCGGATCGGATCCTGGTCGCAGGCGATTCTGGAAATGACGCCGACATGCTCTCGGGGGACACTCTGGGTGTGGTGGTGGGGAATTTCACACCGGAGCTGGAGGAGATTCGGGGCCTGCCCAGGGTCTTCTTCGCTGACGGCAGACACGCCTGGGGAGTTCTGGAGGGAATCCAACATTATGATTTCTTCAACGACATCCGCATTCCAGACGAGGACAGACCCTGAATGATCGACGCCCTCCCCCCCCTCCTCTCCGAGTACCGGCAGGAGGCATACCTCCTTTTCCGACGTTTTCGCGACCTGGACAAGCCTCTTCTCTCCTGGCCGGACCTGACCTACGAGCTCGATGGCTTTGTGGAGACGGAGGCCGGCAAGGTTTTGGTGGGGACGGAAATATTGCCCCTGATTCGTGCCACCCAGGAAGCCGTGGTCCACGGGCCTTCCCTCTTTTTGGCTGTCCGGACCCGGGTGGCGAGGTGGCGCTATCTCCAAGTCCACTCCGAGGACCTCATGTGCCGGGAGATCTCGGTTTCCGAGTACCTGGCCCAGAAGGAGCGGCTGGTCCAGTCCAACGGTCAGGAAGCCCCCTGGGTGCTGGAGGTGGACCTCAGCCCTTTCGAGCGCGGCTTTCCCAAGCTCTCCGAGGCCAGGTCCATCGGCCAGGGCGTCACCTTCCTGAACAGGCACCTGTCGGCTCGGATCTTCACGCATGAAAACGAAGGGAAGGAACGCCTCTTCGAATTTCTCAGGCTGCACCAGGTCCGGGGAAAGCAACTCATGCTCAACTCGAGCATCGAGGACCTGAAGAGCCTGCGCCGGTCTCTGCGGGAAGCCCTGGGCATGCTGGAAGCCAATGGGGACGACGGGGGGTGGGAAGCCCACGGCCCCGAGCTTCGCCGACTGGGCTTCGAACCCGGATGGGGACGGACCACGGAGCGGATCCGGGACACCATGTACCTCCTGGCCGACATCCTGGAAGCGCCCTCCCCGGACACCCTGGAAGATTTCCTCGCCAGACTCCCCCTGATCTTCTCCATCGCCATCCTTTCCCCCCACGGATACTTCGGCCAGTCCGGTGTGCTGGGAAAACCGGATACAGGGGGACAGGTGGTCTACATCCTGGACCAGGTCCGGGCCCTGGAGAGGGAGATGCGCCGATCCATCCACGAACAGGGACTGGATGTGGATCCGCAGATCGTGGTCCTGAGCCGCCTCATTCCGGAAAGTGACGGAACCACCTGCAACCAGAGGCTGGAGCCCATCATGGGGACGGAGAACGCCCGTATTCTCCGGGTTCCGTTCCGGAACGAGGACGGGGACGTCATTCCCCACTGGATCTCCCGCTTCGAGATCTGGCCCTACCTGGAGAGCTTCTCGCTGGAAGCCGAAGAGGCATTGAAGGCGGAGCTGGGCGGAAAGCCGGATTTCATTCTGGGGAACTACTCCGACGGCAACCTGGTGGCCAGTCTGATGGCGGGACGCATGGGAATCACCCAGTGCAACATCGCCCACGCCCTCGAGAAGACGAAGTACCGGAACTCCGACCTGAACTGGAAGGAGCTGGACAGCCAGTACCACTTCTCCTGCCAGTTCACGGCGGACCTCATCTCCATGAACACCGCCGACTTCATCATCACCAGCTCCTACCAGGAGATCGCCGGAACCGGGGAAAGCGTCGGGCAGTACGAGAGCCACCAGGCCTTCACCCTGCCCGGGCTCTACCGCGTCATCTCCGGCATCGATTCCTTCGATCCCAAGTTCAACATCGTCTCTCCCGGGGCCGACCCGGAGATCTTCTTTCCCTTCTACGAAGAGGACCGCCGCATGTCCTACATCCAGGGGGAGATCGAGGAGCTCATCTTCGGCGCCGAGGGAGGGGAGGCCCGGGGAACCCTGAAAGACCGGGAAAAGCCCATTCTCTTCACCATGTCCCGGCTGGACGTAATCAAGAATTCCCCGGGGCTGGTAGACTGGTTCGGCCGCAACCCCCGGCTCCGGGAGCTGGCGAACCTCCTGGTGGTGGGGGGTTACGTGGATCCGGATCAGTCCGACGACCAGGACGAGCTCCGCCAGATCGAGAGGATGCACCGCCTGTTCGACGAGCATTCCCTCGAGGGGGACGCCCGCTGGGTGGTGATGCAGACGGACAAGAACCGGGTGGGCGAGCTCTACCGGACCGTCGCTGATACCCGGGGCGCCTTCGTCCAGCCGGCTCTCTTCGAAGGCTTCGGGCTTACGGTGGTGGAGGCCATGAGCTCGGGTCTTCCGGTCTTCGCCACCCGGTACGGAGGACCTCTGGAAATCGTGGAGGACGGTTCGTCCGGATTCCACATCGACCCCCTTCACGGCGAGGACGCCTCGGCCAGGATGGTGGAATTCTTCGAGGAGGCGGCCAGGAATCCGGACCACTGGAAGAAGATCTCCGAGAACGCCGTTGCCAGGGTGGAAGCCAGATACAACTGGGAGCTCCACGCCAGAAAGCTCCTGTCCCTTTCCCGGGTCTACGGCTTCTGGAAGTACATCACCAACATCGAGCGCCAGGAGACCCGCCGTTACCTGGACATGTTCTACGGGCTCATGCTGAGGAGACACGCCAAAAAGATGCTGAAGGACCGGGACAGTCTCGCCGAAAGCCCGGAATCGCAGTAGTCTATCCCCCAGTTGAAATCCGACTTCCATACCCCCTTCGGTGCCCTGAAAAAGGGGCCGAGGGGGAAAAGCCGACCTTCTCCAGGAGTCGTCATGCGTTTTCCTTCTCCCTTCCGCGGACCCTGTGTCCGGGTCGCAGTCCCATGGGCTGTCATGGCCTTCACCCTCCTGATGGTGGCGGGCCCTGCCGTCTCCGCCGGCCATCTCAGCGGCCAGATGGAAACCCACCCCGTCGTCTCGGGGCATCACACGGCCAACTACGATCTGGCGGCCAGGTTCGCTCCCTACAAGCTCCGGGAGCTCATCCACTCCACCATGGTGGACCCCCGCTGGATCGAGGGAAGCCAGAAGTTCTGGTATGAGTGGGAAGACACCAACGGGAAGACTTTCTACATCGTGGATCCCTCCAGCGGCTCCAAGCGGCCCGTCTTCGACAATGACCGCCTCGCCGCTGAGCTCACCCGCATCACCCGGGACCCCTACGACGGCCAGCACCTGCCCATCCGGTCCATCCGCTTCATCGACGAGAACACCATCCAGTTCGACGTGACCTCCTCCCAGGACGAGGAGAAGGAAGAAGCAGAGAAGGAAGAGGAGGAGGAGCAGGAGGAGGAGGAGAAGGGACCTCCGGCGAAGAAGAAGACCGATAAGAAGGTCTTCCACTTCGAATTCGACATCCCCTCCCAGACCCTCCGGCTCCTGGAGGACTACGAGGCTCCGGACAATCATCCCGGCTGGGCCAGCGTCTCTCCCGACGGCGAGACGGTGGTCTTCGTCCGGGACTACAACCTCTACATGATGACCGGTGAAAGCTACCAGGAGATCCTGGACGCCCGCCGGGGGAAGTCCGGAGAGGAAGCCGACTCCCTGGACCAGAAAGTGGAGGTGGAGGAGATCCAGCTCACCGAAGATGGGGAAGAGCACTACTCCTACGGCTATTCGGGCCGGGGGGACACGGACAAGGAGAAGGAAGAAAAGGCCCACTGGAGGAAGCGGGCTCCGGCCTACTGGTCCCACGACTCCGAACGCTTCGCCCTGGTCCGGCAGGACCGGCGTGAGGTGGAGGACCTCTGGGTCATCCACTACACGGGGAACGAGCGCATGGAGCTGGAGACCTACAAGTACGACATGCCCGGTGAGGAGAACGTCACCCAGAACGAGATCTGGATCTATGACCTGGAGAGCCGGAGCAAGGTGAAGGTCCAGGACGACCCCTGGAAGGACCAGGACATGTCCATCCCCGGGGCCCGGCAGTTCAATTATCCGGACTCGGAGGAGCCCCGGCGCTCCCTCTGGCTCTCGCCCTCCTCCGACGAGCTCCACTTCATCCGGCAGAGCCGGGACCGGCACCGCATCGACCTCATGGTGGCCGACGCCGCCACCGGCGAGGCCCGGCCCCTCATCGAGGAGCGTCTGAACACCTACCAGGAGGTCCGGACGCCTGAGCGGTTGGAGAACGGCGACATCATCTGGTGGTCGGAGCGGGACGGGTGGGCCCACCTCTACCGCTACGGCGCCGAGGGCACCCTGAAGAACCGCCTCACCAGCGGCCCCTGGCACGTGGACAACCTCCTGGGGGTGGACGAGAACCGGGGCTTCGCCTTCCTCATCGGGAATGCCCGGGAAGAGGAGGAGGACCCTTACTACATGCACCTCTACCGGGTGGGGCTGGACGGTTCGGGGCTCCGCCTCCTGAACCCCGGAGACTTCGACCACCGGGTGGCCATGAGCGAGTCCAACCGGTACTTCGTGGAGAACTACTCCCGGGTGGACACGGTGCCGGCCTCGGCCCTCATGGACGCCGACGGGCGGAAGATCCTCGACCTGGAGGAAGCGGACTTCTCCGCCCTCATGGCCGCCGGGTACCAGTTCCCGGAGCCCTACAAGGTCAAGGCCGCCGACGGCATCACGGACATCTACGGGGTCATGTACAAACCCTTCGACTTCGACCCGGAGAAGCGGTATCCCATCGTGACCTACGTCTACCCGGGGCCCCAGACCGAGTCCGTGGCCAAGGCATTCTCCAGCAGTCCCTATGAAGTGGGGCTGGCCCAGTTCGGCATGGTGGTGGTGACCATCGGAAACCGGGGCGGACACCCGGACCGGTCCAAGTGGTACCACAACTACGGGTACGGAAACCTCCGGGACTACGGGCTGGCCGACAAGAAGGCCGGCCTGGAGCAGCTGGCGGACCGGCACGATTTCATCGACCTCCACCGGGTGGGGATCTACGGCCACTCCGGCGGCGGCTTCATGTCCACGGCGGCCATGCTGGTCTACCCGGACTTCTTCAAGGTGGCCGTGTCATCTTCGGGGAATCACACCAACGATGTCTACAACCGGTGGTGGTCCGAGACCCATCACGGGGTCAAAGAAGTGGTGGACGACGAGGGCGAGGTGAGCTTCGAGTACAGCATCGCCACCAATCCCCAGATCGCGAAGAACCTGAAGGGCCACCTCCTCCTCACCACGGGAGATATCGACAACAACGTCCATCCGGCCAATACCTACCGCATGGCCGAAGCCCTCATCAAGGCCAACAAGCGCTTCGACTTCTTCCTCTTCCCGGGGCAGCGCCACGGCTACGGGAACATGGGGGATTACTGGTTCTGGCTCCGGGCCGAGTACTTCGTGAAGCACCTGCTGGGAGATGCCCGCTGGAACGCAGACATCCTTCCACTCCAGGTGGAGCAGCCGAAGACGCGGTAGGGGGATGGCCGCCCGCCGGGCATGGTGGATCAGGAAGGGCGGGGGCCCGGGAATGACCCCACCAGAGCCAGCAGGGTGGCCACGGCCACGCTGAGAATGGCTCCGGCCAGGAGGACCTCCAGTCCGCCGCGGCCGTCCAGGACGAAACCGGCCAGGATCGGGCTCGCCGCAGTGCTGAGGACCACGAGGGACGTCATCATGGCCTTGATGGCCCCCAGGTGACGGATGCCGTACAGCTCGGCCCAGAGTGCCGTCTGGAGGGTGGCGGCCATCCCCATGGTGGCTCCCAGGCCGGACATGAAGCCGAACGCCACCCAGGATGGATCGTACAGCGTGAGGAGTGCGAGTCCCGCACCCAGGGGAACGAGACAGAACGGAAAGACCTGCCTGGCCGACAGGCGGTCCAGGACCGCGCCGGTGACGAGGGAGAAGACGATGCGGGTCATGGCGAAGGCCACGAAGGATGACGCCATGAGGGCCAGACTCCACCCTTTCAGCTCCGCGATGCGGGTCTGGTACAGGAACAGCCCCGTGGCCCAGAACGCCGGAAGAAGCACGGCCGGGAGCACCAGCCAGAACCTGGGATCCCGAAGCACCTCACTCCGGGCCCAACTCCGGGCCTCCGGGCCTCCATCAGCCCCTTCCCCCGTATCCCCGTGAGCGTCGGTTTCCCGAACCTTCCGGGGATCCAACTCCAGCCCCGATCGGTGCAGAAGCCAGACCATCCAGGGGCCGAAGAGGACCGCCGCCAGCCCTCCCACCAGGGCCCAGCTTTGACGCCACCCCACCAGGGAGATGGAGCCCGCCAGAAGGAGCGGAAGCACTGCCTCTCCCATGGGAAACCCCAGCCCCGCGATGCTCAGGGCCTTTCCCCTGTCGCGCCCGCTGTACCGGGCCATGGCCGTCAGCGCGGTGTGGGAAGAGAGGCCCTGTCCGGCCAGTCGGACTCCCAGGAGGGCCGGAAAGAAGACGACGAGGTTCCACGACACCGCCAGAAGGAGGGCGGAAAGGGCCATCAAGCCGACGACGGCTGCGCTGAACCGGGTGAGCCGGACGCGGTCGAGCCACGCGCCCGCCCAGGGAAGGAGGAGGGCGCTCCCCAGGGTGGCCGCTGAATAGAAGGCCCCGAACCCGGTGCCGCTGAGCGAAAAGTCCGCCAGGAAGAATGGGACAAAAAGGGAGATCAGGAAGGTCTGACCGAAACTGGAGAAGAAGGCGAACGAGAGCCCATAGGACAGCAGAGAGGGCTGTCTCAGAAAGAATCGCCGGTAGCTGGACCCGAAATGGTCAGGAATGGTATTGAGCTTCACGGAACCTGCGCGTCGTCAGGGAAGGCTCGGGGCACGGTTGCCCGGGGTACCGTGAACCGTGGCCCGCCGGCTGTGCGTCCTCGGAAGAGCCGGCACCCGGAAGGTCGGCGATGGCGAATCAGAAGGAAAGGAGTGCGGCCCCGGTGGACCTCGACCAGAAGGTGGACTTCCTGAGCCATCCCGGGAATCATCCCCACGGTCCGGCGGAGGTGGAAACCATCGAGACCCACATGGCCTGGGTCTTCCTGGCCGGGACCGAGGTGATCAAGCTCAAGAAGCCGGTCCGCTACGACTACCTGGACTTCGCCACCCTCGACGCGCGATGGGAGGATTGCCTGCGGGAGGTGCGTCTCAACCGGCGGCTCACCTCCGGCGTATACCGGGGAATCAGAGCCCTCCGGCGCTCACCGGATGGAGATCTGGCCCTGTCCGGAGCCCTCATCGATCCTCCGGCCGCGGCCGGATACGAGGAAGAAGAGGGCGCCGGGGGCGGCGCCCCGCCCTACGGAGAGCGGTCCGCTCCCGGTGACGCGGAAGCGGACCGGGAAGTCGCGGAGTGGCTGGTTCAGATGCGTCGTCTGCCCCGGAATCGCATGCTGGACGTCCTCATCGAGACGGGAACCGTACCGCTGGAGGAGGTCCGGGGCGTCGTCGAGAAGCTGGTCCCCTTCTACCGGAAGGCGACCCCTGTGCGGCTCACGCCCCCGGAGTACCGGGACCGATTCCAGCGGGAGATACGGGAGTGCCGCCGAGAGATCGAGAAGAGTGAGGTCGAGATCTCCGGCGGCTCGCTGGAGCGTGTGGAAGGAGGACTTCTGGCCTTTCTCGCGGAGCGTTCCGAAGCCCTGGACGCCCGGGCCCTGAAGAGTCGGATCGTGGAGGGTCACGGAGATCTCCGCCCCGAGCACATCTGTCTGACCTCCGAGCCGGCGGTCATCGACTGCCTGGAGTTCAACTTCGACCTGAGGGTGGTCGATCCTGTGGATGACCTGGCCTTCCTGACCGTGGAGTGCGTTCGTCTCGGCGATCCGGGCCTCGGGGATCTGGTGCTATCCTGGTACCGCAGCGCTTCGGGAGATGACCCGCCGGAGGAGTTGATCGCCTTCTACCGTGGCTACCGGGCCCTTCTCCGGGCCAAGATCTCGGCCTGGCACCTCCTGGACGAGGGAATCGAGGATCAGCGCGAGAAGTGGATCGGTAGAACCGGGAAATACCTGGAGTTGGCCGGGGAATTCCTGTCCGGGGTCTGAGGGAAGACTCCCGGATTCATCACCGATCCATGAGCTCCACCACCGAACCGCCGGTGTGCATGCGCCGGATTGCCTCGGCGAAAAGGCCGGCGCCGTCCAGCACGGTGACCTTTCGGGAGACGAGCTCCGGCGGCAGCCGGAACGGAGGCACGGTGTCGGTGACCACCACGCCGTCCAGGGCCTCGCCGGAAACCAGCTCTTCGGCGCCCTCCAGGAAGATCCCGTGGGTAGCCGCGGCCCAGCACGACACCGCCCCCGCCTTTCGGCAGGCCGCAGCGGCACGGGCCATGGTCGTACCCGTCCCGATGATGTCGTCCAGCAGGATCACCGCCCTCCCCTCCACCTCTCCCACGAACGTCTCGCCGCTCACCACGCCCCGGCTCCGCTCTTTTTCCATGAATCCGCTGGTCAGGTCACGGTCCAGACGCTTGGAAAGTGTCTTCCGGAACGCCTCGGCGCGCTTGACTCCACCCACGTCGGGAGAGACCACGGCGATCTCCTCTTCATCCCGCAGGAGATCGGCGAAGTGCGCCGCGAAGAGGGTTCGGGCCTCCAGGTGCTCGCTTCCCCGCCGGAACGCGTTCTGGAAGGCGGCCAGCTCGTGGACGTCCATGGCCACCACCCTGTCGATGCCCACCGCCTCGAAGAGTTGGGCCACGTACCGGATGGTCACCGGGTCCCGGGGCTTGGTCTTCCGGTCCTTGCGGGCATAGCAGAGGTAGGGCGTCACGGCCGTCAGGCCAGAGGCCCCGGCGTCCCGGCAGGCCCCCAGGAAGAAGAGCAGGCGGCAGAGCTTGTCGTTCACGCTTCCCCCGGCGTCGGCGTAGAGGGAGTGGACGGCGAATACGTCCCGGCCCCGCACGCTTTCCAGAGGTCGGACCTTGTGCTCGCCGTCGTCGAACTCCCGCTCCTCGAGCTCCCCCAGGGAGACTCCCATGGCAGCGCCCATCCGCTCTCCGAAAGAACGGCTCGCTCCCATGGCGAACAGTGTGAAACCCCCGGCGTCCCGGTCCATGTCCATCTCCTTCGTAATCCCATCGACGACGCCCGAAATCCCATCAACGACGCCCGCGGGGCTCCCGGACCGGTCTCCTCCGGCTGGGAATCGGCGCTCCGACAGGTTGACGGCGCCGGAACGAGTCCAGGTGAGGACGGTTCGCCCCGGCGCACGACTCTCCATCCAACAATAACCGCGACCCGGACAGGTGTTCACTGGGCTGTGTCCCAAAAGGGATCCCGGGGTTTTCCGCCCGGCGCCTCCGGACCTTGTAGTCCCCATCTCGGCCCCCTAGCTTTTCCTCGCCTGCCCTTTTCGTCACATCTGTAGCTCCCGGAGGCCCGATGACCGGCACTCGCAGCGCAGCCCTCTTCGCCCACGCTCTTTTTCTCCTCGTCCTCTTCCCGCCGGTGGCGGAAGCCCAACCGGCACCCCTCACCGGCCTCGACTCCTACATCGAATCGGCCATGAGGGACTGGGAAGTCCCGGGCCTGGCCATAGCGGTGGTCCGGAACGATTCCGTTCTCTTCGCAAGGGGATACGGGGTGGCGGAGCTCGGGCAGCCGGCCCCGGTGGACGAGCACACCCTCTTCGCCATCGCCTCCACGACGAAGGCTTTCACCACCGGTCTACTCGGCATGCTGGTGGACGAGGGCAAGCTGAGCTGGGACGATCGTGTGACCATGCACCTGCCCTGGTTCGAGCTGAAGGATCCCTACGTCACCCGGGAGCTCACCATCCGGGATCTCCTCACGCACCGGGTGGGAGTAGCCCGCCACGACAACCTCTGGATCGCCGCGCCCTTCGGCCGCACCGAGATTCTGCGCCGGGCCCGGCATCTTCCCATGGTCGACGGATTCCGTGAGGACTACGGGTACAACAACATCATGTACATCACTGCGGGAGAGGTGGTGGGACAGGTTTCCGGGGGGAGCTGGGACGACTTCCTGGAGGAGCGCATCTTCGAACCTCTGGGTATGGCCCGAAGCACCTCCCGGGCCCATGTGGTGGAGGCCCGGGGAAACGTGGCGGCCTCCCATACCGAGGTGGACGGGAGCGTCCGGGCGGTTCCCCGGAGGGATTACGACAACATCGGGGGGGCCGGCGCCATCTTCTCCAGCGCCTGGGACATGGCCCAGTGGATCCGCCTGCACCTGGGCCGGGGGGAATATGACGGCGAGCGGGTCCTGAGCGACTCCGTGCTGGCGGAGATGTATACCTCCCACACCGTCATTCGCTCAGACAGCGTGGCGGACCGCCTGTACCCCGACACCCACTTCCGGGCCTACGCCCTGGGCTGGCGACTTCAGGACTACCAGGGCCGGAAGCTGGTGAACCACTCCGGCTCCATCAACTACACCCGCACGCAGGTGAGCATGATCCCGTCGGAGGGCATCGGCGTCGTGGCCATGGCGAACCTCAGCAGCAGCAACCTGCAGCTCGCCGTCACCCTCCGCGTTCTGGACGCCCTCATGGGGCTGGAGCCCCGGGACTGGAGCGCTGAGTATCTGGAGATCGCCCGCCGAAGAGAAGGCCGATCCGGCGAGTCGGCCCGGAAATTGGAGGAAGATCGCCTGGAGGGCACCCATCCCTCCCGGGAGCTGGAGCGGTACGTCGGCACCTTCACCGACGAGCTCTTCGGAGAGATGCGGGTGGCACTGGAGGGTGAGGAGCTGGTCCTGCATTACTCCCCGGAGTACGTCGCCGATCTCCGGCACTGGCACCACGACACCTTCCGGGCCGTATGGCGCCGTCCCGGGGCCGGACGGGCCTTCGTGACCTTCGCTCTGGATGAGCGTGGACGCATCCCATCGGTGGAGGTAGAGGGGTTCGGAACGTTCCAGCGGGCCACGGGGCCGGAGGCGGAAGAAGAGAGGGGGGCGGAAGGAGGGGCGGGGGGACGTTAGGTCGGATTCGAAATGCCGGCCTTTTCCGTTTTACACAATCCCTTTCACCTTCACCGCCAGCCGAGGATCCGGAGGGCTGTCTCCACGGCGAACCAGACCATGCCGAGGCCCAGGAGGATCAGGAAGACCTCCTCGACGGCAGGGAATTTTCGGACGATGCCGCCGAGGAAGGCTTTCAGGGAAGCAAAGAGCCCCCGGTCCACGGATTCTCTTCGGGGAAGGGATTTCAGCCTCCGGGCCATCTTCTTCCCGGGCTCCGGGGGCTCGGGGAGCTTGCGGGTCATGCTCCGGTCATCCCAGGCCGCCACGACCTTCCCGAACCGCCCGTGGGCCACGTGTGCGCCCCTGTGACCCTTTTCCAGGGTGCAGGAACGGGTGGTTCCAGGGCAGGTGACGGAACACCGGGCAGCCCCCCAGGGAGGAGCCGGTTTGATGTGGCCGTACCTCTTGATGGTCTCGGGATTCTCCTCGACCGTGAGCTTCATGACCCCGTTTCCCTTCCGGTGTTTTCCATGCACGGCTGGGCCTGCTCTGGCGCCCGGGTATCAGGAAACCTAGATATCGGGGTGTCCACGGGCCACCAGGAAGTGTATCCGGGGCCCCTCGCCGGGACGGTACACCCCCTCTTTCGAGGGCAGACTTCAACCAGAACAGGAAACGGAACATGAGACTTCGCGCCGCAGGACTCCTGGGGGCTCTGGCCCTGGCGTGTCTCCCCGCCGGAGCCCAGGAGGCACGCACGGAAGACGTGTCTTCCATCGACGGCATCATCCGGGCCTACTACGAAGTGGTTTCCGGGCCGGCGGGAGAGCCCGCCGACGTGGAACGGGACCGGAGCCTGCACCATCCCGAGGCCTGGGTTGCCATCGCCGGAGAGGATCCTTCCGGAACGCCGGTGGTGACCGTCATGAGCCTGGACGAGTACCACGGAGACAACACCCCCAGGCAGGAAGGCTTCTGGGAATGGGAAACCGACCGGATCACCAGGCGCTCGGGGAACATGGTGCATGTGTGGAGCAGCTATGCCACGGCCCTGACCGAAGGCGGGGAGCCCTTTGCCAGGGGCGTGAACAGCATCACCCTGTTCTGGGACGGGACGCGCTGGTGGATCATGGGATGGATGTTCGACGCCACGGCAGGCTGACAGGGGCCGAACACTCCCCCGGGGAGGCCAAAGACTCATCTGTGGGACCGACATGCGAACGTTCCTGACCGCCCTCATCGCCGTCCACGGCCTGATCCACCTCATGGGTGTCTTCAAGGCCTTTGGTCTGGCGGAGCTTCCCCAGCTTTCCCAGCCCATCAGCCGGGGGGCGGGGGCCCTGTGGCTCCTGGCCGGAGTGATCCTCCTGGTTGCCGGCGTCATGGCGACGACCCATCCGCGGATCTGGTGGGTCCCGGGCTTCGCCGGGGTCGTGCTGTCTCAGGCCGTGATCTTCTCCTCCTGGAGCGACGCCAGGTTCGGAACCGTCGCCAACATCCTGGTGGCCGCCTTTGCCCTCTACGCTTTCGCCGCCGAAGGTCCCTTCAGCCTCAGATCCGAGTATCGCCGGGAGGTGGGGGACAGGATTCCGGAGGGTCTATCGGCCCCCGTAGTGACGGAGTCGGATCTGGCCCCCCTGCCCGGGCCGGTCCAGCGCTACCTCCGGGTGACGGGGTCGGTGGGGAAGCCCAGGGCGGAGCGGTTCAAGGCCGTCTTGCGGGGAAGGATCCGCTCCTCTCCCGAGGATCCCTGGATGGAGTTCACGGCGGAGCAGCACAACTTCCTGGGGGAGCCGTCCCGGTTCTTTCTCATGGACGCTCGTCGTGGAGGCTTACCTGTGGACGTACTCCACGCCTTCCGGGGGGACTCGGCCGGCATGCGCGTGAGGGTCCTGTCCCTTTTTCAGATGGTGGACGCCGGGGGCCCCGACCTGACGCAGGCCGAAACGGTCACCATCTTCAATGACCTCAGCCTGTTCGCACCATCGGCCCTCGTGGATCCTTCGATCCGTTGGGAAGCCATGGACGAGCGTTCGGCCCGGGGCCATTACACCGTGGGGGAGCATACCATCAGTGCGGTGCTCCATTTCGGCGACGGCGGCGAGCTCGTGGATTTCGTGTCGGACGACCGGATGTTCGCCCACTCCGACGGAAAGAGCTTCACCCCCGTCCGGTGGTCCACACCAGTTTCCGAGTACCGGGACTACGGAGGGCGACGGAGATTTTCCCGGGGGGAAGGTCGCTGGCACCCCCCCGAAGGGCCCTACACCTACCTGGAATTGGAGCTCGTGGAACTGCAGGTGAACCGGATCGCCCCCCCGGGCACCTGACACCTCCCGCCGGACCCTCGATGCCTCGGCCAGAAGCCGCCGGAACAGGTAGGGGGAGGACTCACCGCGAGTCCTCCCCCTTTGCCACGACGCCTTCCCCGCCCGGGCGCCGCACGAGCCGGCGCCGAAGAACGGACGGCCGGACTCCATGACTCGGACAGGCTCCTGCGCTACAGCCCCTCGATGATCCCGTTCAGCGTGGAGCTGGGGCACATGGCGGCGGAGGCCAACTCGTCATCCGGCCGATAGTAGCCCCCTACGTCCTGGGGAGGCCCCTGAGCGGCGGCGAGTTCCGCCATGATGGTCTCTTCGTTCTCCTCCAGGGCCGCCGCCACGGGCTGGAAGCGTTCGGCCAGGGCCGGATCGGAGCTCTGGTTGGCCAGAGCCCGGGCCCAATACATGGTCAGGTAGAAGGTGCTGCCCCGGTTGTCGATCTCGTTGACCTTGCGGGAAGGATAACGGGCGTTCTTCAGGTAGTCCGAGGTGGCCCTCTCCAGGGCTTCGGCCAGAACCAGGGCCCCGGGGTTGTCGAAGGTCTCACCCAGGTGCTGGAGGGACGCGGCCAGGGCCATGTACTCACCCAGGGAGTCCCACCGGAGGTGACCCTCCTTCTGGAACTGCTGGACGTGCTTGGGCGCCGAGCCTCCGGCCCCGGTCTCGAAGAGACCCCCGCCGTTCAGGAGGGGCACGATGGAGAGCATCCGGGCGCTGGTGCCGATCTCCAGGATGGGGAAGAGGTCCGTGAGGTAGTCCCTCAGCACGTTTCCGGTGACGGAGATGGTGTCCTCGCCCCGGCGGATCCGCTCCAGGGAGAACTTCGTAGCCTCCTCGGGAGGCATGATCTCGATCCGGAGCCCCTGGGTGTCGTGGTCCTCCAGGTACGTCTCCACCTTCCGGATGAGCTGGGCGTCGTGGGCCCGGTCCCGGTCCAGCCAGAAGACGGCCGGGGCCCCTGTGGCCCGGGCCCGGTTCACGGCCAGTTTCACCCAGTCCCGGATGGCGTCGTCCTTGGCCTGGCAGGCCCGCCAGATGTCACCCTCCGCCACGTCGTGCTCCAGGAGGGTGTTGCCCTGGTCGTCCACCACCCGGACCACCCCGTTGGCGGGGACCTCGAAGGTCTTGTCGTGGGAGCCGTACTCTTCCGCCTTTTTCGCCATGAGCCCCACGTTGGGAACGCTGCCCATGGTGGAGGGATCGAACTGGCCGTTGGCCTGGCAGTCCTTTATCACGGCGTCGTAGACCCCGGCGTAGCTGGAGTCGGGGATGACGGCCTTGCAGTCCTGAAGCTCCCCGGCGGCGTTCCACATCCGCCCCGAGTCCCGGATCATGGGAGGCATGGAGGCGTCGATGATGATGTCCGAGGGAACGTGGAGGTTGGTGATGCCCCGGTCCGAGTCCACCATGGCGATTCCGGGGCCCCTTTCGAAGACGGCCCGGATGTCGTCCTCGATGGGCTTCCGTCGTTCTTCCGGAAGAGCGGCGATCTTGGCCAGTACGTCGCCGAACCCGTTGTTGGGATCCACGTCCAACTCGTCGAAGACCTCTGCGTACCTGGTGAAGACGTCTTCGAAGAAGACCCGGACACAATGTCCGAAGATGATGGGATCCGAGACCTTCATCATGGTGGCCTTGAGGTGCAGGGAGAAGAGGACGTCCTTCTCCCTGGCGTCCTCCACCTCTTCCCTCAGGAACTCCACCAGCGCCTTCCTGCTCATATAGGTGCCGTCCAGGACCTCCCCCTCCAGAAGGGGGAGCGACTCCTTCAGGACGGTGACCGTTCCGTCTTCGGCCAGATGCTCGATACGGGCGATCGTAGCCTCGGACAGGGTCACAGAGGTCTCGTTATGCCGAAAATCCCCATCGTCCATAGTGGCCACGTGGGTCCGGGAGTCCTCGGGCCAGTCCTGCATCCTGGGAGGGTTTTCCCTGGCGAACTCCTTCACGGCCCTGGGGGCACGGCGGTCCGAGTTTCCCTGCCGCAGGACCGGGTTCACGGCGCTTCCCTTCACCGAGTCGTATCGGGCCCGGATCGCCTTCTCCCCTTCATCCGCCGGGTCCCGGGGGTAATCCGGAAGCCGGTAGCCCTTGGCCTGAAGCTCCTTGATGCACGCCAGCAGCTGGGGGATGGAGGCACTGATGTTGGGGAGCTTGATGATATTGGCTTCCGGCTTTTCCACCAGAACCCCCAGCTCCGCCAGATCGTCCGATACCTGCTGCTCCTCGGTCAAGACGTCGGGGAACACGGCCAGAATGCGCCCGGCCAGGGAGATGTCCCGGGTTTCCACCGGTACTCCGGTGGCTCCGGCGAACGCGCGCACGATGGGCAAAAACGCATAGGTCGCCAAAGCCGGCGCTTCGTCGACCCAGGTATAGATGATGAAAGGTGACTTGTTCATGGTTTCGCTTTTCATGGATGGCGGTGGATGTCCGTGTCAGAACCGGGTTTCCGGGCGGCCTTTCCCAGGCCCTGCAGGCTTGATCCCATTCGGGGCCCGAGGCCGCCGAAACCATGAGGGTAGGGCGAAAGCCCGCCTCAGACAATATGGCGATGATGGGAGACCGGATTACTCGCGCAGGCTCCCTGCCCGACCTCCGGTCAATTCCACCTCCCGTCGGTCCTCCCCTCCCTTCTCCGACCGGAGAATCACGGTCACCCTGGTCCCTTCCGGCGCCTGAAGGCTCCAGGCGGCTCGATAAAGACTGACGAAGGTGGATTCCCGGGTTCCCCTCATGAAGGGAATCTCCACGGTGAGGGGATCCGGGGTGGAGGCCCCCTCCACGAGCTCGACGGAGACCCGATCGGGCTCAGCGACACCCGTCCGTCGGGCCTGCTCCAGGGAGGTGTCCAGATAACCCTCGTTGGCCACGGTGGCGGTGACGGTCCAGCCGTCCGATCCCCGGCCCCTCTGGACTGAGACCTCCCTGATCTTCACCAGGGGCGTGGCCAGAGACCTCACCACCGCGAACCGGGCCTGGTCCCGCAGGACCGTCTCCAGAAACGGGCCCGGAGGGGGGTTCCGGAGCCAGTAGCGGGTGAACCCTCCGATCTCCACTTCCCCCAGGGTGGGGTGGGAGATGGGTCTCCACTCCACGAACCCCTGCCCGGAGAGCTGTTCCGGGGTACTCCGCTGGTCCAACCACCGGAGTACTGCGGCCGTCACATCCGGGCGGTTGTACCGGCCGGGGATGGCGAAGAGGGGCTTGTCCCGGGGGATGTCGCCCCATCCCACCTCGTTGACGAAGGGCTCCATGGTCCACAGCTCGGTGGTGACGGAGAAGAGCCCCTGGTGCACATAGGACCAATCGATGAAGACGCCGTGCCGGACCCCGGGCTGCTGGTCGAAGGGGATGCCGGGAAGGATGGTCGTGAAGTCGTTGTAGATCGAGGCCACGGGGTAGGTGGTGATGGCGGTGCCCTTGGCCAGGAGTGCACTGTAATCCTGCAGGTCCTGGGGCGGGAAGTCGGTGTCGGGGCGGGCAGCGTAGGGCCGCAGGTGGATACCGCTGGTGGTGTGGTACGACTCGATCTGGGAGATGTGGGGCTTCGAAAGGATGAAATCCACCAGGAGCCGGGCGTTGTGCTCCTGGAGAGGATAGTCCCCCTGTCCACGGAAACGAGCGTCGTTGGACGCCCAATAGGCCGGGTAGTTCCGGTTGGAGATGAATCCGGTCACCGGGGGATCTTCGTTTACCGATCCATCTCCGTCGTCGTCCAGGCCCTCTTCCATGAGCCGGTAGAACGGACCCTCCGAATCCCCCTCCTCCCGTCGCACCATGATACGGGAATCGGCGGGGTAGGTCTTCCACCCCCCGTCCGGGTCCGGAACGCGGAGAGTCAGGATCTCCCCGTCCCCATCCATGTCGTCGGGCCCGTCCTCCCCCTTTCGACCATCTCCGTCCAGATCCCGGGCCCCGGGCACGCTTCCGGGGTCCCAGTCGACCCTGCCCGTCATGTAGGCCTCGGCCCCGTCGGGGTCGGCCCTCTGGACGATGTAGACCACCCGTGTGTCCAACAGGCGGGTGACCTCGGGGTCGGATCCGTAGCGGTGGAGCAGGTGATGGGCCAGGTAGAGGGTCACCTCGCCGCCCGTCACCTCCGAGGCGTGCTGGTTCCCGTCGAAGTAGGCCGCCGGCTTGGTGTGGGCCGGACCCGTCGCCTGGTTGGAGATCTCGATGCACCAGAGCTCCCGCCGGCCGGTGACGCTCTTTCCGATGGAATAGAGCCTGGCCAGACCCGGATTCGCCCGGGCCAGGTCCTCCAGAAGGGCGGTGGATTCGGCATAGGTATGATACCGGAACTCGTAGTCGAATTCCTGGGCGTGGGCGGGCACCGAGAGGATGGTTGCCGCGAGGGCCAGGGAGAACGCTTGGATCCGCACCGGAAGCTCCTTCCGCTGAATGCCGCTGAAAGGCGAGCCCTTCCCAGGCGGCAGCGGTACATCTTAGGGCCCCGGGGAGAAAAGGGGGAGGGAGGCGATCCCCTACCGCCCGATCCAGTAGGTCAGCTTCATCTGGAAGACGTTGACCGGCCGCTGGTGGAATATGGCGGTGCGGGCCCGATCGTACCCGAAGGCACCCACCGGATCGTAGCCGGAGCGATACTGGGTCCAGACGAAGAACAGGGTCGAGCCCGGGCGGTACTCCCAGCGGAGAACGGCAGTGCCCCGGAGCGCCCCCGTGGTGAAATCCGGATCATCGAACCAGAATTCAGAGGCCGGCCCCGGGCCGTCGGGATCCACGCGATACCCGGCGTCGGCTTCCTGGTACTCGATGGTTCCCACATCCTCCCCATAGCTCCGCTTCTCCAGGGTTCGCGGTCCGGCGAACTCCCGGAAGGAAGAGTAGTCTCCGCTGGCGACAAAGGGCTGGGCGAAAAGCTGAAGCGTGAGGTTGGGCGTGAAGGTCCAGTTGAGCCGCGTACTCAGGGAGAGGGTCCGGGTCTGGATGAACCCGAAAACGTATCGGCTGCCGGAGAAATCCGCTGCCGTGGGATCGTCGACGGTAGTGACGTACTGGGCCTCGTTCTCCGCGTAGTCGAAGGTCGGCGAGAGCTGAACGAAGATGTTGGAGGCAGGCTTGAAGGCCACACCGGGACTGAAGTTGAACGAGCGGGTATCGTCGCCGATCCCCCGGGACCCCCGGATCTGGACATCGAACACCACAGGGGCTCGGGCATCCGTCGAGAGCTGGAAGTGACCGAAATCGTGCCCGGCCCGCTTCACTACCGGACCGCCTCGGGTGAGGCGATCGTCAAAGGCCGGCTCCTCGTGGATCCAGAAGGCCCGGAGGTTCCAATAATTCGGGAGCTCCATGCCGTAGAAGGCCTGGAGGGCGGTACGGGTGCGGTCCCCATCGTAGTTGCGCTCCAGGGCGCCCCCGATGCTGGTGAAGATGCTTCGGTACCAGCTCGTGGGCGTAGTGAAATTCCCGCCCAGGTTGCCGTTCAGCCAGATATAGTCGGCCTTGTTGAGGAAGGCGAGATCGTTGTTCTCGAAACCGGGGCTCCGGACGTTGGCCATGAGCTCCCACCGGAGAATCCCGCCGCTGTCCTTCCCCAGACGGGTGAAGAGACCGTATCCTCGAAGAGAGGTGGCATCGGGGTCATGGGCCGTGTCAAAGAGCCCATCCCCGCTGACCTCCCTGTCCGGCCTCTGGAAGTAGCGCGCGCTGGAACGCTGCGTCCGCTGGAGGGCTGCCGGGGACCCGGCCACGTTGGTGACCAGTGTGCTCCCCATCCAGGAGTACTCCCGCCCGTGCCACCTGTGGTACCAGTCCAGACCGGCCGCTTCGGCGTGGCGGTGGAGCCGATGGGCGACCACAGGATCCCCCGTGCTCCGGGACACGGACGTGACAATCCCGCCGACGGTGGTGGCCCCACCCCGCATCTCCTTCTCCACCCGTCCCACGAAGTAGTTGGTCATCGGCTCCACGATCTGGGACGATTCCCCGCCGCCTCCGTCGGGCATGTATCGGGCGGCTTCCCGGCCGGTGACGGCATCGAGGACCCCGATGGTGAAGCCGCCGCTCGTGCGGCCCGTGATCTTGGCTGCGGCCAGAATGGGTGTGGTTTCCGGGACGTCGGCGTACTCGGACACTTCGTCGAGGTAGCCGGCGAGTTGGGGCGGCCGTCCGATACGCCGGGAGTAGAAGGCGCCCAGGCTGGAGCTGTTGTTGCAGAACATGCAGCGCATACCACCGAAGCTGAAAGCGCTCCTGCCGGCTACGAAGAAGGGCCGTTTCTCATCGTAGTAGGTTTCGAAGGCGCTGAGGTTGAGCGTGGCCGGATCGACTTCGACCTGTCCAAAATCCGGATTGATGGTAGCGTCCAGGGTCAGGTTCGTGGTCAGCAGGTACTTGACGTCGACACCGAAGTCGAGGCGCAGCGCCTCGTCCTCTCCGTACGGGTCACCCGGTGCAGCGCGGTCGAATCGTCTTCCGGTGACACCGTAGGGGAGCACCTCCAGCTGGCGGGGCTGCCTCGGGATGAGCAGACCCTCGAGGTGGCCGTAGAAGGCGGGCCCGCTGGGGGCGTTTCGTGGCCGAAACGACCACATGACCTGCTCATTGAGCCGGTCCATGTAGCGCCAGATCTGGAGTCCCCAGGTCTGGAGGGAGTCGGGGGAGAAGCGAAGTTGGCTGAAGGGTATGCGCAGCTCCGCCGTCCACCCGAGAGAGTCGACGCTGGCAGCGGCTTCCCACACCGGGTCCCATGACGGGTCGCCGTTGAGTTGCTCCCCTCTGGCTCCACTCGGATTGACCTCGAACCACACGTCGTCCAGATGGTTGTGGTAGGGATCGAGGCGGATGACCAGCTTGTCGGTGGTGAGTGAGTTGAACGATCCGTTGTCACCGCTGGCGTCCAGGAGCTGGTCGCGACGGGCCAGAGGGGCTGTTACACCACCCGGCTGGCTCATGCGTGCGCCGATGTAGAGTGCCCGGGCGTCGAACAGGATCCTGACCTCTGTCTGAAGCGAAGCGGGAGCCCCCTCGTCGGGTTGGGTCTGACGGAACGTCGTGGCGGGCGTCGCCCCCTGCCAGGAATCCTCCAGGAGCCGCCCGTCCACCGTGATCACCTCCTCCAGCCTGGAGGCCTCGGCGGTGGGGGGCGGAGGGACGTGGGAGCTGCCACCGTTCTGGGCCCAGACGGGGGCAGGCAGGGCGAGCAGAACGAGCGATGTTGCGATGCAGACAAGGATGTTCATGGAGCGGCCCGGGTCCGAAGCGTTTCAGGTGTCCTCTCTCCTTGGACGCCCTCACGTCCCGGTTGGTTTGCAGGTGGCCGCCGCGAGCCGCTCCGTCAGCGGGACAGGCTTCTACCGGATCAGGTACAACGTCCTGGGATAGCCGTCCACGAAGCGGGCGCCCCCGGCGGTGACCACCGCCTGCTCTTCCAGCCCCATGGACACCTCCACTCCGCCCCATTCGGGCACGTCGCCGGCCACCGAGAACTCCATGGCGTAGACGGTGTTGGGATAAAGGGGATGCTCCCCGGTACCGGGCACGCCGTCCTGCTTCTCCGTCATGCCGAACATGGTGCCGGAGCCGTGCCCGTAGGGCCCCACGGGGTGGGAATATACGGTGGGCCGGAGGCCCTCCGCCCTTCCCCGCTCCAGGATGGCGGCCAGGATCTCGTTTCCGGTACGGCCTACCTTCATCTCCTCCAGGTGGATCTCCTGGAGCCGGTTCCCCTTCTCCAGCAGCGCCTGGAGCCCAGCCGGCGGTTCGGTCTCGCCGAGGCGCAGGACATAGGCGTTGTGCTGCATGTCGGTGTTGAGGCCAAGGTAGGTGATGCCCACGTCACAGTGGAGAAGGTCGCCCCGGCGAATCACCTCGTCCCGGGCCCCGTATCTCTCCCTGTCCTCCGGGGATCGGCGGATGTCGATGGAGGGGTGGAACCAGGTACCCAGGCCCAGATCGTTGATGCGCTGCCGGATCCACCACCGGACGTCGTCGGTGGTGGTGACATCGGGGATGATGACCTCATTGGAGAAGAACTCGCGGATGAGGTCGTGGGCCATCCCAGCCATGTACCGGTACAGGCTCAGCTCCCGGGGACTCCGGGTCTCGTACCACCGGATGACGACCTCGTCGGCGGGGATGAGCCGTTCCCGGTACGTCTCGTCCAGGGCCCGATCCAGGAGGTCCTTGTGGAAGGCCGAGAGCCCGTTGGCGTGGCTGAACTCGTCCACGTACTCGTAGTGGGGAGAGTAGTTGATGGCGATGTTCCGGGGATCCTGCTCACGGATGTAGTCGGCCAGGACGGTGAACTGGTGGTTCGCTCCCTTCGACCGGTCGGTGAAGATGTTCTCGTACATGGCGCCGGCGGATCCGGAGCCATGCCAGTTGGCCGTGAGCTTCTTGAAGCCGTCGGGCGCGTCATGGAAGATGAGGATGGAGAGGCGCCGGGCGCTCATGACGGGCTCCGGGACCAGGGTCATGTAGACCGGGTCTTCATCGTACTCGAAGTTGATGACCACCCACATCTCCACGCCCTCTTCCCGCATGATGGTCGGGAGGATGTGGTCCAGGCGCCATTCCAGGACCTCGTTGTAGACCCGGGCCCGTTCCCGGAGGGGGAGGATCTTCTGGATCTCCCCCACCGGAGACATCTCCCATCCGGGCCACGATCCCGCCTGGTCGACGGATTGGGCCTCCAACCCCGCCCAGGGGGTGGTGAGGAGGAGGGCGAGAACGGCTGCTAGAATCGGTCGTTTGATCATGGGTTCATCTCCGTTGAGCTACAGCCTTCTGTCGGGAACCACTTTGACGGTCCGGCTCATCTCCACCACCCGGGCCCTGAGTCGCACGGTGTAGGCTCCGGGCTCCACATCCACCAGCACCTCCCTCCGTTCCTCTTCTTCTTCCTGCCTTTCCTCCTCGCCTTCGTCTCCTTCCGGCTCTTCCACCTTCCGGAGGTCCCAGGCGATGCGGTTGAAGCCGGGCCGGGCCGGGCCCGTGAGCTCCCGGATCACGGTGCCGGATTCATCCAGGATCTCTATGGAAACCTCCGTGGAATCGGACAGGCCGCTCGGGGCCCCTCCTTCACTGAGGTAGCAGGTGATGAGGGCGCCGTAATCGGGGTTCGGCCCGGCGAACCGGGCCGTCCGGTTGGCCGGAGTCCGGTTGTTCCGGTAGTACTGCTCCGCCTCCCGGATGGGGAAGAGGTGGGCGTCGGCCTCCAGAATCTCCTCGGTGAGCTGGGCCAGGAAGGCCGCATCGTCCAGGATCATGATGCCACGGCCATAGGTTCCCAGGACCAGGTCCCCATCCTTGATCCGGATGCCGTTCACCGATACGGGGGGGAGGTCGCCGTCAGCCCGGATCCAGCTCTCTCCCCCGTCCCGGGAGATCATCAGGCCGTTGTGGATGCCCGCCAGGAGAAGGTCCGGGTTGTCCGGATGCTCTACGATGGCATTGATGACCGCTTCCGTCGGCAGGTCTCCAGTGATGCGTCGCCAGCTGTCGCCTGCGTCTTCGGTCTTGAAGAGATGGGGACGGAAATCGTCGTGATAGTGGCCCGTGAAGGAGATGTAGGCGACGTCCGGGTGCGTGGAGGATGCGTGGATCTTCGTGACGAACCTGACATCATCCCCGAACCCGAACTTCCCCGTGAGGGGCTCCCAGGTCTCTCCCCCATCGGTGGTCCGGTGCACGCTCCCGTCGTCGGCCCCGGTGTAGATCAGACCCTGACGGAGGGGAGACTCGGCCACGGCGGTAAGGGCATTATAGGGCCGGAGGGAGGGCTTCAGCCCCATGATCTCCCACTCCGACGGGGTCTCGTTCCGGGTGAGGTCTCCACTCACCTCCTCCCAGCTCTCCCCCTGATCCATGGTCCGGAAGAGCTTGTTTCCCCCCAGATAGACGACATCCGGATCGTGGGGGGAGATCAGGAGTGGGCTGTTCCAGCTGAACCGGTAGCTCTCGGTGGTGTCTTCCGGGGTGGGCTTGATGCCCTCCGATTCCAGCGTCACCAGGTCGAACCGCCTGAGGCCGGCGTACTGTGACTCGGAATAGACCACCGTGGGGTCCCGGGGGTCGATGGCCGGGACGAACCCGTCGCCGCCCCCCACGTTCACCACGTCCTCGTTGTAGATCCCGCCCCGGGAGTAGGTCCGGGAGGGGATTCCCCAGGTGCCGTTGTCCTGGAGGCCGCCGTAGACGTGATAGGGGTCCCGGTCGTCCACTTCCACGGTGTAATACTGGGCCACGGGGATGTTGTTCAGGAAGCTCCAGGTCCGGGCCCCGTCCCAGGTGATGTGGAAGCCGCCGTCGTTGCCCATGATCATGTGGTCGGGGTTCTCCGGGTTGATCCACATGGCGTGATGGTCCACGTGGATGTCCCGGGCCGTCCAGTCGTTCTCGAAGTTCTTTCCCCCGTCGATGGACACCGCCAGCCGGGTACCCATGACCCAGACCTTGTTCTCGTTCACCGGGTCCACGAAGATGTTGCCGTACCAGTAGGAGGTGCGGATGTCGTTGACCCGGGTCCAGGTGTCGCCCCGGTCCTGGGACCGGTAGAAGCCCCCGTCCTCGTCACCGATGGCGGCGTACACCACGTTGGGGCGGCTCTTTGCGATGGCGATGGCGATCTTCCCCAGGACTCCTTCCGGGAGTCCACCGCCCAGCTTCTCCCAGCTGTCCCCCCCGTCCATGGAGCGATAGATCCCTGAATGGGGGCCCCCCGTGAGGTTGCCCCAGGCGTGGCGCCTCCGCTGCCAGGCGGCGGCGTAGAGGACCCGGCCGTTGTCCTCCATGGCCACTTCGGTGACCCCCGTGTCATCGTTGATGTAGAGGACCTTCTGCCAGCTCCGGCCCCCGTCCAGGGTCCGGTAGAGGCCCCGTTCCTCATTGGGTCCCCAGCGATGGCCGGTGGCCGCCACGAAGACGATGTCGGGGTTGGTGGGGTGCACCACGACCCGGTTGATGAAGCGGGTGTCCGGGAGGCCCATGTGCTCCCAGCTCCTGCCACCGTCCAGAGACCGGTAGACCCCGTCGCCCAGGGCCGCCGCCTGCTGCTCGCCGTTGGACTCGCCGGTGCCCACCCAGAGGATGAGGGGGTCGGAAGGGGCCAGGGCCATGTCGCCGATGGAAAGAGTGGGGCCCGCCTCGTCGAAGATGGGTTCCCAGGTGACCCCGTGGTTCGTGGTCTTGAAGATTCCCCCGGTGGAGCCGGCCACGTACATGACGGCGGGATTCTCCGGAACGGCCTCCACGTCCGGCATCCGGCCCCCGAAGACCGCCGGCCCGATCTGCCGCCACTCCAGGTGTCGAAAGTACTGTCCCTCCTCCGTCTCCTGTTTCTCCTGGGACCACCCTCCGGAGAAAGGAATCAGCAGAAAGAAAACGATCACCAGCTGCAGGGAGCCTTTACCGACCATGATGGGTTCTCGCCGTGATGGGTTCTCGCCGCGATGGATTCTCGTCGTAGAGTATGTCGAGGGATGAATCGGACGGTGGTCCTACATCTCCACCAGCCCCGCCGCCTTCAGGACCTCCAGGTAGTTCAGGATGGACTGGAGATCCGAGGTGGTCCGCATCTGGGCGTCCAGCATGGTCTTGATATCCAGGACCGAGTGCCTTCCGTCCACGAGGAGCTGGAGCTCGCCGGTGCTGGCCAGACCCTCGTAGGGATAGCGGGCCCGGACGTCCTCCGGCACGGCGCTCAGATGATCTCCCCAACCCCGGTACCCGTCCCGCTTCACCAGGGCCGTCTGCCGGGGAACGATGCCGGCGGCCCGGCGCTCCATCTCCGACATCCGCAACCTCACGGGGCTGACTCCCAGACTCCCGGCCACAGCCTCCATATGGGATTCCAGGGCCTCCAGGTGAGCTCCGCCGATGGCGTCTACCACCCTCTGCATCTCGCTCACATAATCACCGACCTGTTGTTCGTTCTCCGCCAGCTCCATGACCGATTCCAGGGTTTCCTTCTCGGCCATGACGGTCCCTTCCACGTGGGCCCTGGCCCACCGATACTGCCGGGCCAGGTTGTCGGCCTCTGCCTCGTTCAGGCGCTCCTGGCCCATGATGAACTGATGGCCCAGACGCCTGGTGGCGTTGGAAGCGATCTCCCCTGCCAGTCGCACGGCCATGTCGTCGTCGGCGTTGGCCACGGTGTAGGCGGCGGCGGCTCCGATGATGGCCACCCGTTTGAGCTGGGTGGGATCCGCTTTGTCGATGCGGTCCCCGGAGGTGTGATACCACTGGTCCGGCCACACGATCATCATGATGCCCGGCACCTGGACCCCCCAGTCGTTGAAGACCATGTGGTCCGAAGCCCCGTAGTGGGTCTCGATGCTGTAGTAGAAGGGCTCATCGGCCCCGGTGGGGGCCACGATGCGCCGGGGCACCTTGTAGAACCCGCTCCGGTTCTGGATCCGCTCGTTGTTGGATTCCCCCACGAACCGATAATAGTTCTCCATGACGTCGTTGATGTAGTGGGGCTGGCCGTAGGTGGTCCGCATGAGGCGCATATAGGCTTTGTTCAGGGTCAGCCACTCCCCCACCATGTCCATGTTGATGTTGGCCAGGGTCTTCTCCATGAGGTCCCGATTTTCCTGCACCCAGGGGCCCGTTCCGGAGTACTCGGGCCCCCAGAGGAACCGGATGGTCCGGCGGGGCCGGGGAATGCGGCCGTCCTCGATGAGGGTGTTGAGGGTCCGGGCCACCTCCAGAATCGTGGCGCTCCCGGACTTGTTGTCGTTGGCTCCCTGCTTCACGTATCCTTCGAAGAGGTGGGCCGAGAGGATGATCTCCGAGGCGTCGGGATCGGTCCCTGGGATGTGGGCCACCGGGTCCTGGAGCTCGTAGGGCTGGGTTGTGGCCTCCACCTGGGCGTGGACGGTGATGGCCTCCCCGGCCAGGAGGCGATGCTTCAGGACCTCCGCTTCCCTGGGGGGAATGAAGAAGCCGAACTTCGGATCCCCTTCCCCGCCCCGGCGGCTCCGGATTCCGCTCCAGGGAATCTGGAGGGGATCGAAGTTGGGCCGGCCGTTGGCGATGTTCACCACCCCCAGGGCCCCTCGCTCCAGGCAGGCGGCGTTGTGCACCCCGCTCATGGATCCCTCGGTGACGACGATCTTCCCGTCCACCCGGGCCCGATCCAGCTCCTCGTCGGTTCCCATCCCCACCCAGACCAGCTCCGCCGTCACGTCGGCGTCCGTGGACCCGTTGGCCAGCATGGCCCGCATGTCCTGGTAGGAGGCCAGCTTCTGCCGCATGGGGCTCACCTCCCAGAGCTCACCCTCGATCCCGTCCCACACCTCTCCGCCGGGAAACCGGACCAGATCGGCTCCGGGGATCCCGTACTGGAGGAGCATGTCGTAGATGTACCGGGCTTCGTAGAAGGTCCCGTCGCCGTACTCTTCGGCCAACCGGTCCTTATTGTATCCGCCGGTCTCCATGATGGTGTTCCAGGCCGTCTCTCCCGACGCCTCCCCGATGATCTCGTCCATGACGTCGGGGTCCAGGAGGGTCCAGTGGTGCCAGGGAGTGAGCTGAGCCTGGAGGGAGGAGGCCAGTAGGCAAAAGAAGGCGAAGGCGGAAAGAGAGGCGATGGCTCTTCTGAACATGGTCGTTCCCCGTCAGGGATTTGAGTCCTCGGCTGGGCTTCCAGCCCGTCATGGGCCGGTGTGCCCCCATGACTGCATACGAGCCTCAAATGGGGGAGAATCGCGGGAGGACGCAAGGTGGGCGGAGCACCGGGGAGGGCCCAACGAATGAAAGGTGAGATTTTCCACCTCCCCGGGTCAAGCCGAATCTACCGCCGCCATGGGCCTCGCATTGGCCGAGATGGGGGGCCGGGACCCGGGCCACCCCACCCTTATCCTGCCAACGCGGTCGCGCCGGAAGGGGGTTCGGAGCTATTCTGTTTTTTATGGACCAGACCAAGACACCGAGGTGAGGACAAGATCAATGTTCCCCAGAGAGACGTACGCGACCCGCCGGAAGGCCCTGGCCACCCGCTTCGAGGGAGGCCTTCTTCTCTTCCCCGGAAACGGGGAAAGCCCCATGAACTACGCCGACAACTGCTACCACTTCCGGCAGGACAGCTCCTTCCTCTACTACTTCGGACTGAATCAGCCGGAGCTGGCGGGGGTCATCGATGTGGATGCCGGGACCACCACCATCTACGGTGACGAGCTGAGCATCGATCACATCGTGTGGATGGGCGATCTCCCCACCATCGCCCAGCGGGCGGATCAGGTGGGGGTGTCGGAGACACAGCCCCGGGCGGCCCTGGCCGAGATGTTGAGCCTCGCCGTGGCGGCTGGCAGGGCCGTTCATTTCCTGCCCCCCTACCGGGCCGAGACCACGGTTCAGGTTGCCAAGCTCCTGGGGCTGGCCCCGGACGAGGTGGCGGAGGAGGCTTCCACCCAGCTCACCCAGGCCGTGGTGGACCAGCGGATCTACAAGAGCCAGGAAGAGGTGGCCGAAATCGAGAAGGCCGTGGCCACCTCCGTTTCCATGCACGAGGCCGGGATCCGCATGGCCCGGCCGGGGATGAAGGAGATGGAGATCGCCGCCGAGGTGGAGCGCCTGGCCCTGGCCTCCGGAGGCCACATCTCCTTTCCCGTCATCGCCACCATCAACGGTCAGACCCTCCACAATCACTACCATGGCAACACTCTGGGCGAAGGTGACATCTTCATCCTGGACGCCGGCGCCGAGACCCCCATGGGTTACGCCGGAGACCTGACCTCCACCTTTCCCGTGAGCGGCACCTTCTCGGATCGGCAGCGGGCCGTGTATGAGGTGGTTCTGGCGGCCTATGACGCCGCCGTGGCGGCCCTCCGGCCGGAGGTTCCCTTCAAGGATGTCCATTTCATCGCCTGCCGAGAGATCTTCGAAGGCATGAAGGCAATGGGGATCTTCAAGGGAGACACGGACGAAGCCCTGGCCGCCGGAGCCCACGCCATGGTCATGCCCCACGGACTGGGGCACATGATGGGGCTGGACGTCCACGACATGGAGAACCTGGGAGAGGTGACGGTTGGATGGGCCGGCCAGGAGAAGCCCACCCAGTTCGGCCTCAAGTCCCTCCGCCTGGGCCGGCCCCTGGAGCCGGGATTCGTCCTGACCATCGAACCGGGAATCTACTTCATTCCCCAGCTCATGGACCTCTGGCAGAAGCGGGGACACCTGACCCAGTTCATCGACTACGACAAGCTGAACAGGTGGCGGGACTTCGGGGGAATCCGGAACGAAGAGGACTATCTCATCACCGCCGACGGCGCCCGCCGCCTGGGCCCGGCGAAGCCCAAGACTGTGGAAGAGATCGAGGGACTGAGGAGGGGCTGAGGGTTCCACTCCCCTTCCCCGAAACCTTCCCCGGGCTCTTCACCGAGATCCCTTGTCTGATCCGACCGGGGACCCTACCCTCATGGATTGATTCTTGCTCAGCGCCATCGGGGAAAATCCGTCGCCTCCGGGACGCAAACCGGGGGGCCGGAACCGGCAGAGTCAGCGAACCCGTAGATTCACCCAGTCACTCCAGATGGGACACGATAGCACCATGGCAAAACTCGATCCGACCAAGATGGCCGACTGGCAGATCGCCGAAGCGGCCGAAGCAGACATGAAGACGGTGTACGACCTGGGAGAGGAGCTGGGGCTGGAAAAGATGGAGCTCCTGCCCTACGGCCACTATGTGGCCAAGCTGGACTACCTCAGCATCCTGGAGCGGCTGAAGGACAGGCCCGACGGGAAGTACATCGAAGTGACGGCCATCACCCCCACACCCCTGGGCGAAGGGAAGTCCACCACCACTATGGGCCTGACCCAGGGACTGGGCCGGTTGGACAAGAAGGTTATCGCCGCCATCCGGCAGCCCTCCAGCGGACCCACCTTCAACATCAAGGGCTCCGCCGCCGGGGGCGGACTGGCCCAGTGCATTCCCCTCACGGACTTCAGCCTGGGGCTCACCGGGGACATCGACGCCATCAACAACGCCCACAACCTGGCCATGGTGGCGGCCACCAGCCGCATGCAGCACGAGTTCAACTACGATGACGACGTCCTGGCCAAGAAGAACCTCCGGCGCCTGGACATCGATCCCCGGAACATGAACATCGGCTGGACCATGGACTTCTGCGCCCAGGCCCTCCGGGAGATCGTCATCGGCATCGGCGGCAAGATGGACGGCTTCATGATGCGGAGCCACTTCCAGATCACCGTCTCTTCCGAGGTCATGGCCATCCTGGCGGTGGCCACCAGCCTGGAGGACATGCGGGAGCGGATGAACAAGATCGTGGTGGCCTGGGACAAGAAGGGCAACGAGGTCACCACCGGCGACCTGGAGGTCGGGGGCGCCATGACGGCCCTCATGGCCCGTGCTATCAACCCCAACCTCCTCCAGACCCTGGAAGGTCAGCCCGTCCTGGTCCATGCAGGACCGTTCGCCAACATCGCCATCGGGCAATCGTCGATCCTGGCCGACAAGGTGGGTCTCAAACTCGCCGAGTACCACGTCACCGAGAGTGGGTTCGGGGCCGACATCGGCTTCGAGAAGTTCTGGAACCTGAAGTGCCGCTTCAGCGGACTGACCCCCAACGTGAGCGTCATCGTGGCCACCATCCGGGCGCTGAAGATGCACGGCGGGGGCCCCATGGTGGTGCCGGGCCGTCCCCTGGACGCGGCGTACACCGAGTCCCATCCGGACCTCGTCGAAAAGGGCATCGAGAACCTCACCCACCATATTCAGACGGTCCGGAAGTCCGGTGTGAACCCCGTGGTCTGCCTGAACCACTTCTACACCGACTCCGACGAGGAGGTGGAGGTCGTCCGAAAGGCCGCCGAGGCCGCAGGAGCCCGCTTCGCCGTCTCGAAGCACTGGGAGCTGGGTGGCGAAGGAGCCGAGGATTTCGCCCGGGTCGTGGTGGAGGCCGCAGAAGAGAAGCCCGACTTCAAGTTCCTCTACCAGGACGAGGAGCCCCTCAAGGCCAAGATCGAGAAGATCGCCACCGAGGTCTACGGAGCCGACGGCGTCACGTACTCCGCCGAGGCCGAGAACAAGATCAAGGTGGTGGAGGCCGACGAGGAGCTCAGCACGCTGGGGACCTGCATGGTCAAGACCCACCTGAGCCTCTCCCACGACCCCGCCCTGAAGGGTAAGCCCACGGGTTGGACCCTGCCCATCTCCGACGTCCTGACCTTCCGGGGCGCCGGGTTCGTGGTTCCGGTGGCCGGTTCCATCAAGCTCATGCCCGGCACGGCTTCAGACGCCGCCTACCGGCGCATCGACGTGGACCCGGAGACGGGGAAGGTGACGGGGCTGTTCTAAAGGTCACCGGAAGGCCGGACAGCATGCATTTCAGCTGAAACGCCCGTCCTTCCGTCGGAGGACCAACCGCCCGGGCGGCCAGGATGGCTGCCCGGGCGGTGTCGTTCGCCCTGGAGTGAGATAACCGTGGCATGCCGCCTGTACTATCGGGATTGAGGACCTGTCAGTTACCCATGGGGAAGGCCATTTCGGAACACCGCCAGCAACCCTGGCCCTCCAGGTCGCCCTCGAAATCGATATCCTTGTCACAGAGCCAGCCACATCCATCCCTGTCCTTGAAGAAGACCATGGGCCGGGCAGGTTTGTGGGTGTCGGTGGTGGCCAGATCGTACTCGTCGACGTTCTTCTGGGTGTCCATACTTTTCTCCATTCCGTTCGGGTGTTGATGGCCTGGTTGCCTCTTCCACGATTGCAGAGAAAAGCAGGGGTTGTGCCAGATCTGTCCTTGACCACCTCGTGGGCTGTAACGCAAAGAAAAGAATGGACTTAAGCAGTCCAGTGCCCCTGTGGGCTGTTCTGCAGGGATCCGGGCACCGTCCCGGTATGCGACGGTTGAAGCCGAACCGATTCGCGGTAATGCAACGGTACCGAACGCGGCTTGGGCCGGTCAGCCCCTGTCCGTGCTCCGCCCGTCCTCTGTCGGAAGCGGGATCCCCAACTTCTGGACCTTCCGGTAAAGCGTGGACTTGTGGATCCCCAATTCCCGGGCCGCTGCGGTCCGGTTGAACTGGTTTCGCCTGAGGGTCTCCTGGATGAAGCTCCTCTCCATGTCCACCAGCGTCATCCCTTCCATGGCACGGGGCTCCGAAAAGCCCCGCAGGGGCTCTGGAAGGGATTCATGCCGGATGAGGCTTCCCGAAGAGAGAACGTATGCGTGCTCCATGGCGTTCTCCAGCTGCCGGACATTCCCGGGGTAATCAAAGTCCAGAAGAGCCCGGAGGGCTCTGGGGGAAACCCCCTGGATCCCCTTTCCCCGAACCGCTTCCAGCCGTTGAATGAAATGGTCGATGAGGATCGGGATGTCCTCCTTCCGCTCCCGGAGTGGGGGGAGCTTCAGCTGGAATACATTCAGGCGGTAGAAGAGGTCTTCTCTGAAGGTTCCGGCCCCGATCATCTCCTGAATGTCCCGGTTGGTGGCCGTCACCACCCGAACGTCGGCCTTCAGAGTACGGACGCCACCCAGGGCTTCGTAGGTACCCTCCTGGAGGACCCGGAGGAGCTTGGCCTGGAGCTGAGGGGCCATGTCACCGATCTCGTCCAGGAAGAGGGTGCCGCCCCCGGCCATTGCGAAGCGGCCGGGCTTGGATTTGTTGGCGCCGGTGAAGGCCCCGGGCTCGTATCCGAAAAGCTCCGCCTCCAGAAGGGTTTCGGGAATTCCAGCGCTGTTCACCGCCACCAGCGGGCCGGATGACCGGGGACTCAGATTGTGGAGGGCTCGGGCCACCAACTCCTTCCCGGTTCCGCTCTCCCCCGTGATGAGTACCGTGCTCTCGCTCTCGGCGATGGTGGGGAGAAGCTCCAGGACGTTCTTGAGCTTGGGGCTCCGGGTGACGAAGTCTCCCACGTTGTAGCTCTCCTGGATCTCCTTCCGCAGGGTTTCCACCTGCCGGAGATCCCGGAAGGTCTCCACCCCTCCCATGACGGATCCGTCC
>CAZSDD010000003.1:0-1352 GCA_964605505.1 uncultured Gemmatimonadaceae bacterium | reverse complement strand
ACGCCGTCGGAGATGCTCCGGAGGACGGCTTCGAAGCGCTCGGCGGGAAGGTGGTTCATGAAGGTGTCGGCTTCAGCCCTATCCATCTGCTATTGCTCCAGCTGGGGAGTCCGGCTCGTTCGGTGCTCCGAGGAGAAGGTATGCCACGGCCATGACCGCCACCGTCATGCTGAAGATCAGAGTGAAGCCCAGGGCATCGATAAGCAGGCCGCTCAGGGCCGGTAGAAGGATCATGGAGAAGTTCAGGGTTCCGTTGATGCCCACATAGACCGTCCGTCGATCCTCCGGAGCCAGGTCCAGGAGGTAGGGCTCAAACCCCACCTTCCGACCGCTCATGACGAAGCCCACCAGGAGAAAGACCAGGGCGAAGGACTCCGGTCCCAGGGGGCGCAAGAGGAGGGCCATGAGGGGGACCATCCCCCCCGTGAGGATACAGACCCTGACCACCACACGGGATCCCCGGCGATGGCTCAGGTACCCCCAGACCAGATTGGACAGGATGACTCCCACAGTCTGGAAGATCAGAAACCGCCCCACCCACTCGGGACCCAACTGGAAGGCATCCTGTGCGAAAAGGATGTAGAAGGGCAGGAGCATGAGGCTGACGCTGGAGAGGTTCGCCGCCAGGATGAAGCGGAGAAAGGCCCGGTCGCCCCGAACGATCTCCGGTACCTTCCGGATGAACCGCCAGAGGCTCTCCTTGAGCTCCTCGTTCCGTTCCATTGGCTCCTCGGAAATGAACCAGAAGGCCAGGGCGGCCACGAAGAGACCCACCCCCCCGATGCCCAGGAGAAGGGCATAGTTGGAGGGATAGGGAAGGGATTCGAGAGCCAGTAGCCGGGCAACCAGGATCCCTCCCAGGAGAAGGGCCAGGCTGCTGACGAACTGCTTGGTGGCGTAGAGGCGGCCTCGAAATCCCCGGGGGACCATCTTCCCCATGATGTCGGCGTAGGCCAAACCGGCGAATCCACCGCTGAAGGAGAAGAGGAAGACCCACCCGAAGAGGCTCACCAGGAGAAGAAGGGGATTTTCCCGGGCCCAGAGGAGGGTGAAGAGGGCCATGCCCAGGAACGCCGAGGCCCTGAGATAGATTCCCAGGATCAGGTAGGGCTTCTTCCGGGGCTTGTCCTGGAGGTAGTGCCCGAAGACGATATTGAAGACGAAGGGGACGCCAATCATGATGGAATAGAGGAGCCCGAACACGGCTTTGGAATCCACCAGGGTGGAGACCAGGGCGGGAAAGACCGTGTTCAGGTCCAGCATGGCTGTGGTCAGGGCCAGAAAGAACCCATGCCACAGAAAGATGGCGTAGGCCCGGACCATCAGAGCTTCGACACCTGGGGGATGACCCG
>CAZSDD010000002.1:0-121744 GCA_964605505.1 uncultured Gemmatimonadaceae bacterium | reverse complement strand
CAGGGCGCTGACCGGGGTCGGGCCGGCCATGGCGTCGGGAAGCCAGACGTACAGGGGGATCTGGGCACTCTTCCCGGTGGCTCCCAGGAGGAGAAGGAGGGTGATGGCCGTAACCAGCCCGCCCCCGTAGGTCAAGGTATCCGGAGCCGCGTGGAAGATCTCGGTGAAGTTCAGGGTGCCGAAGGTGACGAAGAGGAGCATCATGGCGACGATGAAGCCGAAGTCGCCGATCCTGTTCACGATGAAGGCCTTCTTTCCTGCGTCGGCCTTCTCCCGGTCACTGAACCAGTACCCGATGAGGATGTAGGAGCAGAACCCCACCCCCTCCCAACCCACGAAGAGGACGGGGAAGGACGCCCCGGCCACCAGAGTGAGCATGAAAAAGACGAAAAGGTTCAGATAGGCGAAGTACCGGGGATACCCGGGATCGTCCCCCATGTAGCCCACACTGAAGACGTGGATGAGGAAGCTTACCCCCGTCACCACCAGCATCATGATCATGCTGAGCTGGTCCAGCTGAAGGGCCGCGTCCACCTGGAACGTTCCGGTGGCCATCCAGGTCCAGTAGTGGACCACGACGGGATCGTGGAGGTCGGCTCCCAGCATCCGGGTGAAATTCACCAGAACGATGATGAAGGCCAGTCCCACCACCCCGGGCCCGATCCAGGTGGGCAGGGAGTGGGTCAGGGGACGTCGCCCGCCCTGGAAGAAGTCCAGTTCGTCTCCCCCCCGGACCGCCTGGGCGGACCTCCTGGCAGCAGCCAGGGCCAGGGCCCCGTTCAGGAGGAATCCCAGTATGGGAAGGAGGATGATCACCCCGGGCAGGAAAGGCTCGAAGGCGTGTCCGGCGGCCTGGTGGGCCTCCTGGGCCGCGTGAGCCTCCTGCAGCGCGAAATACGTCAGTGGAAAGGTCATGCCCCTACCACTTCAAGAGATTGAAATTGTCCACGTTGACGGTCTCATAGTGGCGGAAGATTGAGATGATGATGGCCAGACCAACAGCCGCTTCCGCTGCCGCCACCGTCATGACGAAGAAAACGAAGACCTGTCCATCCAAGCCCAGATACCTGGAGAGGGCAACGAAGGAGAGGTTCACAGCATTGAGCTGCAGCTCGATGCAGAGGAACATGATGATGGCATTCCGACGTACCAGGACACCGAAGGTTCCAATCGCAAAGAGGACAGCGCTGACAACCAGGGCTTCCGTTAGCATATCCCGTCAAGTCCTCCGCTTGGCCAGGGCCAGAGCCCCCACCACAGCCACCAGGAGCAGGATTCCAGTGAGCTCGAAAGCGACCACATAGTCGGTGTAGAGAGGGTGGGCGATGGCCCCCACCGCCCCACGTTCCGCCAGGAGGGCGTCGATGGCCTCGCCTCCGCCGAAGTGATCGTAGAGGGGACTTCCTTCGGTTCCGCCGAACTGCCTGGCAATGATCCCCGCCATGACGCCAGCCACCACGAAGGAGAAGATGGCCCACACGCCCCGCTTGAGGTCCTCTCTGAAATCATGCCCCAGATTCAGGAGCATGATGACGAAGAGGAAGAGGACCATGATGGCCCCGGCGTAGACGATGACCTGGATGGCGGCCAGGAAGTGGGCCTCGAAGAGGACATAGATTCCGGCCAGGGAACCCAGGGTGGCCACCATGTAGAGGAGGCTGGCCACGGGGTTCTTCCGGGTGACCATGAGGATGGCGCTTCCCAGGGTCACCGCGCTGAAGACGTAGAAGAGGATTTCAGCCATGGATTCTCCCTCCCTCACTCTGACTGGGGATCCGAGGGATCCCAGAGGAGGGTGCTGGGATGGTCCTGCTCCATGAGGCGGTCCAGGTCATACACGAACCGCTCCCGAGTGTATTCGGCATTCTCGAAGTGGACGCCCACGTGGATGGCCTCCACGGGGCAGACCTCCTGGCACATGCCGCAGAAGATGCACCGGAACTCGTCGATCTCGTAGACGATGGGATACCGGTTTCCCTGGTCGTCCTCACCACCCACCAGGCGGATGCAGTTGGCTGGGCAGACCGTGGGACACAGGCCGCAGGCCACGCACTTGGGCCGGCCATCGGCGTGAACCTCCATCCGGTGGGTCCCTCGCCACCGCGGCGAGAGCTCCGGACGCTCCTCCGGATACTGGAGCGTCACCTTGTTGGGGTTCACCATATGCTTGAAGGTCAGGGCCATACCCTTGAGTGTGGCTCTCAGATACGACGTCCTGGCTCCTTCCGGGCGTCGAACGACCTTGACTGTTGGCGGCATCGCTATCTCGTCTTTCTCTGGTTCTCGAACAATTCCTGCGTCAGGCTCAGCTTCGGCCTTCGATCCGGCTCCGGTGGACTCAGTCCCCGGCGGACACGGCGCCCGCGTCCCGGCCGGATTCCAGGGCCTGGGCCCGGAACCGGTCCCGGGCGTTGGCGGAGGACCCGCTCAGAATCCGTCCCCGGTCAAGCACGAAGAGGAAGAATCCGGTGCAGAGGGCACTCACTCCCGTCAGCACCAGTCCGAAAGTGAAGCCGTAGGCCACCTCCAGGGAATCCAGGGCCAGGACCGTCGCCGCCACCACCATGATATAGGCAAGAGCCGTGGGCAGCATGACCTTCCAGCCCAGTTGCATGACCTGGTCATATCGGAACCGGGGAACGGTCCACCGGACCCAGATGTAGACCAGCATGAAGAAGGCCGTCTTGGCAGCAAAGGACCCGAAGGTCAACAGGGTCTTCCACCAGGCCAGCTCTGCGGCGATGGGGGCCCCGGCTTCGGTGAAGCCCCGGATCCACTCTCCATTCACCAGAAAGGCGTCGTCCCAGGTTCCGGGAAGGTCCCATCCTCCGAAGAAGAGGGTGGCCATGAGAGCCGAGGAGGTGACCATGTGGGCATACTCCCCCATGGGATACATGGCGTACTTCATTCCCGAGTATTCGGTGTGGAACCCGCCCACCAGCTCCGACTCGGCTTCGGGCATATCGAAGGGAAGCCGGTTGGTCTCGGCAAAAGCCGAGATCACGAAGAGGATGAAGCCCAGGGAGATCGGGAAGACGAACCAGAAGTTCAACTGCTGCTGCTGCCAGATCATCTCGGTAAGCGTGACGTTCCCCGCCATGATGAGGACAGTCACGACCGAGAGTCCCAGCGCCACCTCGTAGCTCACCATCTGGGCCGAAGCCCGGAGACCGCCCAGGAAGGAATACTTGTTGTTGGAGGCCCATCCCCCCATGACCACCCCGTACACCCCCAGGGAGCTCAGGGCCAGAATGTACAGGATTCCGATGGGTACATCGGCCACGATCATCTCAACGACACCCCAGGGGGTGGGGAGAGGGGCGGCGAAGGGGATGACGGCAAAGGTCACCAGGGCCGGGGCCAGAGAGATCATGGGGCCCATGAGGAAGTAGGGCTGGGCCGCCGAGGCCGGCATGCTCTCTTCCTTCAGGAAGTTCTTCAGACCGTCCGCCGCCGGCTGCAGGATACCGAACCACCCCACCCGGTTCGGGCCGTACCGATCCTGGATGAAGCCCGCCACCCTCCGCTCGATGAGCGTCGTCAGGGCCACCACCCCCATGACCCCTCCGAAGACGGAGAGGACCATGATGGTCTTTTCAATGAGGAATCCCAGCATTGATTGCTCGTTCATTGACGGTGCCTCAGTCCCCCGAGGAGACGCCGGCCGGTGCATTCACCGGGGCGCCTCCGGTTCCGAGATCTTTGTAGGTGATTCCGCTGAACTCCGGAGCCAGATCCGCTACCTGGGTGAAGGCCTGGTCGGCCCCCATCGGGACCTCCCTCTCCAGATGCTCGGCCAGAATGGCCCCCAGGATGAACCAGGCCGGCCGGGCTTCTCCCGGCACCTTCAGGCCCGCCCAGAAGCGCTGGATCCGCCCCTGCACATTGGTGAAGGTCCCCTCCTGTTCAGCGAAGGTGGCGATGGGAAGGACGAAATCGGCATTCTTCGCCGCCGGCGACTCGTAGGAGCCGAGGTAGACGAAGAGCTCGGCCCTGGCCCCGAACTCGCTCCCCGCATCGGCCAGGGGATCCCCCACCACCACCAGGACGCCGTCATGGTCGGCAAGCCCCTCCAGGCCCCCCTCGGCGTTGTCGTCTCCCACCCGGCTGAAGCCGAAGATCTCGGCCCCGTTCACGTTTGGAGCGAGATCCCTCCTGCGGACCAGGCTGGGATATCCCGGGAGGGGTGTTTCATCCTGGGCTCTGGGAGACCTGTAGACGATCTCCCGGCTCCCCAGCGCGTCCAGGAGAGCCTTGAGCATCCCCATCTCTTCATTGGAAGAGTGGGCCCAGATCAGGCCCTTTGCCCCTCCCTGGGCGTTCTCGAGTCTGGCCATGAGACCTTCCAGGGCCTCTTTCCACCCTGCGGCCTCACCCTTCACCAGAGGGGTCTCCAACCGATCGTCCCGGTTCATCCACTCGTAGTTGTGCCGCCCGAAGTCACACATCCACCACCCGTTCACCTCCAGATTCTCTCTGGGCTTCAACCGTTGAACCAGGTTGTCCCGGACATCCAGGGTGATGTTGCATCCCTGGCTGCAGGAGGGGCAGACCGAGGGGGTCCGATCCAGATCCCAGGCCCTGGCCTTGTGGAGGAAGTCCTTGGAGATGAGGGCGCCCACCGGACAGATGTCCACGATGTTTCCGGCAAAGGACGATCCCTCCAACCCCTTGTCGAAAAAGGTGTCGATGATGGCCCGGCTTCCCCGCTCCACCACCGTGAGGCGCTCGTCTTCCGCCACCTCCCGCATGAAGCGGACGCAACGGGTACACATGACACATCGGTCGGCGTTGAAGAGGATGTCTCCGCCAAAATCGTCCCGCCCCAGAACCCGCTTGGGCTCCCGCCCCCGGCCGTGCTCGCGACCCTGGGAAAAGACGTAGTCCTGGAGCTTGCATTCCCCGGACTGGTCACAGATGGGGCAGTCCAGGGGGTGATTGACCAGATAGAACTCAAGGACCCCCGTCCGCTGCCTCTGGGCCTTCTCACTGTCGGTGAGAATCACCTGGCCATCCTGGGCCATCTCCTTGCAGGAGGGCGCCAGCTTGGGCCAGCCCTCCACCTCAACCAGGCAGAGCCGGCACATAGCCGGTGAGGACAGCCCCGGATGATAGCAGTAGTGGGGAATGTTGATTCCTATCGACTCGGCAGCCTTGAGGAGGGTGGTCCCCTTGGGAACGGTCACCTCCTGGCCATCGATGGTCAGGGTTACGGTCTGTGGACTTTGCTGATCGGCCATATTCCCCGAAATCCCGTGATTTCCTTTCAACCGAGCGCCTGAGGTCTATCCTCAGGCTGCTCCCACCTTCTCGCCGGTCCGGATCCGGGCCAGGTAATCGTCCCGGAACTTCTTGATGGAGGACTGGACCGGCGCCGCCACCGAATCGGAGAGGACACAGATGGTGGTCCCCTCCATCTGGCTGGTGACCTCCATCAGGGTGTCCAGGTCCTCTTCCGTTCCCCGGCCTTCTTCGATGCGAAGAAGGACCTTCTCCGTCCAGGAGCTTCCCTCCCGACAGGGCGTGCACTGGCCGCAGGACTCGTGGGCGTAGAACCCCACCATCTTCCGGACCTGCTTGACGATGTCGGTGGAATCGTCCATGACGATGACGGAAGCGCATCCCAGCTGGGAGCCGGCCTTGATGACCCCTTCGTAGCTGAGCTCACAGTCCTCGCACTCTTCCTTGTTCAGGATGGGCACGGAGCTGCCTCCGGGGATCACTCCCTTCAACGTCCGCCCCTCTTTCAGTCCCCCGCAGACGTCGTAGATGAGGTCCTTCAGGGGGAAGCCGAGGGGAAACTCGTAGTTCCCGGGCCGCCTCACGTGACCGCTGACGCAGAACAGCTTGGTTCCCGGGCTTTCTTCCGTCCCGTGCCTACGATAGGCCTCCGCCCCTTCCTCGATGATGAACGGCACCGAAGAGAGGGTCTCCACGTTGTTCACCGTGGATGGCATCGCCATGTAGCCGGCCTGGGCCGGAAAGGGAGGCTTCACCCTGGGCGTTCCGCGGCGTCCCTCCAGGGAGTTCATGAGGGCCGTCTCTTCTCCGCAGATGTAGGCTCCGGCCCCCACGTGGACGGTCATGTCCAGGTTCACCCCCGAGCCCAGGATGTCCTTGCCCAGGAACCCGGCTTCATACGCCTCTTCCACGGCCCTGGCCATGATCTGGGTGGCCTCGAAAAACTCACCGCGGCAATAGATGTACGCGTGCTCCGCCTGAATGGCGTAGGAGGCGATGATCATGCCCTCGATGAGCTGGTGGGGGGTCCAGCGAAGGAGCTCCCGGTCCTTGAAGGTCCCGGGCTCCGATTCGTCGGCGTTGCAGATGAGATAGTGCGGTCGGGTCCGCTCCTTGGGCATGAAGCTCCACTTCACCCCGGCGGGGAAGCCCGCCCCTCCCCTGCCCCGGAGCCCCGCCGTCTTCACCTCCTGGATGACGGCTTCCCGACCCATGTCGAAGGCTTTCTGGAAGGTCCGGTAACCACCCCGGGCTTTCCATCCCTCCAGGGTGCGGGCTTCGGGCTCCCCGAAGTGCTTGGAGAGAAGCCTTACCTCTTTTTCGTGCGTGTATGGGTATGCCATCTACTCAACCTGGGCCTTGAGCCGTTCAAGGATCTCCGGCACGTCCTTGGGCGTCACGTTCTCGTAGTACTCGGAGTTGATCTGGACCGTGGTGGGAAAGCCGCACCCCGCCAGGCATTCCACCTCCGTCACCGTGAACAGACCATCCTCCGAGGTCTCTCCCAGCTCCGTCCCGATATTGTTCAAGAAGGCCTGGGCCACGTCCTCCCCGCCACAGAGATTGCAGCTGATGCCGGTGCACACCTGTATGAGAAAGCGTCCGACCGGACGCTTGTTGTACATGGTGTAGAAGGTGGCCACGCCCCGGACGTAGGCCGGGGAGAGATCCAGAATCTCTGCCACCTCGTCCATGGTCTCCGGGGCCAGGTGGCCCCGGATCTCCTGGGCCATGCCCAGGGTTGGAAGGAGAGCCGAGCGGGCATCGGGATACCGGCTGCGGATCTTCTCGAAGCGTTCCTTGTAGGGCCCCTCCAGGAGAGGCGCTTCGGGATCTCTCTCCGCGAGCATGTAGGGGTAGGTGGAGGCTCCGGAGGCGTGTCCTCCCTCGGGGGGACGCTGCCCCACATAATCCCGGCCCCTCACCTGGTCCTCCGTGAGACCCTCGAACTCACCGGTGTTTCCGGCCCAGCCGGGGTTATTGAAGGGGATCTTCCGTGAATCGCTCATCGGTCAATTTCCCCCAGAACGATGTCGATGCTGGCATTGATGGTGATGAGGTCCGCCAGGAGGTGGCCCTCCAGGAGGGTGGGGAGCACCGAGAGATTCAAAAATGAAGGAGGCCTGACCCGCCAACGGACGGGCTTGGTGCCCCCGTCGCTGACCACGTACATCCCCAACTCACCCTTGGACCCTTCCACCGGGAAGTAGGACTCGCCCACCGGGGCGTGGATGCCCTCCATGATGATCTTGAAGTGGTGGATCATGGACTCCATGTCGTTCATGGCGTCCGTCTTCCGGGGAAGCGTGATCCTGGGATCCTCCACGTCCATGGGCCCGTCGGCCTTCTCCAGCCGATCCAGGGCCTGATGGATGATCCGCAGGCTTTGCCGCATCTCCTCCATCCGGACCAGATACCGGTCATAGCAGTCGCCATGCTCGCCGATGGGGACCTCGAAATCATAGGTTTCGTAGTCGTAGTAGGGCTGGTCCTTCCGGACATCGTAAGCCACACCGCTTCCCCGGAGATTGGCTCCGGTGAAGCCGTAGTTCACCGCTTCCTTCCCGCTGATGACTCCGATGTCCTGGGTCCGTCCCAGCACCAATCCATTTTCGTTCAGGAGGAGCTCGCACTCGTCCAGAGTCCTGGGCAGACCATTGGCGAAGTCCCGGACGCCCCGGTCCCAACCCTCGGGCATGTCGGCCATCATCCCCCCCACCCGGGTGGCGGAGGTCGTGATGCGGGCCCCGGTGTACTGGTCGTGAAGGGTGTAGATGCGCTCCCGCTCTTCAAATGTGTAGAGGAAGGGCGTAAAGGCACCGATATCCATGGCGAAGGTCCCCAACCACAGGAGGTGCCCGAAGATCCGATCCAACTCCATCATGATGACACGGATCAGCTTGCACCGCTCCGTCACCTGGATCCCCATCATGGCCTCGACGCTCATGACGTAGGCGATGTTGTAGATGAGGGGAGCCAGGTAATCCATTCGATCCGTGAGGGGAACCACCTGATTCCACCCCCGGTACTCCCCCAGCTTCTCGAAAGAAGAGTGGAGGTACCCGATATGGGGAATGCACCGGACGACCGTCTCCCCGTCCAACTCGCAGACCAGCCGGAGGACCCCGTGGGTGGCCGGGTGCTGGGGCCCGACGTTCACCAGCATATTGTCGGACTCTATATCCGGCTCCGGCAGATCAACGGGGGCCAGGGGACTCGGCACGGGCTGGCCGTCCGGGCCCATCTCCGAGCCTCGTCCCAGGGTAAACTCTACGGTCTTCTGAGCCATGTATCTCTCATCCCTTTACGCAGGCTGCTTCCGTCCTTTACGCGGGCTGCTTCCGTGGGAAATCCACCTCACTCGGCGGCTTCCTCGCCCTTCTTGCCGATCTTCTCGAGCGCCTCGGCCGGGGACAGCCACTGGGGCTGACCGCCCAACTCGAGCTCCTGGCTGATGTAGTAGTGCTCCAGGGTCTGACTCAGGGCACGCCGGGTCTGCTCCGCCCGGGTGTAACGGCCCCGGAGGGGGAAATCCTTTCGCAGGGGGTGGCCCTCGTCGTAGTCCTCAGGCATGAGGATCCGCCGGAGGTCCGGATGGTTGCGGAAGGTAATCCCAAAAAGGTCGAAGACCTCCCGTTCCAGCCAGTTGGCGGCCTTCCACAACGGATAGGCGGATTCGATCTCGAGAGCGTCCAGGGGAAGCTCGCACTTGACGCAGAGCGACCGCTTGTGGCTCAGGGAGAAGAGTTGGTAGACCACCTGGAGAGGCGTTCCGCCCCCGTAATCCACCCCGGTGATGTCCCGAAGGAGGTCGAAGGATTGCTGGGGATCATCCCGAAGCCATGTCAGAACCTCCAGGTTCTTCTCCGGCGGAATGAACACGATGTGCTGGTTCCCGGCCACGATGTCGTGACGGAGGATGGTGTCCCCGAACCTCCCCTCCAGAGCCGTCACGGAAGGGTGGTCCGGCGCCGTCACCGGAGGAGGCTTGGGGGTTTCAGCGGTGTCGGAAGCCCTCTGGGGCCCCAACGCCACCGCATCGAAGACGCTCTTTTTCTTGGCCATGGGTCTGCCCTTTCTCCCCTGCCCTACGGAATCCGGTCGTCGGGGCGGGAGGTGGCATCGGTTCGATCCAGGCCGCTCACCCGATTCTGTCTGGTGGAGTTGCCGAAGGGACCGGTGATGGAGGCGATCTCTTCCTCGCCGGCCCGGGGCATCGCCACCAGGGCCGGATCCTCGTGCCGGAGCGAGCCGTGCTCGGAAAGGCTCTCCTGACGGATCTTCTCCTGGACCATCATGAGTCCGTAGATGAGGGCCTCGGGTCTCGGGGGACATCCGGGGATGTACACGTCCACCGGAACCACCGTGTCGATGCCCTGAACCATGGAATAGACGTCGAAGACACCGCCTGAGCTGGCGCAGGCTCCCATGGAGATGCACCACTTGGGTTGCATCATCTGGTCCCAGATGCGCCGAAGGACCGGAGCGAACTTGTAGGTAACCCGGCCGGCGCAGATCAGGACATCTGCCTGCCGGGGGCTGAAGGACATCCGTTCCATGCCGAACCGTGCCAGGTCGAAATCGCTGGCATAGGATGCCATCATCTCGATGCCGCAGCATGCGGTCCCGAGGGGCATGGGCCAGAGGGAGTTCCTCCGGGACCAGTTCACCAGGAAGTCCAGCTTCGAAGTCAGAAAGGTGGGGGTGCTCGGCCCGAAAAGTCCCGAGCCCTTCTCACCCACCGTGGGAAGGGGCTTGTCGCTCAGTCCCACTCAAGGCCTCCTTTTTTCCATTCGTAGAGAAGTCCGACGGCCAAAACGATGACAAACAGGGTCACCGCCACAAATGCGCTCCATCCCAACTCCCGCATCTCCACTGCCCAGGGAATCAGGAATACCGTCTCCAGGTCGAAGACGATGAAGCTGATGGCCACCACGTAGAACTTCACGGAGAAGCGGGCCCGGGTGTCTCCCAATGGAATCATCCCCGACTCGTAGGGCATGTCCTTTTGAGGCGTTGACCTTCGAGGATTCAGGATGTGGGAGGCGATGACAAAGCCCAGCGCGGCCGCCGCAGAGGCAGTGAAGAGGATCAGAAGAGGAACGTAGGATCCCGCCATGGGAAAGCCCTGAACGTATGTGAAAACTGTCACCCAAATGGACGCCCGAATGTACCCGGGGGTCCGGAGTTGGTCAAGCAAACTCCGGGACTCCGTCGAGGGCGGAAAGGCAGCAGGTTTCATGCCGTTTGCCACACCCGGAGGGGCAGTCTATACTTGTGCGCCCTCACCCCAGCAAAGACCCCGTTTCGAACCTTGCCGGTCCCTTTTCTCGAACCCGGAACCCATGAATCCATGAGCATCAAGAACGACCGATGGATCCGCAGGATGGCGGAGGAAGAAGGGATGATCGAACCCTTCGAGCCCCGTCAGGTCAAGGACGGCAACATCTCCTACGGGCTTTCCTCTTATGGCTACGACATCCGCGTGGCGCCCGAGTTCAAGGTCTTCACCAACATCCATAATGTGGTGGTCGACCCCAAGACCTTCGACGCTCGCTCCTTCGTGGACGTCCACGCCAGGGAATGCATCATCCCACCCAATTCCTTCGCCCTGGCTCGGACAGAGGAGTACTTCAGGGTCCCTCGGGACGTTCTGGTGGTCTGTCTGGGAAAGAGCACCTATGCCCGGTGCGGTATCATCGTAAACGTGACCCCCCTGGAGCCCACCTGGTGCGGCTACCTGACCCTGGAGATCTCAAATACGACGCCCCTTCCGGCAAAGATCTACGCCGGAGAGGGTATCGCCCAGCTCCTGTTCTTCCAGGGGGACGAGGCCCCGGAGATCGCCTACGCGGACCGGAAGGGAAAGTACATGAACCAGCAGGGGGTGACCCTGCCGAAGCTGTAGGGGCCTACCCGAGGAGCCCTGGACAATCTGGCTCATTCGTCCGATCATCTCCCCCTGCACAGGACGGAACGTCCCATCAGGAAGGGGGCTCCTCTTCCCCGTTCACCGCCAGAAGCTCAACGTCGAAGACCAGGGTGGAGTTCCCGGGAATGGATCCGTTCCGGGAACTTCCATATCCGAGGTGGGGGGGGATGACCAGCTTCCGCTTTCCGCCTGCCCGCATGCCGTCGACACCCTCGTCCCATCCCGGGATCACCATTCCGATGCCGAGGATGAAGACGAAGGGCTGGTCCCGGCTCACGGAGGAGTCGAACAGGGTGCCGTCATGGAGCCAACCGGTATAATGAACCGTGACGGTGTCTCCGGGCTGGGCCCTCGTCCCGGTTCCAACCACCAGATCCTGGAAGTAGAGACCTGTTCCCGTCTCCGTCATGAGGGCCAGCTCCACCCCCGTGACATCGGCGAATTCCAACTCCGTGGGATGCTTGGGGCCGGTTGCCTCCCCCCGGCACCCCACAGCCAGAAACAGGAGGGCCAGGCCCGGAATGAGCCGCCCCGCCCCGCATGACCCCAATAACGCTCTCTTCACAGTATTTCCTTTGAGCTTTGAAAGAAGGCGGTGAGAGGATCGGAAGAGGGCCGACCCCCCTTTCGTGGAGGCCGGCCCTTCCTGGGAGACTGTCCGGGTGATGGACGCCTCCAAAGAGCCGTCCAAGCCCATGGGCTCCTGGGTTCAGACCGCAGTGATCTCGTAGGGCTTGTATGTAATGGTGGCCTTCACCAGATCCCGGTTCAGCCGGGCGATGAAGTCCACACTGATCCCCTTTGGGCAAGCGTTCTGGCACGCCCCGTGATTGGTGCAGTTGCCGAAGCCCTCCTCGTCGTGGAGCTGGACCATGTTCAGGACCCGGTCGTAGCGCTCCGGCTGCCCCTGGGGCAGAAATCCCAGGTGGGAGACCTTGGCCGCCATGAAGAGCATGGCCGAGGCGTTGGGGCATGCCGCGATGCAGGCTCCGCAGCCGATGCAGATGGCGGCGTCCATGGCCCGGTCCGCGTCCATCTTCTGGATGGGGATGGCGTTGGCGTCCTGGGGACTCCCGGTCCGGACCGACACATACCCCCCGGCCTCGATGATCCGGTCCATGGCGGACCGATCCACCACCAGGTCCTTGATGATGGGAAATGCCCTGGCTTTCCAGGGCTCGACCCAGATCTCCCTGGCACCTTTGAGATGCCGCATGTGGATCTGGCAGGCCGTGGTCAAGCTCAAGGGACCGTGGGGCACGCCGTTGATCATGAGTCCACAGGTGCCGCAGATCCCTTCACGGCAGTCGTGATCGAAAGCGATGGGCTCCTTGCCGTCCTCGATGAGCCGCTCGTTCACCAGGTCGAGCATCTCCAGAAATGACATGTGCTCGCTGATGTCCTTCGCGGGGAGGGTTTCGAAGCGTCCCTTTTCCTCGGGACCGTTCTGTCGCCAGACGTGAAGTGTGAGATCCATTACTTGTAGCTCCTGGTGGAGAGGGCCACGCTCTGGAAGTCCAGCTCCTCCTTGTGGAGGGCCGGCTCCTCTCCGACTCCTTTGAACTCCCATACCGAGACGAAGGCAAAGTTCTCGTCGTCCCGCTTGGCTTCCCCCTCTTCGTCCACATGCTCCTCGCGGTAGTGGGCTCCGCAGGACTCGTCCCGGGCCAGTGCGTCGTAGCACATGACTTCGGCGAACTCCAGGAAATCCGCTACCCGTCCGGCCTTCTCCAGAGACTGGTTGAAGGACTCGCCGTTGCCCAGAACCCTGACGTCCTTCCAATACTCCCCTCTGAGCTCCCCGATCTGGTCGATGGCCTTCTTCAGCCCCTCGGCGGTCCGGTTCATCCCGCAGTTGTCCCACATGATCTTGCCCAACTTCATGTGGAAGGTGTCCACGGAGGTCTTTCCGCCCACGGCCAGAAGCTTGTCCACCTTCTCTGTTACGGCTCGCTCGGCGTCCTTGAAGGCCGGGTGATCCGTGGAGGTGTCTCCGGGCTTCACCCGAGCCAGCCAATCGCCGATGGTGAGGGGAAGGACGAAGTAACCGTCCGCCATGCCCTGCATGAGGGCGCTGGCCCCCAGGCGGTTGGCGCCGTGGTCGCTGAAGTTCGCCTCCCCGGCGGCAAAGAGCCCGGGAATGGTGGTCTGGAGGTTGTAGTCCACCCAGAGCCCGCCCATGGTGTAGTGGGGGGCCGGGTAGATGCGCATGGGCACTTTGTAGGGATCCTCGCCGGTGATCTTCTCGTACATGGAGAAGAGATTTCCGTACCGCTCCCGGATGGCGCTTTCACCCAGGCGATCGATGGCGTCCTGGAAGTCCAGGTAGACGCCGTTCTTCATCTCCCCCACCCCGTGGCCGGTATCCACCATCTCCTTTGCCCGTCGGGATGAGATGTCCCGGGGGCTCAGATTCCCGAAGGAAGGGTAGAAACGCTCCAGGTAGTAATCCCTTTCTTCCTCGGGGATCTGCCTCGGATTCCGGTCGTCCCCGGCCCTGGCCGGGACCCAGATGCGCCCGTCGTTCCGCAGAGACTCGCTCATGAGGGTGAGCTTGGACTGATACTCCCCGGAGGGCGGGATGCAGGTGGGGTGGATCTGCGTGAAGCAGGGGTTGGCGAACCCGGCACCTTTGCGGTAGGCCCGCCACGCAGCCGTCACATTGCACCCTTTGGCGTTGGTGGAGAGAAAGAAGACGTTGGAGTATCCTCCGGTGGCCAGGACCACCGCGTCGGCCACATCCGAGTAGACCCGGCCACTCACCAGGTCCCGGACCACAATCCCCTTGGCCACGCCGTCCACCACCACCACTTCCATCATCTCATGCCTGGAAAAGACCTTCACGTTCCCGGCGCGCACCTGCTTCTGGAGGGCTTGGTAGCACCCCAGCAGAAGCTGCTGTCCGGTCTGGCCCCGGGCATAGAAGGTCCGGGACACCTGTGCGCCGCCGAAGGAGCGGTTGGCCAGAAGCCCGCCGTATTCCCGGGCGAAGGGAACGCCCTGGGCCACGGACTGGTCGATGATGTTCGCGCTGACCTCGGCCAGGCGGTAGACGTTGGACTCCCGTGAGCGGAAATCCCCACCCTTTACCGTGTCATAGAAGAGGCGCCACACGCTGTCGCCATCACTCTGATAGTTCTTCGCGGCGTTGATGCCTCCCTGGGCCGCGATGGAGTGGGCCCGCCTGGCCGAGTCGTTGTAGGTGTAGACCCGGACGTTGTAGCCCAACTCACCCATGGTAGCAGCCGCACCGGCTCCAGCCAGCCCCGAACCCACCACAATCACGTTGTATTTCCGCTTGTTGGCAGGGTTCACCAGCTTCATTTCGAAGCGGTGATTGGTCCAGTGCTGTTCGATGGGGCCGGATGGAATTTTCGCGTTGAGTTCCATATCCCCAAAAACCTCCACTCGTATGCGTAGGGCTCCGTATCCGGAACCTCAGATGGTCAATGCCCCCGTCACCACTCCCACCGGGACCGTCAGGAATCCGACCAGGAGGAGGATGGCCAGGACCAGGGCCAGGGGCCGCCGGTACGGATTGTACTTGGGATGATTGGCTCCCACCGTCTGGAATGCGCTCCAGAGGCCGTGATAGACGTGGAACGTCACCATGACCAGGGCCAGAACGTAGAACGCGGCAACCAGAGGGTTCTGGAAGCCGATGACCACGTTCCGGTACGCGTCACCGGGAACGAACTCGGGATGAGCGTTCCCCACCGTGAAGTGCAGCAGGTGATAGATGATGAACACGGCAATGATGACGCCGCCCCATCGCATGGTCCTGGAGGCGTAGGAGAAGTGCAGGGACTCCTCCTTGGTGTACTTCCCGCCTCTGGCGGTCCGGCTCTGCTGATAGACCTGCCAGGCCGAGAGCATGTGCAGGCCTACAGCCACCAGAAGGAGAATCCGGAAGAGCCAGAGCCCGGCCATGTGCGGAAGGATGGGATAGCCAATCTCCCGAAGGAACTCGGCGTAGTGGTTGAAGGCGTCCGCCCCCATGAAGACCTTCAGGTTTCCGATCATATGGGCCACGAGGAACCCGATGAGGATCGCACCTGAAATGGCCATGTAGAATTTCTTCCCCACCGACGTGCGGTAGAGACTTATGACCCGACGCATCGTTTCTCCCGGCGCTCAGGTAGCCTGAGAAATGGGTGACCTCGGAGGGCCCGGGACCACCCCATCGGCGTGATGCGGGGCGGTGCCGCAAAAACCGTGCTCTGCTTCCGGTTACGGCACCACCCCGACGGTACAGCCTGCCTAGTAGTCCAGCTTGGCCAGGTCGTCCATGGTACCACGGACGGCGGTGACGCTGTTGTTCAGCGCGGTGGCCTCGTCGTCGGAGAGAGGCACTTCCAGGATCCCTTCCATGCCGTTTTTGCCCAACTTGCAGGGCACTCCGATGAAGATCCCTTCCTGACCATATTCACCCTGCAGGAAGCAGGAGCAGGGAAGGATGCGCTTCTTGTCCTTCACGATGGCTTCCGCCATCTGAACGGCGCCGGCGGCGGGTGCGTAGTACGCGCTGCCCGTCTTCAGGTATCCCACGATCTCGCCGCCACCCTTCCGGGTCCGCTCGATGATGGGAGCCAGCTTCTCCTGGTCCAGGAAGAAGGTGAGGGGAATGCCGCTGATGGAGGCGTAGCTCACCAGAGGCACCATGCTATCGCCGTGTCCGCCCAGGACGAGGGCCTGGATATCCTCCACGCTCACGTCCAGCTCCAGGGCCAGGAAGGACCGGAACCGAGCCGTGTCCAGGATGCCGGCCATCCCGAAGACCCGCTCCCGGGGGAAGCCTGTGGTCTCGAAGGCCACAAAAGCCATGATGTCCAGGGGATTGGACACCACGATGACGATGGAGTCCGGAGCGTTGGCCTTGATGTTCTCCGCCACCGACTTCACGATGCCGGCATTGGTCTTCAGGAGATCGTCGCGGCTCATGCCGGGTTTCCGGGCCACCCCGGCAGTGACGATGAAAATGTCTGTGCCGGCGGCATCGGCCCAGTCGTTGGTTCCCCGCACCCGGGTGTCATAACCCAGGACCGGAGCCGCCTCCCACTGGTCCAGGCCCTTTCCGATGGGCATTCCTTCGACGATGTCGATGAGGATGACTTCCTTGGCCAACTCCTGCTGGCTGGCGAGCAGTGCGCAGGTCTCTCCCACGTGGCCGCCACCAACCACGGTGATCTTGTTTACCATCAGGTCCCCCATAGTCCGAGGATTGGGTTGAAACAGGGACGCTCGCGGCAACCTACGGAGCAGGTCAGGGGGGTGTCAACGTGGCGAAACGGAGGGAGCCCGGGAGCCGGCTCGGATCTGCGTGAGGAAAATCACCCACCGGTCTGGGAAAGGGCAATGAGGCCGCCGGATCCCTGGTCGCTTCCCTGGACGAGGTCGTGGCGCTCCGGCTTGACCCGGAGAGTCTCCTGAATCAGCGAAAGAACGTCGTCTCCGGCTCGGAGAGGGTCCCGGAGGTTGGTCTGGAGATGGCCGAAGAGGCAGGGCCTGAGCATCCCGTCTGCGGTGAGACGCAGACGGTTGCACCGATCACAGAAGTTGTGACTCATGGGGGTGATGACTCCCACCGTGCCCCGGGCATCGGGGAACCGGTAGTAGGTTGCCGGCCCATTTCCCGTCGGTCCGTCGGCCGGCAGAAGCTCACCCACCTCCCGGAGCCTGACCAGGGCTTCCTGGCAGGAAAAGAAATTGTCGCTGCTCAGATCCAGGTTGGCGGCCGTGGGCATGAGCTCGATGAAACGAACGTGCCAGGCGTGCTTCCGCGTGGCCCGGGCGAAATCGGCGATCTCGTCGTCGTTCTTCCCGCGGATGAGGACCACATTGATCTTGATGGGCGTCAACCCCGCTGCCTCGGCGGCCCCCAACCCCGCCAGCACCCGCTCCCAGGTTCCTGCACGCCTGGCCAGGGCGTCAATCCGTTCCTTCCGGAAGGAGTCCAGGGAGATGTTAACCCGCGTGGCCCCCGCACTCTTCAGGGTCTCAGCCATCCCCTCCAGTAGAACGCCGTTGGTGGAGATGGCCAGGTCCTCGATGCCGTTTACACCGGACAGGAGCTCCACCAGATAGGGGAGGTCCTTTCTGACCAGGGGCTCGCCGCCGGTGAGCCGGACCCGCCGGAGCCCCAGGGGGGCCATGGTCCGAACGATCCGGTGAATTTCTTCGTAGCTCAGAAGCTGATCCCGCTTCAACCATGGGAGCCCCTCCTCCGGCATACAGTAGACGCACCGGAGGTTGCACTTGTCCGTCACCGAGATTCGCAAATACTCCACCCGCCGCCCAAAGGAATCCACCATGGCGGACATCCCAGCGTCCTCGCGGGCCTTGGTCATTCTTCCGAACCACCGGGTTTCGAGTCGCCGGGTTCCATCCCGGGAGGCATCTCTTCCACTCCCTGCCTCTCGGAGCCAGGGCCTGGGCCTCCCGGGCCACCGGAATCTCCCTTCCCGGGCAGGTGCCCTTCCACCCACCTGGACTTTCCTTCCACGTAGCTCTCCTTCTTCCAGACCGGCAGACGTTTCTTGATTTCTTCGATGATATAGCGGGAGGCGCCGTAGGCCTCTTCACGGTGGGGGCTAGCCACGGCGATGACGGTGCTCACCTCTCCCACCACAAGCTTCCCCACCCGGTGATAAACGCCGATCCGGCGGGTCCCGAACCGATCTTCCGCTTCCCCGGCGATGGCCGCCAGGACCTTCTCCCCCATCTCAAGGTATGCCTCGTACTCCAGCCCCCGAACCGCACGGCCGGCATTGTGGCTTCGAACCGTGCCCAGAAAGAGAAGAACCGCCCCGTCTTCGGGGGAGGCGAAGCCCGAAAGGAAGCGCTCCAACTCCGGCGGGCTCTCTCCCATCCCTACCCAACTCATGGCCTACCCTCCCGCCACCGGGGGGATGAAGGCCACTTCGTCCCCGTCCTCGAGGCGGGTCTCGAGGGAGGCGAAATCACGATTTACCGCCACCACCGGGGCGGCCGGCAGCAATCCGTAGGGCCCTTCCCGGCCCCACAGCGCCTGGAGGAGCTCCGCGACCGTGGATCCCTCGGGCATCTCCATGGTCAGCTCTCCCCGACCCAGAAGCTCCCGATAGGCGGCGAAAAAGAGGATTCGGATCTTCATCATGAAAAAAGGAGAGGGCCCTTCGCCGAGAAACCACCGCTACCCCCGGAAGGCCACACGGATCCACCCCGGCTCGGGAACAGGCCGCCCGGTCCAGCCCCGGGCCCACCAGGCCCCCTCCTCTGGCGAAGCTGCTGGATCCGTTGACCCCACTCATCCCGGATTCGATAGAACCCGACCAGCTGGCGGGGGGAAAGAACATTCAACAACTCCTCCTGCTCCTTCCTGTAGAGGTCCAACTCCGCCTCCTGGACCCGGACCATCCCGGCCAGAATCTCCCGAGCCTCCCCCTCAGAGACCTCCCCCAGGGCCGAACGCCGCAGGCGATGCCGGAGGGAAGCCTGATCCATGGCCAGAGCCCTCCGGTCTTCCCTGAAGGATTGCATGGTCTCCTGTAGAGACGCCATCTCCTCCCGGGAGAGGCCCAGTTCCTCCTGTACCATTCGGAAGAGTCCCTCCATCACACGGCGCTCCAGCTCCTGTCGATGAGGTCGTTGGCCAGGAGGTCCCCCGGGCCGGATCTGGGCATCGCCCCCCCCCGGAGCCAGGGCCAGAATCAGCGCCAGGAAGGCGCCCATCAGGTAGCGAATCATCCTTCCAGCTCCTCCAGGAGCGCCTCCAGCTCCTCGTCGGTGAGGTCGTCGTATACCGGCGCTCCAGCGACCACTCCGTCATCCCACAGCCAGGCCTCCGGCAGGGGTTCCTGGGCAGCCACCTCCACGGGCTCCGTGGTGATCTCCGGGACCTCTCCGTTCCAGAGGACCCCGATCCCGAGGGAGACAATGGCCAGGGCTGCTGCGGAAAGCGCCCAGGCAGGCGCCCACTGTCGCCACCTGGGTGACCGCAGGACACGCACCTCTTCGGATTCGGATCGGGCCCCCCTCGACATCTCCTCCCGCACACGGGCCTGGATCCGTTCCTCGAGGTCGGCCGGGGCCTCGGGACGGGCGTTCAGAAGGGACCTGATAAGGTTCTCCTCCTCCCGGCATCCGGCACAGGTGGCCAGATGATTCCTCAGCAGCTCTTCCTGGCGGCCGCTCTCCAGGACGCCGGAGACCCATTCCGGAAGCACTCCCTGTACGCCCTCACATTCTGGGCTTTTCATCCCAACTTCTCCCTGAGTCTGCGGATTCCATGATGGTAATTCACCCGGGCAGCCCCTTCGCTGGAGCCGATGACCACTCCCACTTCCCTGAAGCTCATTCCTTCGAAAATCCTCAGGGTGACGGCCTGTCTCTGTTTTTCCGGAAGCTCCTGGAGAATGGCCATCACTCGCGCTGTTTCCTGGGAGTCCTGGAGGGCTTCTTCCGGGGAAGCCCCTTCCGACGCAATGGGTGCCGTCGTCTCCAGAGGTGTCTCCCGTCTTCGGCTCCGTTTCCTCAACACTCCCTTTGCTTCATTGGCAACGATGGTCAGCAACCAGGTCTTGAACGAAGCGTCTCCCCGAAACCTCTCCAGGCCCTTGAAGGCTTTCAGGAAGGCATCCTGAGACACATCGGAAGCCCCTTCCTCATCTTTGAGAATCCCCAATGCCACTCGGAAAGCGCTTCCGTGGTGACGGGTAACCAACTCGTTCATGGCCCCGGGATCTCCTTCCCGAGCCCGCTGCACGAGCTCCCCGTCCGTAGGGAGTCCCGGGGGAGAAAGGTCTTTCACTGGACGATAGACGCTGGGGAATGGGTATTCGTTAAACGCGAAAAGAGTCGGGGCATCGCGCCCCGACTCTCCACAATTCCCGGGAAAGGGACCGATTGTGGTCCGGTGGTCACGATCCAGGGGCCTTGGTGTGGGCCGGGATCCTAATCCTCGCCGGCCCCGTCGGCCACTCTGGACCGAAGATGTTTGGAGGGCTTGAAAACCGGCACCGAACGGGAAGGAACCTCAACCGACTCTCCGGTCCGCGGGTTCCTGGCCATCCGGGATTTCCGCTCCCGGACCTTGAAGGTCCCGAAGCCCCGGATCTCGATGTTCTCCCCCTGGGCCAGCGCCAGCTTCACCGCATTCAGGAATCCATCCACCACCAGGGCACAATCTTTCTTGGTGATCCCCGGGCCGATGGCCTCCGCTACCTGCTCCACTAGGTCCGCCTTCGTCATCCGTTCCTCCGAGAGGGAGACTCTCCCCACGACAAGCTGGAAAACGGGGTTGCGGCGGGCCCCAAACCGGCCCGCCACGTCGTTCTAAGTATCTGGCCCGGAGTCGTTAAGAGCCCTCGGGCCAGACAGGGGAAGGCAGGGTAACCCCCTCCTCCCGGTACCGTCAAGGTCGAGCTCTTCTCCACCTCAGCTCCCTTCCTTCCGGCTCTCCATGAGCGCGATGAACTGGCGGAAGAGGTAACGGCTGTCGTGGGGGCCTGGAGCGGCCTCGGGATGATACTGGACAGAGAATACCGGTCTGCTGCGGTGAGCCACACCCTCCACAGTGTCATCGTAGAGGTTCAGGTGGGTGAGCTCCATCTCCGGAGCCCCCGGAAGGCTCCCGGCATCGTCCTTTTCCACGGCAAAGCCATGGTTCTGAGCGGTGATCTCCACCTGCCCTCCCTGCAAGCGCTGCACGGGGTGGTTCCCACCGTGGTGGCCGAATGGAAGCTTGTAGGTCCGGGCGCCGAATGCCCGGGCGATGAGTTGATGACCGAGGCAGATTCCGAAGACTGGGATGTTTCTCTCCGAGAGCCTGAGGATGGCATCCTGGGCTTCCCGCACGGCAGCCGGGTCCCCCGGACCGTTGGAAAGGAAAAGCCCGTCCGGATCTTCCCGGGAGAGCTCCTGGACAGGAGTGCTCGCCGGAAGGACACTCACCCGGCATCCCTGTTCCGACAGGAGCCTGGTTGAGTGGGCCTTGACCCCGAAGTCATAGGCAAGGACGTGGAACCGCTCTTCCCCCACCGCCGAGACCTCATAGCGCCGCTCCGTGGAGACGCCGCAGGCCAGATCCAGCCCTTCCATTCGGGGATGGCTCTGGATCTGCTCCATGAGGGCTTCCGGCTCCGTGGAGGCAGGAGCAAGGGCTCCCCGCATGGCCCCCTGGGAGCGGATGTGACGGGTCAGTGCCCGAGTGTCGATTCCGGAGATCCCGGGGATCCGGTGACGGGTCAGATAGGCAGCCAGGGTTTCCTGCCCCCGCCAGGAAGAGAAGATTCGCGACGACTCCCGGACGACGAAGCCCGCCACCTGGGGTCCCTCCGACTCCCGGTCCTCGTCGTTGAGCCCGTAGTTCCCCTGCAGGGGATAGGTCATGGTTACGAGTTGGCCGGCGTAGGACGGATCCGTGAGGATCTCCTGGTATCCGGTCATGGAGGTGTTGAAAACCACTTCTCCCAGCGCCGGACCCTGGGCCCCGATGCCGTATCCGAAGAAGCGCCGCCCGTCTTCCAGCAACAGGTAGGCGCGATGCAAGGCTGGCATTCCGTTCACTGACGTTCCGAAGTGGAGGGGATGATCCAGGGCCGGAATGTAGGTCCCCTTCCCTGGCCGTCAAGAAACATCATCTTGTATCGTGTCCTGGTTCCGTTCACCGGCCCCGATGGCGTCAATCCAGGGGCCTCCCCTTCTTCATCCCGTCCGGACTCCGTCATGGCCCGACTCCCCGAGGTAATCATCCACGCCGACGAATCATGCCTTGGGAACCAGTTCCAGGACCGGGCCAATCCCGGAGGGGCGGCGGGATTGGTGGAGTACTGGAAGGAGGGCGCCTGGGAACGGAGGGACTACTGGATCTCCGAGAGAGACACCACCAACAACCGGATGGCCATCCAGAGCGCCATCGTCGGACTGAGGCTTCTTCGAAGGCCCTGCCGGGTCAAATTCATCTCCGACAGCCAGTATCTGGTGAGGGGAATGACGGAGTGGGTGGAGAGCTGGAAAGCCCGGGGATGGAAACGAAAGGGAGGCCCACCGGAGAACCTGTCCCTGTGGAAGGAACTGGACCGGACCGCCGCCTCGCACCAGATGACCTGGATCTGGGTTCGAGGTCATGCGGGGCATGCCAGAAACGAGTACGTGAATCACCTGGCGGTCCGTGCAGCGAAGAAACAGGACCGTTCCGGGGGCCTCGTTCCTTCGGGATTTTCCCGGTGGCTCGAAAAGGAACGGGAATCCAGGCAGAAGTACATGGACTTTTTCGAGCACCTTCCTCCGGAGGATACGGATTGGGGCTGAGCAGGGGAAAGGAAGCACGAAGAGGGAGGAAAAGGGGGGAAGAAAAGAAAAGGAAAACCCCGGCGCGGCACGCCGCCGCCGGGGTTTTCGATTTCGCTGGCAGGACTTGGTTCGCTCTTGGATCCGCCTTCGTGCAGGCGGTCGAACGCTCATCCCCTTACCCTTGCCGCACGGTCTGCAGCTCAGGCGCCCCTCAGCTGTCGGGGGCTTCGACGGAAGCCAGCGACCTTTCCGCCGACCAGCCAGGTTCCAAGACCCGACTGATTGCCAATGCGACGGCGTCCCGTCCGTTGGCTCACTTCCCTGATCTGCTAGAGGATGACCATCGCCATCGTTTCTGCAGGCCGTATCAGGGTCGCATCTACAGTATTCAACCCTTTGACCACACGATCAAGGAATTTCTTCCACCCCTGACGAATAGATTGTGATCATGCCCCAAGTCTCTACCATCAGGAAGCTTGGAGAGGAATGGTCCATGGAGGTCGGATTCGTGAGCATGTTCCGTAAACATCCGGATTCCACTCCGAGACTGTCGAGATTCCAATACATCCTCGGAGATGGGATTTCAAGAAACCCATCCTCTGGAATCCCATTTGAGCTTGCGCTCCGACCCCACAAGTTGTTGTCTAGGCAACAATGGCTCTCCGCTGAAACACATCCTGAAACTGCCGGATCACCTCCTGGCGAACCACGCCCATTTCCGGCGGCCTGCCCAGGGCCTCGGCCACCGAGGTGACGGGCTTTTCCCGGATGCCGCAGGGAATGATGGAGGAAAAATATTCCAGACAGGGATCAACGTTCAGGGCGAATCCGTGGGACGTGATCCACCCGGAGGACACACGGACCCCGATTGCCGCCACCTTTCCCTGGGGAAGCCATACCCCCGTCATCCCCTCTTCCCGGTACCCGGACAGCCCGAAGCGCTTCAGCGTCCGGATCAGGACCTCCTCCAGGTCTCTGAGATACCGATGAAGGTCCTTTCGGTCCGGCTTCAGATCCAGGATGGGATAGCCCACCAGCTGCCCCGGTCCGTGATAGGTCACGTCTCCCCCCCGCCCGGCACGGAAAAGCTGGATTCCCCGGGCTTCCCGTTCTCCAGGTGAGAGAAGAAGGTGCTCCTCCCGGAATGACGTGCCCAGGGTGATGACGTGAGGATGCTCCAGGAGGAGAAGCTGATCGGAAATCTCCCCGCCCCGCCTGGCAGCCACCAGCTCTTCCTGGAGTCTCAGGGTTTCCTGATAGGGCACCTCTCCCAGAAGCCGTACTTCCAGCAGTCTGGCGCCCGTCCGGGCCACCGGCGGGGGCGGTTCTTCAGGCATCCTCCGGGAAGGTCTCCATGATCTCCCTGAGGCCCGCCAGGAATCGGGCGGCATCGGCGCCGTCCACGATGCGATGATCGTAGCCCAGGGAGAAGAGAGCTCGCTTCCGGATGGCCATGGCGTCGGCTCCCGTGTGGGCGTCTTCCACCACCACCACCCGCTTCTCGATGGCTCCCGTCCCCAGGATGCCCGCCGTGCCCTTCGGGATGATGGGCATCCCCACCAGGGTACCCAGGACCCCGGGATTGGTGATGGAGAAGGTAGCCCCCTGAATTTCGTCGGGATTGAGCTTGCGGTTACGGGCCCGCTCTGCCAGGTCGACGATCTTCTTCCCGATTCCCACCAGGCTCAACTCATCGGCGTCATGGATAACGGGAACGATAAGACCCGGATCCAGATCCACCGCGATACCCACGTTGACGTTGCCCCGGAAGATGAGGTTGTTGCCGGAGATCGTACCGTTGACGGTAGGGAAATTCCTCAAGAGCCGGGAACAGGCCCAGACCACGAAGGCCGTGAAGGAAACTCTGGCCCCCTGCTCTTCCCACCGGGCCTTGTTTGCCTTCCGGAATGCGTCCACCCGGGTGAAATCGACCTCGATGAAGGAGTGCACGTGTGGAGCCACCCGCTTGGCCAGCACCATGTGCTCCGCCGTGAGACGGCGGATCTTGTCCATTGGCTCCACCCGATCCGCCGGACGAACGGGGAATTCCGGATGCCGGACCTGGCTGTAAAAGGTCTTCCAGAGGTCCGAAGGCGCTTCCGCCGGCGCCGGGGAGGGGGCCGCCGGCGCCGGAGAGGGAGCCGGCGGCGTGGAAGCCGGTGTTGCTTCCCTGGGCTCCGGCACTGGAGTCTCGGGGGTTTCCTCCTCCGGCTCGCCCCCCTCGATGTGGGCCAGGATATCCTGTTTGGTTACCCGGCCGGCATGGCCGGTGCCGGAGATGCCGGAGATATCCACACCGTGCTCCTCGGCGATCTTCCGGACCACAGGGGTTGAGCGGGTTCTGAGCCGCTCCTCCGCCGAACCTTTCGCCGCCGGGGCCTCCTCAACCTCGGGGACAACGTGAGCGGTCGGCTCCGGTTCTTCCGGAGGCGGGGCTTTCCGGCCCTGTTCTTCCGAGACCTCCTCCTCCTCCTCAGGGGAAGCCGCAGCAGCCGGAGCCCCACCTTCCGGATCCACATAGGCCACGATGGTTCCCACCTCCACCGTCTCCCCTTCACCCACGACGATCTCCACCAGTGTTCCTTCGGTGGGAGAAGGGATTTCCGCATCCACCTTGTCGGTGGAAATCTCCAGAATGGGCTCATCTCGCTGGACCGTGTCTCCCACCTGCTTCAACCACCTGGAAACCGTGCCCTCTGCGATGGACTCTCCCATCTGGGGCATTGGAACCTCGATGCGCGCCAACCTTCTCACTCCGGCTGTGGGTTGAAATCGACCGTTGCAACCTCCGGGGACCGATGCCCTCGGAGAACGATGCCTTCAGTTTATCGGAGACTCAATACCCTGCAAGGTATCGGGCCGCCGTTACGATATCATCCAACTGGGGGAGGAAGAAGTCCTCCAGCGTCCCGGAATAGGGTACAGGAGCGTCCAGGGCCGTGACTCGCAGGATCGGGCCGTCCAACCACTCGAATCCCTTTTCGTTAACCCTCATGGCGATCTCCCCCGCGATTCCCCCTGTGCGGGTGTCTTCATGGACAATCAGCAGCTTCCCCGTCTTCTTCACGCTCTCGAGGATGGACGCCTCGTCCAGGGGCAGAAGGGTCCGAAGGTCCAGCACCTCCATTTGAACCCCCACCCCTCCCTCCAGGGTCCGGGCCGCCTCCAGACAACGATGAACCATCATACCGTAGGTGACCACGGTGAGGTCCCGACCCTCCCTGGCCAACCGGGCCCGGCCAAGGGGCAAGAGAAGGTCCTTTTTCGGCAGGACCTCCCGGAGGGACGGAGCCCGATAGAGTCCCTTGTGCTCCAGAAAGAGAACGGGGTTGTCGTCCCTTATTGCCGCCTTCAAAAGTCCCTTGGCATCCCCGGGGGTGGCGGGATAGACAATCTTCAATCCCGGGGTGTGGAAAAAGGCCATCTCGACGTTCTGGGAGTGGAAGGGCCCCCCGCGGTTGCCTCCCCCCACCGGTCCCCTGATGACCACAGGCATGGGACCGCTTCCACGGTAGAGGGACGTGGCGAGATAGTTGGTGATGACATCCACGGCCGGAGCGACGAAATCCATGAACTGGATCTCCACCACCGGTCGGAGTCCCATATGCGCGGCACCGGCGGCAGCCGCGGTGAAGCCGGCCTCCGAGATGGGAGCATCGATGACCCGCAGGGCTCCGAAGGCCTCCAGGAACCCATGGGTGACCTTGAATGCCCCTCCGAAAACCCCGATATCCTCCCCCATGAGGAAGACGTTCTCGTCCCGTGCCATCTCTTCCCAGAGGCCTTCGCTGATAGCCTCCAGAAAGGTCACGGCCTCCCCCCTTTCCGTCTTTCCGAGGTGTTCCGGCCTGTGGAAAGCAGGAGGGTCATCCGCCTGGTAAGGAGGCCTGGCCTGGGGGCTCATGTCACTATCCCTCTCCTCTCAGGATCCATCCGGCCTCCGACCCGTTGGACTCTCCGGGAGGCCGGCGAGTCCAGTGGGGAGCCACGTGTGTGTCTGTATAGACACCATCCAGGGCCTCCTCTCCAGGTGGAAAAGGGTCCGCCAGGGCCCTCTCCGCTTCTTCCCGCATCTCCACCTCCGCCTCGGCCTCGACGGTTTGAAGGTTTTCCCGATTGATCCCTTCCTCCTTCAAGATCCGCTCCCTGAACCGGGAGAGGGGATCTCTGGCTTCCCACGCCTGGATCTCTCCCCTGGGCACATACTCCTGGGGGTCGTGCTGTGCGTGACCTTTTCTTCGGTAGGTCCGTAGCTCCAGGAGGGTCACCCCCCCTCCGTTTCGGGCCCGCTCAACGGAGCGACGGGCCGCCTCATGGACGGCCAGGACGTCATTTCCGTCCACGCTCTCTCCGGCAATCCCGTATCCCTGGGCCCTGAGGGAAAAGCTGGAGGCCCGGGTCTGTTTCCGGGTAGGGGTGGAAAAGGCATAGCCGTTGGCCGTCACCACGAGGACCATGGGGCATTCCTGCACTGCGGCGAAGTTCAGTCCCTCGTGCCACGCACCGGTGGAGGAAGCTCCGTCCCCGTAGAACACCATCCCCACCCGATCCTGTCCCCGAATCTTGAACGAGAGGGTCATCCCTGCCATCACTCCCACCATGGTGCCCAGGGGGGAAACCGGGCCCACGAAGCCCCGCTGGAGGTCTGTCCAATGAACGTTGGCCTCCTTGCCCCGGGTGGGACTCGTGCCCCTGGCCAGATATTGACGGAAGTACTCTCCCGGCGTGCCACCGAAGAGAAAGAGGGCACCCGTATCCCGGATGGTGTGGGCGATGACGTCTCCGGACCCGTCCTGGCGGCGCCTCAAGGCGAAGGCAGCCCCCACGGAAGCGCCTTCCTGACCCAGAGAACGGTAGAGGCCACCCCCGATGTGACCCTGTTTGAAGAGAACCTCCAGGCGCTCTTCTGCAGCCCGGGCCCGTACGAGGGCCCTGAAGATTTCCAGGAGATGTTCCCGGGAACGGTCCGATGACAACAGGGGGGTCTCAGGGGATTTCCGAGAGTCGGACAGAGGGGTGGCCGCCACCGAAATTCAGAGAGAGTAGAGGGAGTTGTCGTATTCTGGAAAGAGGGTGGGGCCCCGACGGTCAGTTACCGCCGGGCTCCCCCGCCGGCGGAGGCTCTTCACCCGCGGCACCTCCGGGTTCACCACCCCCGCCAGACGTGTCTGTCAGGCCCGGTAGGATCGGCTCCGGAGCTGGGGCCGTCTGCTGGAGATCGTCCAGAAGTATGGACTGGGGCTGTTGGGCCCGGGACGAGAGGATGGAAAGAACCAGGGCCAGGCCCATGAAGAGCCCACCGGAAATCCAGGTGGCCCGGGTGAGAACCGTGGTGGCCTGTCGCCCACCCAGGATCCCCTCGGTGGCACTGACCCCGCCACCCATGGCGGCAAGACCTCCACCCTTTCCGGATTGGAGGAGGATCACGACTCCCAGGAAGAGTCCGTCGAGTACCAGAATCGCCAGCAGAAACCCGTACATTACCTCAGCCCCATTGGAGAGTTGCACAGCAAGAAAACATCGCCGCCCAGGACTTTTGTGTCAACGGAATGGAAGATCAAGCGTCCCATTTCACCGGAATCCCGGGCGATTCTTCAAGGCCGAAGCGCCTCCGCGATAGCCTGGAAGGAGGCAGGGTCAAGGCTGGCTCCCCCGACCAGGACCCCATCCACCTCCGGAGCGCTCAGGAGCTCATCCGCATTTTCCGGTTTCACGCTTCCTCCATAGAGCAACGGAATTCCCTGGGCCCTCTCCTCATCCAGGGCCGAGGTCAGCCGCTCCCTCAGAAAGGCATGGGCCCGGGAGGCGTCGTCGGGTGTGGCCGTCTTTCCGGTGCCGATGGCCCACACGGGCTCGTAGGCAACCATGATCCGGACACCGGGATGCGCCTGGACCATCGGAAGGAAAGCTTCCATCTGTTCCCGGAGGACTTCCTCCAGTCGCCCCCCCTCCCTCTCCTCCAGGGTCTCCCCGACGCAGACGACAGGCACAAGCCCCCCCTCAAAGGCAGCCCCCACTTTCTTCCCCACCTCCTCATTGGTCTCTCCGAACAAATGCCTCCGCTCGGAGTGTCCGATGAGGGTGTGTGTGGCTCCGGCCTCCCTGGCCATGGGTGCGGAGATCTCGCCGGTAAAAGCCCCGGACCTCTCCCAGTGGATATTCTGGACCCCCAATCTGAGGTCCAGGTGGTCGGGCCGTGAGTCCCGGGCCACGGCCAGGGAGAGAGCCGGGGGAAAGAAGAGGAGCTCGCAGGCACCTTCCTGCGAAAAGGAGGGAGAAAAATCCTGGAAGAACCTTCGCGTTTCCTCCGGGCCGATATTCATCTTCCAGTTTCCCGCGATCACCTTCTGTCCAGCCATCGTCAATCTCCTTCCTGGATATCCAGGGCCGCGACTCCGGGAAGAACCGCCCCGGAAAGAAATTCGAGGGAGGCGCCGCCTCCCGTGGAGACGTGGCTCAACCGCTCGGAAACCCCGGCTGCCTCGGCCGCCGAAACCGAGTCCCCTCCTCCCACCACCGTTACGCCTCCGCGGTCCGTCACCGCTGCCACGCTCTGGGCCACTGCCATGGTTCCATGGGCGAAAGGCGGCATCTCAAAAACCCCCATGGGACCATTCCACACCACCATCTTCGCCCCTTTCAGCACTTCGGCGAAGAGAGCTTCGGAGGAGGGACCGATGTCTGCGATCCGATCCGCCGCACCCACCTCGTTTCGGAGCACGATTCGGGTCTGGGCCGAGGCATCCACTTTCTCTGCAACCACACAGTCCACGGGCAAGAGGATCGTGTCTCCTCCCGCCTCCAGGAGCTCCCGGGCCATCCCGACCCGATCCTCCTCCACCAGGGAATCTCCCGTCTCCAGCCCCAGGGCCCGGAAGAAGGTGTTGGCCATGGCCCCCCCGATGACGAGGCGGTCCACCCTGGGGAGAAGGGATTGGATGACATCGATCTTCCCGGAGATCTTGGCTCCGCCCAGAATGGCCACAAAGGGACGCTCCGGTGCCTCCATCACCAGCCCCAGATACTTCAACTCCCGTTCCATGAGGAACCCGGCCAGAGCCTCCCCTCCTTTTCGGCGAATGGCCTCGGCGGCTCCCACCGTGGAAGCGTGGGCACGATGGGCCGTGCCGAAAGCATCGTTGACGAAAAGATCTCCGAGCTGGGCCAGGCTCTCCGAAAGCTCCGGGTCATTCCCGGTCTCGCCGGGGTGGAACCGAGTGTTTTCCAGCAGGAGAAGTTCTCCGTTTTCCAGCCCGGCCACCGCTTCAGCCGCTTCCCCTCCCACCAGATGGGGAGAAAAATGAACGGGATGATCCAGGAGCGTCTTCAGGTGTTCGGCCACAGGCCGAAGGGAAAACTCCTCCCTGGCTTCGCCCTTTGGCCTTCCCAGGTGGGAGGTCACCACCAGACGTCCCCCCGCCTCCAGAAGGTGAGTCAGGGTAGGCAAAGCCCGAACCATGCGTGTGTCGTCGGAAATGGACCCGTCAGAGGATAGAGGAACGTTGAAATCCACCCGGACGAGGATCCTCTTTCCGGCGATTTGCTCCCTGGACAGATGGGCCACCGTCTTGGCTTCCATGCTCCTGCCTCTCCTGGATCTGAATTGGGAAAACCAGCTTGGTGAACTTAGAAAAGCCCCCCTGAACTCTCAACCGAAAGTCCAGAGGGACAATGGCCTCGTTGTGGATCGCAGCCCCGGACGGAGCCCCGGAACCGTCAGCCTGTCGGTCCCTTCGGTGGCGCGGCGTCAAAGTCCGATTCCCCCCCAACGTTCGGCGGAACGAAGTTGACCGTGAATTCCACATAGGTGCCCACCGAAGTGCCGGCCCTGGTGGCAGGATTGAACCTCAACCCCCTGGCGGCCTTCATGGCAGCCAGGTTCAGGCTCCGGTATCCGGAGCCCTCACGCATCTGGACATTTTCTACCGTCCCGTCAGCGGTGACCCAGAGCATGAGTCGAACCGCTCCTCCTACGCCGGCCCGCTGCAACGCCACGGGATAGTAGGAAAGGATGAGAGCCTCGGCCTCCTTCCGGTATCTGATCTCAGGGTAGGAAAACTCCACCTCAGGAAGATTATTGCCGGCGCGGAAAGGTCGCTTCTCCAGGTCCAGAAGGGGAGGACCCGCCGCAGCCCGGGCCGTGGCTTCCGTCGATGATGGCGCTTCTTCAGGCTCCTCCACCGAAATCTCCGGGAGTTCCAACTCCGACTCAGGGGCGAAAAGGGTCGGGGCGGCTTCCTCCATGACGGTCCGGACCAGGCGGGAAACCGCCGCCCGTGCCGAGGGCACGGACAGCCCGGCTACCATCAGACACGCCATACAGGCGGCCAGGAGAATCCGGATGCCGGGCCTGGAATTTCTCTCGTGGGAGTCCGGCATCTCCCCCCAGATCTGGAGCAACTCCCCTTCCAGCTCCGGAGCGAATGAAGGGCGTTCTTCGATGCGGATGGCTGACAACTCCCGGTCCAGTTCCCGGAGTTCCGGGGACAGGCCTGAGGAATGACCCTCATGAGAGATTCTGCGTCGGTTGATCATCAAATGTATCCCTTACTCACTTCTCTCTCGTTCAACCGCTTCCTTGAGCCTTGCCAGAGCCCTGTGAACCCGCACCGCCACCGCATTTCCGGAAATGTCCAGCGCCTCGGCGATCTCCCGATTACTGAGCTCGGCGCCATACCTGAGGGAAAGGATCTCCTGATCGGCCGGCCTCAAACGCCGATTCGCGTTGAGAATCCTGGAGAGTCGCTCCTCTCTCAGGACCCTCTCTTCCTGAGAGGGGACCTGGGCCACCAGATCCGGAATCCGGTCCAGCGACACATGGAGAGATGACCGCCGTTTGAGAGAGCGCAGATGATCCGTCACGGCGTTCCTGGCGATGCGAAGAAGCCAGGTCCGCGGAGAAGCTCGGTTCGAATCGTATCGGTCCAGAGCCTTGAGGGCCTTGATGAACACCTCCGACGTCACGTCTTCGGCCGCCTCGCGGGTGGCCAGGCGGAACCGGACGTACCGATAGACCGTGGGCCGATGCTCCCGGAACCACTTGTCGAAATCGGGAGGAAGCCTCGGCTCAGAGTCGTGGTGGACCGCCCCGGTCCTCCTGTCTCGGACCTGCTTCTCGATGCTCATTACCCCTGTATACGGTGGGCCATGGGCGTCGTTACAACTGACCCCGCGCGCGGAATTGCCAGCCCTGGACTAAAGCCTCTCGCCCACGAACCGCACCAGGTCCACAACCCGTTCCGAGTACCCCCACTCGTTGTCATACCACGAAAGTACCTTGGACAGGTTGCCACCCATGAGAGCCATGCTGGGGACATCCACGATCGAGCTGGCCGGGTGTCCCGTATAGTCCACGCTGACCAGAGGCTCCTCAGATGCGTAGAGGATTCCCTTGAGAGAACCGGCTGCCGCCTCCCGGAACGCGTCTTTCAGGGTTTCCAGATCCGTTTCCTGCTCCAGCTCCGTGGTCAGGTCCACCAGGGACACATCGGCCGTGGGCACACGAATGGCCATTCCATCCATCTTTCCTTCCATCTCGGGAAGGACCAGGCTGGTGGCCTTGGCGGCCCCGGTAGTGGTGGGAATCATTGACAGGCCGGCTGCTCGTGCCCTCCGAAGATCCTTGTGGGGCATGTCCAGAATCACCTGATCGTTGGTGTAGCTATGGATGGTCGTCATGAGTCCCCTCCGGATCCCGAAGGTGTCCAGGAGGACCTTGACCACCGGGGCCAGGCAGTTGGTGGTGCAGGAAGCGTTGGAGATGATGTGATGGTTCCGGGGGTCGTACATCCCGTCATTCACACCCAGGACGATGGTCACATCCTCCTGTTTGGCCGGAGCACTGATAATGACCTTCCTGGCCCCCGCCTCCAGGTGCTTTCCCGCTCCCGCCCGGTCCCGGAAAATCCCCGTGGATTCCACCACGATGTCTACACCCAGATCTCCCCAGGGCAATCTGGCAGGATCCCGCTCGCTGAAGACCTTTATGTCGTCCCCGTCCACTCTCAGGCCGCCGTCGGTGGCCTCCACTGTCCCCGGATAGGTCCGGTGGACGGAATCGTATTTGAGGAGGTGGGCCAGAGTCTTGTTGTCGGTGAGATCGTTCACCGCCACAAAGTCGAGGTCGTGTCGGCCAGCCTGCTTGGCCGCTCGGAGAACGATGCGTCCGATACGCCCGAACCCATTGATGGCAACGCGAAGGGACATTGAGAGGATCTCCTGAGATCAGGTGTTCAGAATAGAGGATCAATCGGCTTGCAGAACGTCCAGGCCGCCTCCCCGGAATCTAACGGAGGGAGAACGGGAGTGCCCTGGCAAACGTCCTGAGGTGGACGGTGGCCGCCCCACCCGCCTCCAGGGCCCGGGCCGCAGCCTTCGCCGTGGCACCTGTGGTCAGAACGTCGTCCACCAGAATAACGTCCCGGCCCTGAATCCGGGAGCGGGAATCAGTCCGGACGGTGAACGCTCCCTGGACATTCATCGCCCTCTCCCGGGGACCCAGACGGACCTGAGTCCGGCCGGAGCCTCGGTAGAGAACCTCCTTCATGGGAAGATTCCTGAACCCGGAAAACACTTCGGCAAGGACAGCGGCCTGGTTGTAGCCCCTGGTACGGCGCCGCCAACTCGTCGTGGGTACCGGAACCACCAGCGGAGACACCAGGACAGAAGGGCTGTACAACAGCATCTTTTCCCCCATGAGCTGGGCAATGTTCCTCCAGCCTCGATACTTCAGGGCATGGATCAGGGCCCCTGCAGCAGGATCCAGAACCACGGCTGCACGAGCCGAAACCAGAATCTCGGGCCAATCCCGGCATTCGAGGCAGACCTCCCCCGGGGGCTGACCCGTTCCCCGGGGTGCCTGACACCGGGCACAGAAAGGGGCGGGGGGCGGTCGCAGTCGGACCCTGCATGAGGGGCAGATCATTCCGTTGACGTCTTCGGGGGGAATCCTCATCCCACAGGCCAGGCACCCCCGGGGAAGGAGCAGGTCCAGGGTCTCCCGGGTCACCGATGCGGCCGTCAACGGCCGACCACCTCTTTCAGCGCCTCCCGCATGACTTCCAGGGACGGGTCCACTCCCCACCACCGCCGAAACGCCGCCGCCGCCTGGTGCAGGAGCATCTCGGCTCCATCGGCGCCCCGAATGCCCAGCTTCCTGGCCAGATCCAGAAAGGGCGTCGGGCCGTGGCCATAAACGATGTCCACCACGGCCCCGGCCCGGTCCAGAAGCTCCAGGTCCAGAGGGAGCGGATCGTCATCGTCCAGGCCCAGGCGGGTGGTGTTCACCACCAGGTCATAGCTTCCCGCCACGGCAGCTCGATGATCGTCCAGAACCCTGACCCGTTCCCCCCCGATGCGCCGGGCCACGGCACGCGCCCGTTCATGGGTTCGATTCAGGAGTTGGATCTCCTTCACGTCCCGATCCATGAGGGCGACCAGGCATGCCCTGGCAGCCCCCCCGGCTCCCAGAACCAGAACTCGATACCCTTCCGGAGGTCCGCCCAGGAACTCGTCCAGAGCCCGTCCGAACCCCGCCACGTCCGTGTTGTCTCCGTGAATGACCCCGCCCTCCGCCCAGAAGGTGTTGCAGGCCCCCGTCCGACGGACCTCCGCCGACGGCCGATCCACCACCGTGGCTGCCTTCTCCTTGTGGGGAAGAGTGATGTTTCCTCCGCCTCCGGCTCGGGCCAGGCCCCTGAGAAACCCGATCATGTCCTCCTGGGAGGCCGGGAGCGCCACAAAGACACCGTCCAACTCCAGGTGCCGGAGGGCGGCATTGTGGACCACGGGAGACAGAGAATGGGCCACCGGGTCCCCGATGACCGCAAAGACCCGCGTACGGGCCGTGATGATGTGGCTCATGAACCCTCTCTTTCCCGGACCAGCCGCTCCAGGGTGTCGTTCACGTAGTGATCCAGGGTATGGAAAGTGGCTTCATAGATTTGGTCATCTCCGCCGTAGGGATCGGGAACCGATGGGTCCCTGATCGACGGATCGTCCCCGGAAGCGAACTCCCCCAGCAGAAGACTCTTCCCTTCCCCTCCCAACTCCAGCGCCCGTATGAGATGGGATGGACCCATGGTGAGAATCAGGTCCGCCCACTCCACCAGGTCCGGGGAGAGCGGAGTCGATCGGTGGTCCTCCAGCTCCAGGCCGTTTCGCCTGGCGGCCCTGAGGGCGCCCGGACTGGCCGGAAGTCCTGGAACCGCGGAAGTCCCGGCGGAGCGGAACTCGGTCTTCACCAGGCCGATGTCTTCCGCCGCGGCGCGAGCGATGGCTTCGGCCATGGGGCTACGACAAGTATTTCCGCTGCAGACGAAGAGGATCCGTCTGGAGGATTCCGGGGTTCGAACGGATGAAGGTCGAGACATTTCTCTCGGATCAGGCGGGTTCTTCCAACTCCGGGAAGACGCACCGCAACCGGTTGACAGGAATGGATCCGGCCCGAACGACGATCGGCTCGGGTCCGGAGCAATCGACAATGGTGGAGGGCCCTGAAGGGGGAAGAGCTCCTCCATCCAGAATCCAGAGATCCGCACCCCCTCCCAGGGAGACGGCTGTCTCCCTGGCCTCCAGGGCAGTGACGGCCGGAACCCCTCTCGGAAGGTTCACGCTGGTGGAGATGAGGGGCTCACCCAGGGCCTCCAACAATCCCTCCGCCATAGGGTGAGGGGACCAGCGGATGGCCACTTTTCCCTCGGCACTCCTGACCCCTGGCGGAAATCGACATCCGGGATCGTCCAGGAGGATCGTGAGGGCGCCCGGCCAGAAGATCCCCGCCAGCTCCCGAGCACATGGGGTCCACTCCAGCTCCGTCACTGACTCCGGACCGGGAACCAGAACCAGAAACGGTTTCTCCTCTCCCCTTGCTTTGAGTCTCTGGATGTCCCGAATGGCCTCCTCGCGAAGGGCGGCGCCGAATCCGTAGACAGTCTCCGTGGGCATGGCCACCAATCCGCCTTCGTCCAGGTGCCTGGCCACCATGGCCAGGACCCCCGGATCCGGCGGATCCCCCCGGACCTCGAGCAAGATGGGCTCCATCAGGGCGTTTCCAGTTCCAGGAAGAGCTTCGCCAGGGGGAGGTCCTCAGGCCGCGTCACCTTCAGATTGAAGGGGCTTCCCGACACCATCACCACTTCCCCACCGATCCGTTCCACCAGGGCCGAGTCGTCGGTATCGGAAACTCCGTCTTCCAGGGCCCTCCGATAGGCTTCCAGGATCTTCAATCTGGGAAACACCTGCGGCGTCTGGGCATGCCATATGCGATCCCGGTTCGGCGTGCCCACGATCCGGCCTCCCCATGCCACCTCCTTCAGGGTATCCACCGCCGGCCATCCCGCCACTGCCCCACGGTCCGCCCCCACCGCAGCCAGGCACCGATCCAGAATATCCCTGGTCACCAGGGGCCTGGCCGCATCATGGACCGCCACGAGATCCACATCCGCCGGAAGGGATGCCAGGGCCGCACGGACGGAATCACCCCGGGTGGCTCCTCCGGCAACCACCCGGATCCTGGGATCCAGGGATGTGAGCCATTCCGGAGGAGAGGCGGCATCCTCCTTTCCGAGAGCCACAGCCACGGCCGTCACCTGTGGATGCTGCAGAAACGGCTGCAATGCCCAGAAGAGAATGGGCTCTCCCGCCAGATCCATGAAGGGCTTCCTGACCCCTCCCATGCGGGTTCCCATCCCCGCCGCCGGAACGGCCACACCCACAGTCCAGGAGGCCGACGCCTCTCTTCCAGAAAATTGCACCTGCGGGACCATCCCTTTCTGGAGCCTTTCGGGTCATCGGACCGGACCACGCACAGCGGAAGGCTGCCCACGTCCTGCGGAGCCGAGATCAAAAGGAGTCCGAGGGACCATGAGCGGGTCAGGCCTCATCCATTTCCCGAGGAGTGACGGAGTCGAACCGGGTGTACGCCTTGTGGAAAAAGAGATTCAGGGTCCCGGTCGGCCCGTTCCGCTGCTTGCCTACGATAAGCTCGACCTTTCCCTCAATGGAGTTTCCATCCTTGTCCGTGGGGCCAAAATAGTATTCGGGGCGGTACAGGAACATGACCAGATCGGCATCCTGCTCGATGGATCCCGACTCCCTGAGGTCCGAAAGCTGTGGCCGCCTGTCCGTGCGTTGCTCCGGGGCCCGGCTCAGCTGGCTCAGGGCGATGACCGGCACATCCAACTCCCTGGCCAGCGCTTTCAAGCCCCTGGAGATCTCGCTCACTTCCTGGGTCCGGCTCTCACTGGAGCGGTGGGAGGTCATGAGCTGCATGTAGTCGATGACGAGGAGGCCGAACTTGCTCTCGGCCATGAGACGCCGGGCCTTGGCTCTCATCTCCAGGACCGTATTTCCCGGGGAGTCGTCGATCCAGATGGAAGCCGTGTTCAGGTGGCCGGCCGCAGCGGCCAGGCGCTGGTATTCGTCCGAGGAGAGCTGGCCCCGGCGAAGGCGCTGGGAGTCCACCCTCCCTTCCGAGCAGAGCAGCCGCTGCACCAGTTGCTCCTTGGACATCTCCAGGGAGAAGAGGGCCACCGGAACGTTGTGTTCGATAGCCGCGCTCTGGGCCACGTTCAGCACCCAGGAGGTTTTCCCCATGGAGGGCCTGGCGGCCACGATGCAGAGGTCCCCGTTCTGGAATCCGGTGGTCATGCGGTCCAGATCCGGGAAGCCCGTGGGCACCCCGGTGATACCGGACTTGGATGACTGGAGGCGCTCGATGTGCTCGAAGGTGGGCCACAGGATCTCCTTGATCCGGACGAACCCACCCCGTTCGTGGCTCTGGGAAACCTGAAAGACCCTCTGTTCCGCCTCATCCAGAACCTCCTCGACGGATCGCTCCCCCTGGTCATAGACTTCCCGTATGATGGTGGAAGCGGCATCGATGAGGTGCCGCAGGAGGGCCTTCTCCCGGACGATCTTCGCATGGTACTCGATATTGGCCGCCGTGGGGACGGCATCCAGAAGCTCCGCCAGATAGGGAAGACCTCCCGCCGCATCCAGCTCTCCCGTCTTCCGGAGTTCTTCGCTGAGGGTGATGACGTCGATGACGTCTCCACGCTCCGAAAGACGGACCATGGATCTGAACAGGCGGCGGTGGGCCTCCCTGAAGAACATGTGGTCCTGGACCAGCTCCGTGGCCTTGTCCACCGCGGTCCCATCCAGAAGCATACCCCCCAGGACCGAGATCTCGGCCACGGAGGAAAACGGGGGTTCCCGATCGAACCTCCCGCCCGAAGGGGAAGTCATGGGTTCAGGAGCATGCACGGTTTGACGATTCCTCCACGAGAAGAGATGGCCGGGAAAATGGCCAACGATTTCTTGAGCACTGGCCCTCAGACTCCGTCCATGACCTGCCGGAGGAGTTGGAGGTCGTCCCAGGTCGGTCTTGTGTATCCGGAGTTCCGCAGGAGGGCCGCCGGATGGTAGGTCACCACCACGGGGACCCCCTGGTAGCTGTAGATCTCTCCACGGAGCTCCCCGAGAGATGAACCCCGACCCGTGAGAAACTGGGCCGCGAAAGAACCCACCGCCAGTAGCGCCCGGGGGGAGATGAGCTCAAGCTGCCGGCGGAGATAGGGCGTGCAAGCCTGGATCTCCGCCGGGAGGGGATTACGATTCCCTGGAGGCCGGCACTTCAGGACATTGCAGATGTACACCGAGTCCTGCCGGGAGAGTCCGACACAGGCCAGAAGGAGGTCCAGGTACTTCCCCGCCGGCCCCACGAAGGCCTTGCCGGTCTTGTCCTCCCTGGCTCCGGGAGCCTCCCCTACCACAACCAGACGGCCCGTCGGGTTTCCATCGGAGAACACCACCTGCGTCCGGGTCTCGGCCAGAGGACACCTCCGGCAGGAGAGGGCCTGGGTTTTCAGCTCTTCGTACGTTCCGGACAGGTGCCCCTGGCTTTCGACCGCATCGGAGGGGAAGCCGGAGAGATCCGATGGTTCCCGGGAGGCCGCCGGGGCATGGGCCCGTCCGAAAGCCAGAGCCAGGGCTTCTTCGGCGGTGAGCCGATCAAGAAAGAGATGGGGACCCGCGAGTTCCCGGAGTTGCCGGAGGTAACGTGCCACCTGTCCCGGAGCAGGACCTCCGGGGGTCATGACGAATCGGGGAGGAGTTCGGAAAGGCGATCCAGGAGCCTCTCGGCCACCTCGTCCTTGGAGAGAACCGGAAGTTCCTCCACCCCTCCATCCAGGTCCAGGATCGTCACCCGGTTTGTGTTCGCATCGAAGCCCGCACCCGCCTCCACGGCGGAATTCGCCGCGATGAGTTGGAACGCCTTCTCGGTGAGCTTCCGCCGGGCATTTTCCTTCAGGTCCTCCGTCTCCAGGGCGAAGCCCAGGGCCACCGATCCCGGCTTGCGGGCCTCCACCGAGGCCAGGGCGATATCCCGTGTGGGCTCCAGATGAAGCTCCATACCGCCTCCCTCCCTGGAACGTTTCACCTTCCTGGCCCTGGGGTCCCGGGGTCTGTAGTCGGCAACCGCCGCCGCGAAGATCAGCACGTCGGCCTGGGAGGTTCGGGCCAAGACGGCCTCTTCCATCTCTTCCGCCGACTCCACCCGGAGGGTCTCGACACCGGCGGGATCAGGGAGCATGGACGGCCCCGTCACCAGGCGAACCTTGGCTCCCCGGCGCCACGCAGCCCGGGCCAGGGCGAAGCCCATCCTTCCGGAGGATCGATTTCCCAGGAAACGAATCGGGTCCAATTTCTCTCGGGTGGGGCCCGCCGTCACCAGGACCTCACGATCCATCCAACGGGAATCGGCCCCCACCGCCCTCCCCACGTGCTCCAGGATCTCCTCCGGTTCCGCCAGCCGGCCCCGACCCTCCCCCTCACCGACAGCCAGCGGGCCCACGTCCGGACCCACCAGGATATATCCCAGCTCCCGGGAAAGGTGCCGGAGATTTCGCCGGGTCTGGGGGTGGGAATACATCCTCTCGTTCATGGCCGGGCAGAGGAGAACCGGCGCTCTGGTCACAAGGAGAAGGGTGGTGAGGAGATCGTCCGCCATTCCCTGGGACGCCCGAGCCATGAAATCCGCCGTGGCGGGAGCCACGAGCACCACGTCGGCCTCGGCCCCCAGCCGAATGTGGACGGCGGGCCCGGTTCCGGTGAAGAGATCCGTGTGGACCTCCCGGCCGGTAACGCCCCGGAAGGACAGGGGTCGCACAAACTCCTGGGCGCCGGCCGTCATTACCACATCGACCCGGGCTCCCAGGCGTGTGAGGTCCCGGGCCAGCTGGACGGATTTGTATGCAGCGATGCCGCCGGTGACCCCCAGGACCACCCGGCGCCCCTCCCAGGGGCGTCTGGGATGAAGGATCCGGACGGCCAAGGGCCCTACTCCTCTCGCTTCCGACGCTTGACGAGGCGGAACTCGATCTCTCCTGAGGTCAGAGCCTCCAGGGACCGGGTGGTGAGCTTCTTCTCCTGTCCCAGGGGCAGGGTCTCCCTGGGCAGGGAATTCAGCTCCCGGGCGTAACGGGCCGCCACCAGAACACCCAGATACTTGCTGAAGGTGTACTCGGCTACTTCATCGGGGGTGAATACGCGCATGGATGAAACGTCCTCCTAATGGTTTTCCAACAAAGTGTCCTGACTCAGGAGGGCTTCGATCCCGTCCTTGAGTTCCCTGACATGATCCATGGTTCCGGAGGCGCCTTCTTTCCCGGAGTCTCTCCCTGTTGCGGAGTCCACGGATCGAACCAGGTCCCGAACCTCCTTCACCGCCTCTTCCAGATGGTCGTTGACCACCAGAAAATCAAAGGTTTCGGCAGCCTCCAGCTCCTTCAGGGCGGTCTTCAGGCGTCGGCGGACGGCCTCTTCTCCCTCTGTTCCCCGGTCCTGAAGGCGGGAAAACAGGATCTCCACCGATGGAGGTAAGATAAACAGAAGAAGAGCTTGGGGAACCGTCTCCCGGATCCGGGCCGCGCCCTGAACGTCGATGTCCAGGACAGCATGCCGATTCTCACGGCTGGCTTCAGAGAGGCTGGAGAGGGGAGTTCCGTAGAGATTTCCGTGGACTTCCGCCCACTCGGCGAAGGCCCCCTCCCGGACCATCTCCAGAAAGGCGTCCCTGGAGAGAAAGAAATAATCCTCCCCATGGACCTCTCCCTTTCTGGGGGCCCGGGTGGTGGCGGAGACGGAGAAGGCGAAGTCCGGGTACCTCCTCACCAGAGCTCTGGCGATGGTGGTCTTTCCCCCCCCGCTGGGTGCCGCCAGAACCACCGGGGAACAGGCCGGATCCGGACCCGTCATTCCACATTCTCCAGCTGTTCCCTCAGACGCTCGATCTCCTCCCGGATGGCGACGGATGCGTGACTCATCTCCAGATCATTGGCCTTGGAGCCGATGGTGTTGGCCTCCCGATGCATCTCCTGAACCAGAAAGCCCAGCCGTTTCCCAACCGGTTCCCCCTTCCCGGAGGCCAGGGTGTCCCGAAAGGCCTGGAGGTGGGCCTGGAACCGAACAATCTCTTCGTTGATGTCCCAACGCTCCGCCAGGTAGGCGATCTCCCTGGCCAGCCGGTCCTCGTCCACCTCTTCCGCCAGGGTCAGCTCCCGAACGGCGGCCCGGAGTCTGTCCCGTTCTTCCAGCAGGCGCTGGGGAGCCCGGGCTTCCACAAGGTCCAACTCCCGGGCCATGGCGTCCAGGCGGCCCCGCAGGTCCGCCTCCAGCCGGGCCCCCTCCTGATCCCTCATTTCCAGGGCCTTCCCGGCGGCTTCCTCGGTGAGAGCCTGGATGAGGCCGGGATCCGTCTCCAGGTCCTGGGATCCGGGCTCAGGGGTCCTGAAGAGATCCCCGAGCCGGACCAGGTCCTGGATTTCCACATTTCCCTCCAGTTCCAGCTCCCGGGTCAATTCCCCGAGGAGACCCCGGAAGTGTCGGGCCCTCTCCATGTCCAATTCCGGAAGGCGCTCCGTTGTGCGGCCAGGATCCCGTTCCAGGGCCAGGATATAGTTTACGTGGCCCCGGAAGAAGAATCCGCGGAGCCATTGCTGGATGGTGGCCTCCAGGCTGTCGAAACCCGGGGGAGTCCTCAGGTGGGCATTGAAGAAGCGGTGGTTCACCGTCTTGATGGCCACCCGTAGCTCTCCCTCCGGAACGGATCTCCGGGCTTCTCCATACCCCGTCATGCTGCGGATCATCTGGATCCTTCCGGTTCAATTCCACATGGTCCAGCGAACCCCGTAGAGGGATCGGCTGGGGATCAGGATCCGGCCCGGAAAATCCTGGTTTCTCTGCCGGGTGGAGAAGTTCTCCCACATGATGAACACCCGGACCGTCACTACCCGGATCTGGAGCCGGACGAACCAACTCTGATAGAACGGCACCGTGGTGGGAATCCGGGTGGTCTCCCCTTCCTCGCCACCCAGCTCCACCGTTTCCATGAAGGGCACCACCATGGGACCTCTCCCGTCGACGCCCAGGTCGAACCAGACTTCCAGATTTCCGGTGGGGAGGAAGGTGTCGTGGAAGGACAAACTGGCCTGGTAGTTCTCCCCGGGGAGGTAGCGCCAGGGGATTTCCTCCTCCGTCAGGAGCTCCGGTGTGGCCGGGGAGTCCGCCGGGGCTGTCCAGACGTCCCCGGCCTGATCCCACCACTGGTAGGAGCCCAGGAGGGCGAATCCCCGGGGATAGAGGGGAATCCGGCCGGTGACCTCGAAGCCGTCCCGTGTGCCTCCGGGGAGGGTGGAGCTGGGGAGAAAGGTCTCATCCACCGTCAGCCCGGTTCGATCCTGGGGCAGGCCCAGGAGGAAGAGAGAGTCGGCGGACACACTCAACCTGGCGCCGGAAAGACGGAGCCCCTTCCAGCCATAGCTCAGACCGAAGCGGGTCCCCTCGCTATGGGAAAACCGGGGCCCCGGCAGCACCGGGGGGGTCGGTTCGGTCGGTTCCGTCGGATCTGTCTCCTCCTCCCCCTCCCCGCTGCCCGCCGGTTCTTCCGGAGCCGGGGGCAGATACGGCAGCCCCCAGCTCCCGGAACCACGCTCGGCAAAAAGGGAAAGCCCCCAGAGGGGCGCGGTCCAGCCCCGAAGACGGGTCCGGGTAATGGACCTCCCCCCCCAGTCCTCCCATTCCGCCTCTCCCGCCAGGCCCCCCAGGGATCCGTGTGCGCCCGAGAGCTCCAGGAAAGCGCTGGTCTCCGGAACGCCCTCTCCTGTGAGCTTCTGCAAACGGCCGAGGCCCCGTACCCAGGGAGAATCGTAGCTCAGGATGGCTCCTGTGCGGGTCCGGGCCTCGGTCTGGAAATCGAACTCCACCTCCTCGTCCGTGTCCAGCCGGGAGGATGCGTGGAAGAGGTCCCCCACCAGGCCCCTGGGAAGGTCCCAACGGGTCCGGATCGACCAGTCCGTCCGGCCGACGCTCTCCGGGAGGAAGGGATCCCCACGGGTGGAAGAGCGTTTGGCGAAGTCCGCCAGAACCACCCCCCGGGAACCGAGGCCACGGGCATACCGGATCCATCCGCCCGTGGCGGCGCCGGGCTCCCGGCCGAAGGGGCCCTGGGTGTCCACCCGTTCGATGGCCAGGGCCAACGCACCTCCCAGGGCCCGGGGATGGGAGAAGGTGCCACGAAACTGGTTGGTATTGAAATCGCCGGTGCCGGCCTCCACGAGGGAATAGGGGCGCCCCCCCTCCGTCAGCATGCTCTTGAGCTCGATACGGAGCTCCCCGGCTCCGCGAATGACCCGGACGGACCGGAGACCCCCCAGCCCCACTCTGGCCAGGTCCGGGGTGCTCCCCTCCAGGGGCAGGATCTCCAGGCCGTCCCTGAAGACCCGGATTCGCTCCCCACCGGCCCCGAAGGCAGACACCGAAACCGGCGTGCCGTAATCTCCTCCCCGGAGGAGAACCGTACCGGGAATCTCAGCCACCAGCTCCGCCAGGGTCAGGGACCTGCTCCCCAGGATGGCCTCCCGGTCCCAACTCCATACGCCGGTCTCGAACCCCTCGGGAAGGACCCGGGCCAGTTCGGGAAGCTTCACGGCCGGAAGGGTGTCCGCAGCGGCGAGGCTGTCCGCAGCGGCGAGGCTGTCCTGGGCCTGGGACCGATCTTCCATGGAATCGGGAGCCATGATTTCAATGGCCAGGGAATCGGGCCTGTCGGGAATGGTGTCCCCGCCCGGGGGAATCGTATCCGGAGGTGGAGGGATGGTATCCGGAATGACCTGGGCCATTCCCTGGACCGGAAGGAGGCCGAAGAAGAGTCCCAGGATCAGGCGTCCCAGAAGGGCCTGGGCGGGGGTGACTCCCGGCTTCACCCGGCCCGCTCCCGGACCCACTCCACCAGAAGGCGGGTGGGGACCCCGGCTCCACCCTTCCGCTGATAGGAGAGTTTACCCTCTCCGTAGGCGGTGCCCGCGATGTCCAGGTGAGCCCAGGGCACCCCTCCCACGAATTCCTTCAGGAAGGCGGCGGCGGTGATGGTCCCGGCGGGACGCCCCCCCACGTTCTTGAGATCCGCCACCGTGCTCTCCAATTGCTCCCTGTACTCCTTCCACAGGGGGAGGGGCCAGCATCGCTGGCCCGAGCGATCTCCGGCTGCCCGGAGCTCTTCCACCAGAGCATCATCGGTTCCCAGGACCGCGGAGGCCACATGGCCCAGCGCAATGACACAGGCACCGGTCAGGGTAGCGCAGTCCACCATGGCTGACGGCTCGAATTTCCGGGCGTAGGAGAGGGCATCCGCCAGGATCAGGCGACCTTCGGCATCGGTATTGATGACTTCCACGGTCTTCCCCTCCCGGGTTCGGATCACGTCCCCGGGTTTTACCGCTTTCCCGTTCAGGAGGTTCTCCGATGACGGTACGATGCCCACAACGTTCAGGGGGACTTCCAGCTCCGACAGGGCCTGCATGGCCCCCAGAACCGCAGCGCCACCGGACATATCATACTTCATGTCCTCCATGCCGCTGGAAGGCTTGATGGAGATGCCCCCGGCGTCGAAGGTGAGCCCTTTCCCCACCAGGACAAGGGGAGGGTCCTTCTTTCCTCCTCCTCGATGCTCCATGACGATGAGGCGTGGCTCCTCGTCGGATCCCCGGGCCACAGCCAGGAGAGCCCCCATGCCTTCCTCTTCCATCTCCCTGGGCCCCAGGATCGTGACCTTCAGCTTCCGGCTTCTGGCCATCTTCCTGGCTTCCTCGGCCAGGTGGGAGGGAGTGGCCACATTTCCCGGCCGGGCCTGAAGAGTCCGGGCAAGGTTCTCTCCGCGGGCCAGGATCAGCCCCACCCGAGCGCCGGCCTGGATCTTGGGTTCTTCCCCTTCCGTAAGGAGAGTGAATTCCGTCACTTCCACAGTTGGTTCCGACGGATCTTCCACCGTCTTCAACTCCCGGAACCGCCAGGCCGCCAGAACGGCCCCTTCCGCGGCGGCCTGGGCCACCAGCTCATCCGGCAAGGGCCAGGAGAGATCCATCCCGAGAGCGATGGCGGAGAGCTTCAGCTCCTCCGCCACCCGGACGGCCCGGCCTGCCATTTTCCGGATCCCTTCGGCCTCCAGCTCTTCGGCCTTTCCCACCCCTACCAGGAGGATACGGCCCACCTCGCTCTCCTCCGGAGCGTAGAGGAGGAGGGTTTCCCCGGATTTTCCGGTGAAGTCACCGTCCCGCCGTGCCCGGGAGATGACTCCTCCCATCATTTCATTCACCTGGTCGGCGGCACCGGTAAGGGCTCCCGAATCCTGGAACTGGGGCAGGACAAGGAGGGGTGTGGAGAAACCAAGAGGAGGAGCGGAAGCGGTCTTCACGTTCATATGGATGACGCCTGGGCTTCGGATTCAGGGTTTTCAGCGAAACCGTCGGGACTCGCAGCAAGGTGTAAATATACTGTGGAAAGATACGGAATCCGCCGAGCTTTCCCAGGGTGGATCCCGGCTTCCGCAGGCCACTGACGGCAGTGGGCTGAGCTCCTTGCATCTTCGGCATCCCTTTCTTACCTTGATCTTCGGTTTTTATTCGGTATCTTTTCCCTGATCCATCTCAGCAGGCATGACTCAGCTCTACCAGGCCACCATTCCCTTCCTGAGCACGGAAGACAACAGGCCCCTGTCTTCCCGGGAGGCCTCTCGTCTTCCCGGGAGCCGGCAGGCCCTCTGCCTCTGGCTTCCCACTTTCGAGCTTCGCCTGGAACTGGTCCGGGCTCCGGAGTTGGACGCCACCTCTGTGGCCCTCCTTTTCCCGGGAGAAGGGACCCGGCGAACCCTCTGGCAGGTCTCGGAGCGGGGAGCCGAAGCCGGCGTCCGCCCGGGACAGATGGTTTCCCAGGCCATCTCCCTTTGTCCGTCCCTGACCCTCCTGGAGCCGGATCCGGACCACTACGACGCGGCCCAGGAGGAGATGGTGGAATCCCTCACGGCGCTGAGCCCCATCGTGGAGCCGGCGGGTCGGGGACGGATCTTTCTGGGAATGGACGGCCTGGAGCGTCTCCACGGTCCTCCCTACCGGCAGGTGATGGTAGCCCTCCAGGCTCTTCTACAACTTTTTCCCCGGCCGCTTGTGGCAGCCATCCGAGCCGGCATGGCCCCGGGAAAGTTCGGAGCCTGGGTGGCGGCCACTCGTTCCGGACCCGGAAAGCCGGTCCTGGTATCGGAGTCGGAGCTCCCGGCATTCCTGGCCGACTGTCCTGTTTCCGTCCTCCCGGTGGCGCCCCTCATGATCCAGCGTCTGGAGCGGCTGGGCATCATCACCCTCGAGTCCCTCAAGGCCCTTCCCGAAACGGCCCTGGTGGGCCAGTTCGGAGAAGAAGGACGGAAAGCCCTGGCCTGGTCCACAGGTGAACGCCTGGACCCTGTCCGTCCCCTCCACCGTCCCCGCCCCATCCGGGTCTCCCTGAGCTTTCCCACGCCCTCGGGCCGGAGGGAGGCCCTCCACGGAGCTCTGGACCGACTCATGGAAAAGGCTCTGGCCCGACCGGCACGGCAGGGCCGGAGCGTCCAGGGGGTTCGCCTCCGGGCCCGCCTGGAGGGAGGAGGATCATGGTCCGTGGAGTCCGTCATCCGGGAGCCCACAGCCCGGAAAGAGGCACTGAGCTTTCCTCTGAGAGGCAAGATATCCATCTCTCCCCCTCCCCGGGCCGTGGAGAGTCTGGCCCTGGAGCTCTTCCAGTTCGGTGCCGCCACCTCCCAGACCGGCTTCTTTGATCGAGGGGAGGTGGCGGGCAGGGAAGCCGGTGGCACGGCCCTGAATGAAGGGACTGTCCCACCCTCTCTTCGGGAGGCTGTAAGGGAGTTGAAGCTCAAGCTGGGGTTTTCACCCCTCTACCGGGTGGTGGAAATGGACCCCTGGTCCCGGATTCCGGAGCGACGCTACGCTCTGCTGAACTTCGAGCCGTGAGGAGCCTGTCCGAGCAATGGGGCGAGCCACGATGAAGAAATCGACCGGAGGCCCGCGGAAGCACGACCCCGCAGCTCTTCGTCCCCTGAACGCTCCTCGCCCCGTCCGGGTCCGTACGGGATCCGGAGGACGCCCCACCTATCTCCATCTGAAGCGAGGCGCCCGGAAGGTGGTCCAGATCCGGGAGATCTGGCAGATCGACGACGAATGGTGGCGGGAGCCCATTTCCCGGCGATACGCCACCCTGGTCCTGGAAGATGGCCTGACAGTGACGATCTACCGGGATCTCCTCACCGGGCAGTGGTACCTGCAAGAGGGATGAACAGGGCCCGCAACGCCCGGGATCCGGCTCGCCCCTCCGTCAGCGGCCTGTAAACAGAAAAGAACCGTACCCTACCACCTGGTCACGGGGGCCGGCCGTGTCCCCGGAATTCCTCAGGTCCACCCGTTCGACCCGGAGGCCTTCCTCCCGGGCCCTGAGGAGGAGTCCTCCCACGGGAATCCGGCCACAGGCCTGGTCCCGGCCGATCCCATCGGGGTCCAGAGCCTCGATGGCTTCAGCCGTGGACTCATCCCGGGCATTGGCTTCCTCATAGGAGAGAAAATGACTGAGGTCCGAGCTGATGACCACCAGCGTCTCCTCCCCTCCCCAGAGAGCCCGGAGCACCGAAGCCACTTCTTCCATCCCGGCGTCTCCCACCACAAGGGGAGCCAGGGCGAACTCGTCCAGAACGGTCTGAAGAAAGGGAAGATGCACCTCCAGGCTGTGCTCCCCTTCATGGGCCTCGTCCAGGAGCCGGACCGAGGGAAGCTCCAGGGCACGGGCCAGGAGCTCCCGGTTCAGCGGGACCTCGCCCAGGGGAGTCCGGAAGGCCCTGGCGGAGGGGGCAGCGATTCCATGGAAGAGGTAGCGGTGGGCAGGTCCCAGAAGGACCACCCGGGAGTAGAGATCCCTGAAGCGGCGGAGACGTGCATAGATGGACGCCGCCACCGGCCCGGAGTAGACGAACCCGGCGTGGGGGGCGATGAGGGCCTTGGGGGCTCTTTCGGCGCCCTCTCCGGAGGCCGAAGCCAGGAGTCCTTCCACCATTTCCCTGAGGCCCTCCGGATCTCCAGGATAGAAACTCCCTGCCACGGCAGGACCACGAACCCGATCTCCGGGGCCTTTTCCCAGTGATGACGCCATCTCGGCCTCCTTCCCCCGACTGCGATGAAAGACGATCAGCAATTCGCCATGGAAAGAAATTCCAGGTAGCCTACCCGGGTAAAGGGCCGAGCCGTTCCACCCAGGAAACGCTTCCGGGGGAACTCCTCCCCCACTGGCAAGATAGAAGGGAGCATGGAGCGCCCACAAAGGGTTGTTGGACCGCCTTCCAGCGCCACTCGGTTCCCCACGCCTCCGGACGGAGCATTTCAATGAACACCAGGCAGGTCTTCCCCATCATGATCGTGCTCCTGGGAACCGTTGCTGCAAACGGATGCAGCGTCGGCCCGGGTCCTTCCAGCACTTCTTTCGGCGGGGATTACGGGGACGAGAGCATCCGAATCTTCGTCACGAACCTGAACTTCATGGACGCCACCCTGTGGGCGGTCACCACCGGCACCCGGGAAAAGCTGGGGATCGTGACGGGGAAACGGGACGCCGTCTATACACTTCCATGGAAGGGCTACACGGACCTTCGCATCGAAATCGATATCCTCTCGGGACCCCGGTGCGTCACGGAGTCCCTCCCGGTGGATCCCGGCGACGACATCGAGCTCATCATCAACGTGGAGATGTTGAACAGTCCCCTGTGCAAGTGGTCCCCCGTGCCTGTCCCATGACCGGGGAAACCCGACGGCCCGGGGAGGAGCTTCTGAACTCGGCTCTCCGGTTACTGGCGGCTCGAAGCCGGGGAGTGGAGGAACTCAGGGGCCGCCTTCAGCGAAAAGGGTTCAACGACGACGAGGTGGCCGGGTGCCTTTCCTGGCTGGAAGAGAGAAGCCTCCTGGATGACGCAGCCTTTTCCAGAGCCCTTGTCCGAGATCGGTTGAACTTTTCTCCCAGGGCCTCCTCTGTGCTGCGGCAGGAGCTGGTCCGGAAAGGCATTGCCCGGGCCACGGCTGAGAGGGCTGTGGAAGAGGTTTTCGAGGAGGAGGGCGTTTCCGAAGAACGGCTGGCGGAGGCGGCGGCCCGGAGCTGGGTCGGAAGACAGGGCACCTCCATCCTGAAAGCACTGGTGGCGGAGGCCTTCACGGATGGCCGGGAGAAGGCCAGGCGGCGGCTCTACGCATTCCTGGGACGACGGGGCTTTCGCGGAAGAGCAGCAAGCCGGGGGATCGAAGCTGGATTGGATGAATCCCGTAACCGATTGTCGGAAATGACTTAGATCGGGTTCATCTCAGGTGAATCATAAACGGGGCCCGGCATAATGCCGGGCCCCGTTTCTTACCGGAGTCATCCGTGGCTTATCCTCCTTCAGCCCTCACCCCTTCTTCAGGACCGGAGCCAGGACGTCTTCCAGGGTAGGCTGGCCGATGACCTGGAGCTCGTACCGGACCCGGGTGTTGGGGACCGGGATCTTCACCAGGCGGGCCAGGTCGATGGGCGTACCCACCACCACGGCTTCCACACCGCCTTCAACCGCCCTGGCGATAGTGGCTTCAAGATCCCTCACCTGCTGCTCCCCGTAGCCCATAGCCGGCAGAAGAACCCCCAACTCGGGATAGGTCTCGAAGGTGTCCTTCAACTCACCGACCAGGAAAGGCCTGGGGTCGATAAGCTCGCCTGCTCCGGCCCGACGGGCGGCGATGGTTCCAGCGCCGTACTTCATGCCGCCGTGGGTGAGGGTGGGGCCGTCCTCGATGACCAGGACCTTCTTGCCCTTCAGCACCTTCGGGTCGTCCACGAAGATGGGGGAAGCGGCGTCCAGGATGACGGCGTCGGGGTTCACGGAAGCCACGTTGTCCCGGACCAGCTGCACGTTTTCGGGATTGGCCGTAGCCACCTTGTTGATGATGATGACATCGGCCATCCGGACGTTGGTTTCGCCGGGATAGTAGCTGAGCTCGTGCCCGGGCCGGTGGGGATCCACCAACGTGATGTGTACGTCAGGCTTGTAGAAGGGCGTGTCGTTGTTGCCGCCGTCCCAGAGGATGACGTCACATTCTTTTTCCGCCTCTTCCAGGATGGCGCCGTAATCCACGCCGGCGAAGACCACCGAGCCGTTGGCGATGTGGGGCTCGTATTCCTCCCGCTCCTCGATGGTGACCTCGTGCTTGACGAGATCCGCTTCCTCGGCGAAGCGCTGGACCCGCTGCTTCGCCAGGTCGCCGTAGGGCATGGGGTGCCGGATGGCCGCTACCTTCAGGCCGGCCTCCCGGAGGACCCGTGCAACGGCCCGGGAAGTCTGGCTCTTGCCGACGCCGGTCCGGGACGCGCAGACCGCCACCACGGGCTTGTTGGAGGTGTACATGGTCCGGGTCTCGCTGGGTAGCTCGAAACCGGGGCCCAGAGCCGTGACCCGGGCCGCCAGATGGCCAACGTACTCGTGGGACACGTCGGAATAGGCCATGACGCACCGGTCCACCTTCAGGTCGACGATGAGCTCGTCCAACTGGTCTTCCGGATAGATGGTGATGCCGTCGGGGTAGAGATCCCCGGCTATGCTTGCGGGATAGAGACGGTCATCGATGTGGGGGATTTGCTGAGCGGTAAAGCCCACCACCTCCACACTCTCGTCATCCCGGTAAAGGGTATTGAAAACGTGGAAATCCTTCCCGGCAGCGCCGAGAATCAGGATGCGCGTACGAGGCATAGATCCAACCTCATCGGTTCAGGTGTCGGCGGGATTCCTTGTCCCGATGTTCCTGCGGAGTGGGTTCCCGAATCCCTGGAGGGGCCCGATTCCACCAGCCACTCTAGCGAAGGGGAAGGGCCTGGTCCAGATGGGCCGGTTCCAGGCGGCTCCTGGAGTTCCTTTCGGAACCTCCGGTGATGGACGCCATGCCGCGCCGGCCGAGGCGGCGCCTGCATCTTTCCAAACCTCCTGTCCACGCCCCACTTTCCCTCCGGGTTCATCCAAGATACCAAGGCATTCCCGACCCGTCGCTCCAACTCCTGGAGGAAAGATGCGAAGCCAGCTCGCGGCCACGGCCCTGGCGGTCTTCCTGGCGGCTCCGGCAGCCGTCGTCCACGCTCAACTGAAGACTCCCCTGGATTCGGCCACCCTGGCCGCATTTGAATGGCGGTCCGTGGGGCCGGCGAACATGTCGGGGCGGGTCACCGATGTGGAGGGAATCCCGTCCCCCTCCAAGACCTTCTTCTTCGCCGCCGCTACCGGTGGCATCTGGAAGACCACCAACAACGGAATCACCTTTCGGCCCCTCTTCACGGACCAGCGCGTCATCTCCATGGGGGACCTTGCCATCGCTCCCTCCGATACCCTCCAGATCTGGGCCGGGACCGGAGAGGAAGACTCCCGGAACTCCATTTCGCCGGGGGGCGGTATCTACAAGTCTTCCGACGGGGGGCTGACCTGGCAGCTGAAGGGGCTGGAAGAGACGGAGGTCATCGGCCGCATCGTGGTGCATCCCACCAATCCGGATCGGGTCTGGGTGGCGGCTCTGGGCCACATCTGGGATTCCAACCCCGAGCGGGGCCTCTACCGGACGGATGACGGAGGGGATACCTGGGAGCTGGTGAACTTCGTCAGCGACCAGGCCGGATTCGTGGACCTTGTCATCCATCCCGAAAACCCGGACATCCTCTTCGCCACCTCCTGGGAGCGGGTCCGGGGCCCCTACTTCCTCCAATCCGGAGGGCCTGGAAGCGGCCTCTGGAAGACCACTGACGGGGGTGACAGCTGGGAGCGTCTCCAACCCGAGGGATTTCCGGACGGAATGCTGGGCCGCATCGGCCTGGACATCTCCCGGAGCGAGCCGGACGTCATGTACGCCATCGTGGAGGCGGAGGCCACGGAGGAAGACGAAAGCCCCAACGGCCTCTATCGCTCCACCGACGGGGGGGAGAGCTGGGAGAAGACGAACGGGAACAACGTTCGTCCGTTTTATTACTCCCAGGTCCGGGTGGACCCCAGGGACCCGGAGCGGGTCTACTGGTCCTCCACCCCGGTGAACGTCTCGGATGACGGTGGATACACTGTCGGAACCACCACCGTCGGCATCCACGTGGACCACCACGCCATGTGGATCGATCCAGTGGATCCGGAGCGGATGGTGGTGGGCAATGACGGTGGCATCGGTGTCACCTTCGACAAGGGAGGGAATTGGCTCTTTCCCAACACCATGGCTCTCGGGCAGTTCTACGAAGTGAGCTACGGGATGGAGATTCCCTACACTGTCTGCGGAGGCCTCCAGGACAACGGCTCCTGGTGCGGTCCCAGCCGCCGTCGGAGCGGGGACATCACCAACCACATGTGGGCCAGTGTGGGTGGAGGAGACGGGTTCTTCACCCTTCAGGACCCGGCGGATCCGGAGATCGTCTACTACGAGTCCCAGGGCGGGAACATGGGCCGCATGAACACGGCCACCGGGGAGAGCATGAGCTTTCCCAAGCCCTCCTGGAAGGAAGAATGGGTCCGGTGGGAAGATTCCATCCTGGCCAATACCGATGCCGATGAACCCCAACTCCAGTATTTCCGTGAGATGCAGGCCTCCGATTCGGCCAGAACGGACCTTCGATGGAATTGGAACACTCCCCTGGTCATGTCCCCCCACGATCCCACGGTCATCTACGCCGGGGCGAACCGGGTGGTGAAATATACGGATCGGGGTGAGTCATTTGAGGTCATCAGCCCGGACCTCTCCTCTGCCGACCCCGAGAAGATCCGCATTTCCACCGAAGAGACGGGAGGCATCACCCCGGACCTCACCGGGGCCGAGACCTTCGCCACCATCGTGGCCCTGGCCGAGTCGCCCCTCCAGCAAGGGCTTCTCCTGGCAGGGACCGACGATGGCCGGGCGTGGATCACGAGGAACGACGGGGAGGACTGGGAGGAGCTCACCGGCCGCTTTCCCGGAGTCCCGGACGGCAAATGGCTCCGGAGAATGGAGCCCTCGGCACACGACGCCAGCACCTTTTTCGTGGCTTTCGATGGCCATCGGACCAACGACTTCACCCCCTACCTCTACATGACGGAGGACGGTGGGCGGAGCTTCAGATCCATCGCCGCAGACCTCCCCGCTGGAAAGGCGGATTTCGTCCATGTAATCCGGCAGGATCTGGTGAACCCCGACCTGCTCTTCGTGGGCACGGACGTGGGCCTCTACGTATCCACCGACAGAGGAGGGCACTGGCAGAAGTTCATGCAGGGAATGCCCACCGTCCCGGTCCATGACCTGAAGATCCATCCCCGGGACCACGACCTCATAGCGGGAACCCACGGGCGCTCCATATGGATCGTTGATATCGCGCCTCTCCAGCAGTTGACGGACAGTGTCATGGCGGCGGACGTCCACGTCTTCGAGCCGGCCCCCGCTTTTCAATACGGCAACCCGCCGGTGGGCGGGGAATCCGCGGGACAGATGTTCTTCACCGCAGAATCAGGGCGCTACGGGGCGGAAATCGTATACCGGATCAGCGAAAACGCGGACATCCCGGAACCGGAACCCGCCGATTCGGTGGGAGGCCAACGGCACCCGGGACCGGCGGCAGGAGGACCCCGGTTGACCTTTGTGGTCCTGGATTCGGCTGGAGATACGCTGAGCACGCTGCGTGGCCCAGGGTCTCCGGGCATCCATCGGGTCTTCTGGAATTTCCAGGGTCAGGCCCCGGAGCCTCCGACAAAGACACCGGCCCAGGTGCAGGACAGTGCCCGGGCAGTGGAAGGAATATGGGCCGTCGTGGACTCCTTGGTGGAGGAGGAGGTCATGGAGCGTCCGATGCTCGAGCGGGTAGCAAATATGATGCTCTCCGGTGACCGGGAAGGCCTGTTCGGAATGTTCGGGGGCATGGGAGGCGGGGGTGGGGCCGATCCCGGGGAGTTCGATGAGCGTCCCGGAGAGAGCTGGAGGTCCGGGGGAATGACCATGGGGTCCGGGATGATCCAGAACTTCCGGCGCCTGGTCCGGCCCCTGGGAGGGCTCGGAGGGTTCATGGGCGGTGGCGGGAGAGCCGAAACCCCTCTGGCGGATTCAGGTGACTATACCGTCGTCCTGAAGGTGGGGGTCCAGGAGCACCGGCAAACCCTGAGGGTCCGGAAGGGCCCCGGCGCAGACGCCGGGAACGGGTTCTTCCAGGAGATTCGGTAGAAGGCGTTCGGGGCTGTTCAGTTCTTCAGGAGGCCCAGAGCCAGAGCCAGGAGAAGCAATGAGTGGCATGACACAACCGGGCAAAAAAGCCAGGAGACACTTTCAAAGCAGATATATGTATACCGGTCTGCTGGCCGCCCTCTGCATGGCTCTGCCGGATCCGTCTCTGGAGGCCCAGATTCCCAGGGACCAGGTTCACCTGGGCGTCAGCCTGGGAGGTTTCGTGCGAGTGGGGGTCGGTTTCACCCACTGGATCGAAGAACACCACGCCATGGAGGTCACGGCCTATCCCCTGGCGTTCCCGTGGCACGGCCTTTCTCTCGCTTTGAGGGGCGGTTACAACTGGATCCCGTCGAATGAAGTCTGGCGGGCCAAACTGGGCGCCAGCGCCACCTTCCTCATCCACAAGCCACGAGGAGGCGGTGGGTGGGTCACCCCCCTCCTCTCCTTCACCCCCGGAGTAAACTACACGCCTGAGGATGAGCGGTGCATCCGTGTGGACCTGCCCATGGCCTATTTCCCCACACAGAAGACCTTCGCCCCTACGGGCATCGAGCTCTACTATGGACTGAGGAAGTGATTCCCTCGTCGTATCGAGGCATGTCAGGACAGGAGGCCCGGTGGGGCGGAACTGCCGTCATCCCTCCAGCCGCTCCCTCAAGAACCGCACGGTCCGGGGCCAGGCCTTCCGGGCGGCCTCCAGGTTGGCTCCTTCCCTGCCGTCCTGCTGTCTCAGGAAGCCGTGACCGGCGCCGTCAAAGATGTTCACCTCATAAAACTTCCCCTGGCGCTCCATTTCGGCCCGGGCCTCGGGAATGGTGGCGTTCACCCGGGCGTCGTCCCCACCGTAGAGGCCCAGGATCGGGGCCTGAACGGCAGACAGGGCCTCCGTTTCCGGTGAGGTGCCGTAATAGACCACCGCCGCGTCCAGTCCCGGCCACTCGGTGGCCATACGGAAACTGGTGCTCCCTCCCCAGCAAAACCCCACTGTGCCCACGGCATCCGTAGCCGCCGGAAGATCGGTGCCATAGTCCGCCGCCGCTTTCAGGCGCCGGGTCACCTCCTGGGGGTCCAGACTCCGGATCAGCGCCACAGCCCCCTGCCGGTCCACGGACCCGGAGCCTCCTTCACCCGGTCCTTTTCCGCTGATGAGGTCCGGGGCGACAGCAATGAAGCCATCGGCGGCAAGCTGGTCGGCCACGCCCCGGATCCAATCCGTCAGAGCGTAGATTTCATGGATCACCAGGACTACGGGAGCCCCGTCGCTCCGCTCGGGATAGACCACCCAGGCCCGAACCATGTCCCCGTCACCGGCGTCATATTCCACCCACTCCCCGTGACGGGGTGAAGCGTCCAGGTGGGCTGCGGCCGTTTCCTCGGTGGGCGGGATTTCCTGAGATCGGGCGATATCGGGGAAGATGACTGCAAACAGGAAGAGGCTCAGGGAGAAGAATCGGGGGGGCATACGGATGGGCGACAGCCGGGCTGGCATGGGGCCTCCAACATATGGTTATGGGGATCGAGAGGCCTTCATATGCCGGAGCAATCCGAGAGTTCCAGCTCCGGCGTTCCTGGCCCGGCCTCCCGTGAGACCGGTGGCGCCACCGACGCCACCGGCCCATACGCCCGAGGTACTGCAGGTGCCCCCCGGCACCCCCCCGGGACGGGGAGACCGGCTGTCCCCGGCCTCCTTATCGGGTGGTGAAGGTGATGGGAAGCGAAATCCAAACCGGTACAGGCTCATCTCCGTTCAGGGCCGGGGTGAACTCGATGTCTCGAGCCACCCGGAGAGCTGCGGCGTCCAGGGCCTGGTGCCCGCTGCTCTCGTTGATCTGCGCCTCCTGAACAGACCCCGTCTCGTCCAGGAAGAACCAGACGGTAGCTGTGCCGCTGATTCCGGCATCCCGGAGGAGGGGGGGATAGCTCTCCTCCATGACCCGGGCGATCTCACTCCGGTTCCTGATGTCGGGGCGGACCGTGTAGGGAGTGAACACGGGACCGGCGGCCACCTCCCGGGAGGTGGTCGCCTCCGGCGCCTTCACCGGGGATAGCGCCGTCTCTTCCTCCACTGCCGTGGGAGTCGGCGCCCAGCAGGCCACCGCGACGAGGATAGACCCCACCGTCACCAGGATGGCCCCCCTGAGGATGGGTTTCTTCGGAAATGGCATGGTCATGATCTTGATCCTCCGCTCCAGGGTTTTCTCGGGCTCCGAGAGCATGGCGGCGGCCATTCCGCTTCGGGGAAAGCGCCGCCCCACCTCCAGGAGCAACTCCAGGTAAGCCCGTGTGGCCCGGGGATTCTTGCGGAGGACTCGCAGGTCGCAGTCCCCCTCCACCGCCAGACGCAGGCGGTACCACATCCACCAGAGGGGGAGGCTCCACGGCAGCAGGATCGGGGGGATTCCCGCCAGCATGAGAAGGCGGAGATCGCCGGCTCGGAGATGCTCCGCCTCGTGATCCAGAATCAGGCTCAGGCCCTCCCCTTCCAGAGCCTGGCACCAGTGGGGAAGGACGATCTGGGGGTTGAAGAACCCCACCACGGCCGGGCCCCAGTCATCGGAGAGGAGGACGGTGCGACCTCGCGTCACCGAGCCCACCCATCCTCGTCGGAGACGGACGGTCCGTAAGAGGAGGGTCAATCCGAAACCCGCCAGGAGGAGGCTGGCCCCGATCCAACCCACCAGGAGAGGGGTTTCCAGTACATGCCAGAAGGATCCGCTTCCTACCTGGAAGATCAGGGGATCCATGGCCACCACGGGATGACCCCGGGAAGTGGCCGATCCCGACGCGGCCTCCGGTGCCAGAGCCAGCCAGAGAGGCCAGAGCGAAGCGAAGGCCATGGCGCCCATCCAGATCCAGCGCACAGGCTTTCGGTGAGCCCGGAAGAGGGACTCCAGGATTCCGGCGGCGCCTGCAGCCAGGGCCGCCACCAGAAGGGCGTAGGCCATCCAGGCGGCGATCATTTCTCGTCCTCCTCCAGCCGGTTGTCCACCAGCTTCCTGAGCTTCCTGAGCTGAGCTTCCGAAATACCCCGCTCCTGGAGGAGATGGGCCATGAGGAGTTCCGGAGACCCGGAAAAGAGCTTCCGGGTCAGGCGCCGGACCGCCCCTTCCCGGGCCTCTTCCCGCTCCATTCGGGGGAAGTACCGGTGAGCCCGTCCCTCTGTCTGGTGTCCCACGTGCCCCTTCTTCTCCAGGGTCCGGAGGATGGTGAGGACGGTGGTGTAGGCCAGAGGGTCCTGCAACTCCTCCATGACTTCGGAAACGGTCCCGGATTCCAGCCGCCAGAGGACGTTCATGACGTCCATCTCCCGGCTGGTCAGGACCACGGCCTCTTCATCGGCGCCAGCATCTACTAGTCTCATAGTAGACCCACGATAAGGAATGGTCGCGAATTTGTCAACTATCTAGATAGTAGTACCGGGGGATCCCGGGAGATTCAGCGGGTATGATAATCGCCGGCCACCCGACGACAACGGAACCGGATCGGGTCCGGTTCCGGGTCTGGATTCCGGAATTTCCGGATGCAAAACCGCAATCCCTTCAGGAAGGTCCCGCTATGAAATCCGGTCTCCGTACCCTGTACTTGGCCTTCATCCTGGTCCTTCTCGTCCTGTCCTTCGGAGGTGCTCAGGCCCAGGTCCAGCCCTCCCCCGACGATCCGCTTCCCATGGACCCCCGGGTGAGGATGGGGACGCTGGAGAACGGCCTCACCTATTTCATCAGGGAGAACAGCCGGCCGGAAGATCGGGCTGAGCTCCGCCTGGCGGTGAACGCCGGCTCCGTCCTGGAGACGGAGGACCAGCGGGGGCTGGCCCACCTTCTGGAGCACATGGCCTTCAACGGAACCGCCAACTTCGAGAAGCAGGAACTGGTGGAGTACCTGGAGTCCATCGGCATGAACTTCGGTCCGGAGATCAACGCCTATACCAGCTTTGACGAAACGGTCTACATGCTCCAGGTCCCCACCGATGACCCGAAGATCCTGGGCACCGCCTTCCAGATCCTGGAGGATTGGGCCCACCAGGTCTCCCTGGAGGGGGAGGAGATCGACAAGGAGCGCGGCGTGGTCCTGGAGGAGTGGCGCCTTGGCCGGGGGGCCGGGGCCCGGATGCTGGATGAGCAGTTCCCGGTCCTCTTCCAGGGGTCCCGCTACGCCGAGCGTCTCCCCATCGGAACGGTGGAAGTGCTGGAGAGCTTTCCCCACGAAGCCATCCGAAGCTTCTACCGGGAATGGTACCGGCCGGACCTCATGGCCGTGGTGGCCGTGGGGGACTTCGACGCTGATCAGGTGGAGGCGACCGTGCAGGAGCACTTCTCCAGGATTCCGACCCGGGAGAATCCGCCGCCCCGACCCTACTACGACGTCCCCGGACACCCGGGGACCCTCTTCGCCATCGCCAGCGACACCGAAGCCACCAACAGCCAGGTGGCCATCCTCCACAAACAGGAGGTCAGAGACCTGAACACCCTGGAGGGCTACCGGGAGCTCCTGGCGGAACGGCTGGTTACGGCCATGCTGAACGCACGGCTCTTCGAGCTGTCCCAGCGGGAAAATCCCCCCTTTGCCGCCGCCGGCACGGGCCAGGGTCGCTTCGTCCGGACCAGTGAGTTCTTCCAGCTTGGCGCCCTGGTCCCCGACGGAGGAATCCAGGGGGGGATGGAGGCCCTGCTGAGGGAGGCCGAGCGGGTGGCCCGTCACGGCTTCGTGGCATCGGAGCTCGAGCGTGAGAAGGCGAACCTGCTCCGGGGACTGGAACAGGCCTACACGGACCGGGAGAACCAGCGGTCCAGCGGCTACGCCGGTGAATACGTGAACCACTTCCTCCAGGGTGAACCCATCCCGGGAATCGAGTTCGAGTACACGGCGGCACAGGCCCTCTTTCCCACCATCACAACCGAGGACGTGAACCGCATCGCCCGGGGTTGGATCTCGGAGGAGAACCGGGTGATCATGGTGAACGCACCGGAAAAGGAGGGGGTGGCCGTTCCAACCGAAGCTGATCTGGCTCCGGTCTTCCGGGAGGTGGTGGCGGCGGAGATCGAGCCGTATGAAGATACGACACCCGAACAGCCCCTCCTGGACGGGATCCCGGCCCCGGGTCCGGTGGTTTCCGAAGATGCCATTCCTGAGATGGGGATCACCGAATGGATCCTCTCCAACGGGGTCAGGGTGGTGATGAAGCCCACGGACTTCCAGGAGGACGAAATCCTGGTCCAGGCTTTCAGTCCCGGGGGTTACTCCCTCTCCCCGGTGGAGGACCACATGTCGGCCTCCAACGCCGGTCAGGTGGTGGCCATGGGTGGGGTGGGAAGCTTCAGCATGGTGGACCTTCAACGGAAGCTGGCGGGGAAGGCCGTTGAGGTTTCCCCTTCCGTCGGAGAGCTCACGGAAGGGTTCTCCGGGAGGGCGTCCCCAAGGGACGCGGAGACCCTCTTCCAGATGATCCATCTCTACTTCACCGCACCCCGGAAGGACGAGACGGCCTTCCGGGCTCTCCAGAGCCAGATGGAGGCCTTCCTCACCAACCGGAGCAACAGCCCCCAGGCGGCCTTTCAGGATACCCTTCTGGTAACCCTGAGCCAGCATCACCCCCGGGCCCGACCCATGAGCATGGAGACCTTCCGGGAAATCGACCTGGATGAGGCCTACGACTTCTACCGGGACCGGTTCGCCGATGCAAGTGACTTCACCTTCGTCCTGGTGGGAGCCTTCGAGCCCCTGGAGATTCGTTCCCTGGTGGAGACCTACCTGGGAAGCCTTCCGGATCTGGATCGGGAGGAGAGCTGGGCAGACCTGGACATGGACCCCCCCACAGGGGTTGTGGAAAAGGAGGTCCGGAAGGGCGTGGAGCCTCAGAGTACCACCCAGATCGTCTTCAACGGCCCCTTCGAGTACACACCCCAGAACCGCCTGGGGATGCGGGTCCTCACCCACGTTCTGGACACCCGCCTGAGGGAGGTGGTCCGGGAGGAGTTGAGCGGCACCTACGGCGTCACTGTCAGGAGCAGCTACGAGCGGGACCCGGAGCCGGCCTACTCGATTCAGGTAGGCTTCGGCTCGGATCCGGAGCGGGTGGACGAATTGGTGGAGGCCATCTTCGCCGAGATCCGGGTCCTCCAGGAGGATGGGCCCTCACCGGAGGCCGTCCAGGCGGCCAGGGAGCAGGAACGGCGAACCAGGGAAACCAACCTCCGTGAGAACGGCTGGTGGGTGGCCCAGCTCCGTTTCGCGTATCAGCAGGAGAGCGATCCACGCCTCCTGTTGGACAATTCCTTCCTGGAGAACGTGTCCCCCGGGACGGTGCAGCGGGACGCGAGCCGATGGCTGGACCTGGAGAACTACGTGAAGGTGACCCTTTACCCCGAGGCCGGAGGGTAACCGGTCGAGCCGCGTTACTCGAACAGGCTCCCCGGAACCGGAGAGGGCCGGCCCGGTGTACGCCTCCACAGGTGCGGCAGGGTCAAAAGCTTGATGGGAACGTGTTTGAGATCCGGTTTCCAAGGGAGGTATGTTCGGATGAGCGACTCGCAGTGGGACGCAGTGGTCATCGGCGGCGGTCCAGCGGGGCTGTCGGGAGCGCTGTGGCTCGGGCGCTACCGGCGTCGGGTCCTGGTCATGGATGACGACCGGCCCCGGAATGAGGCTGCGGGGGCCGTGCACGGTTTTCCGGGGATTCCGGATCCGGACCCGGAGGTGCTCCGACGCCGGATCCGGGAGCAGGCCATGGAGGCGGGAGCGGAGTTCCAGCCCCGGAGAGTCGAGCGCATCCGCGGCACCAAGGGCGCATTCACTGTTTGGGACGACGCCGGGAACTCCCTGAAGGCTCGCCGGATTCTCCTGGCGTACGGAAGACAGGACCGGGTCCCGGAGATCAAGGGCCTTCGCGAGCTCTACGGCGACTCGGTATTCCACTGCCCGGACTGCGACGGCCCCAGCGTGGAGGGGGCGACCGTGGGTGTCCTGGGCCACGATAGAGACGCCGCTGTCCTGGCCCTGTACCTGCTCACCTGGGCGGACCGCACACTCCTGCTCACCAACGGCCTTCAGCCGAAGCTGGACGAGAAAGCCCGTGACACTCTGCAGCGGTACGGCGTGACCGTGGAGTCCGGCCCTGTCCTATCGCTTGAAGGAGAGGGGGGACGTTTGCGGAGGGCGGTTCTGGAGGGGGGAGAGTTGGAGATCGACGCCCTCTTCTTTCACTGGGGCTCCGAGCCGACCTCCAGCCTCGGGCCCGCCACAGGCTGCGAGCACGGAAAATCCGGGCGGATCGTGGTGGACAGCTCGTCGCTTGAATCCAGCATCGGGGGAATCCACGCGGCGGGAGACATCGTGGGTCGGCCCTACCTGGCCGTTACCGCGGTAGCCGACGGGGTCCGGGCTGCGCTGGCCATTCACCGTTCCCTGCTTCCCGACGAGTTCCACCTGTGACGAGTGGCGACGTTCCCCCGGCTCTGGATGCCGAGATGGACCTGGAAATATTTCGCATGGTTGTGGAGGCCGCGCCGACGGCCATTCTGGTCGTCCAGGCCGACGGTATCATCGTCCTGGTGAACAGGGCAGCGGAAGACCTGGTGGGCTACCAGGCCTCCGAACTCGAAGGAAGGACCGTTGAGGTCCTGCTTCCCGATGGTCTCCGATCCATCCACGAACACCACCGGGCCGGGTACATCCGGGATCCCCGGGCGCGCCCCATGGGCCAGCACCGGGACCTCCTTGTCACGACCAAGGATGGTTCGGTCTTCCCCATCGAAATCGGCTTGAGCCCCGTCCAGACCTCTTCCGGGCTTCTTGTGATCTGCACCCTCGTGGACCTGAGAGTCCGAAGAGAAGTCAGGGAGGAGCTTCTCCTGCTGGCGGCAGAGCTGGAAAGGAGCAACCAGAAACTTCAGGAGTTGTCGACCACAGACAGTCTGACTTCGCTGAGAAATCGCAGGGCCTTCATGGACCATCTCAATGCCCGACTGGAGGCCTCCGTTCGCCACGCCCGGCCCCTGTCCATCCTCATCCTGGACATCGACCATTTCAAGTCCTACAACGACGAATTTGGACATCTTGCCGGGGACGAGGTCCTGAGGAAGATGGGAGAGGTCTTCCGGGAGGCTTCCCGGCGCAGCGACCTGGTGGCTCGCCTCGGGGGTGAGGAGTTCGGGATCATTCTCCCCGAGACAGACAGGGACGGCGCCGTCGTCTTTGGAAATCGCTTCAGGGAGGCGGTGGAATCTGTCAGATGGCCACTCAGAGCCATTACGGTGAGTGTCGGGGCCACCACCGTGGACTTCCAGAATCCGGTTCCCCGGCCGGATCCACCGGCAGTTTCCCGGGTTCTCAAAGAGGCCGACACGGCTTTGTACCGATCGAAGAGCCTGGGCAGAAACTGTCTGGTCCACTTTGCCGATCTGGTTCCGGAAGAACAGAAGAGCCTTTTCAATCCCCCACCGCAAACCGGCGGATCCTCCGTCAATGGGGCAGAGTAGCAGATCTTTCGCCAGGCCACTTGACACTTCCTTATCCTTGCTGAATGGGCAATCCGAGAGACCCGCGCGATATCGTGGTTCGCTGTTCCGGCGGAAGCCACGCCGTCCGCCTTGCGAGGGGGCGGCATTTCTGGGCGGCGGCCCGCTGTCCCGTTTGCCGGGCGCCTGTGGACCCCCATCGTATTCGTCGCTCCCTGGGGTGGCTCGCCGGCCTGGCACGGCCTCGATCCGCGTGGTGGCTGCACCGTTCGATCTGGTGGGGATCGCTGGGCTACCTCCTCCTGGCTGTCGGAGCCTGGGGATTGCTGTGGGGAACGAGCGACCTCTGGTGGCCGGGCACCATCCTCCTGTTCGGACCCCGATGGGTCCTTCTCCTCCCACTGTCCATGCTTATGCCCCTGGCGCTCCTCCGGGACCGGGCCATGCTTCCGATCCTGGTCCTGGCGGGAGTGGTGGTGCTCGGCCCCGTCATGGGATTCCGGACAGGGTGGAGATCGCTGTTGCCTGTTGAGGGTCGGGACGGAGACCTCCGGGTAGCGAGCTTCAACGCCCGGGGTGGAATGGAGCTGACCCGCACCCCTTCGGCGCTCCTGGCGGAATGGGACACCGACATCGCGGCGTTTCAGGAGTGTGCCCCGGGCTTCGGCACCGGCCTGAGGGAGAGCTCGGGATGGCACGTGGACATCCGAAGCGGAGTGTGTTTCGCCAGCCGGTTCGCCATCACCGATGTCCAGGTGATGGAGAGAGAGGCGCTGGAGTCGGCCGGGGGATCGGGGGTGGCCGTGACGTATGCCCTGGACGTGGACGGATCCCCCCTCCACGTCACCAACGTCCACCTGGAGACACCCAGGGCCGGTTTCGAACTGGTCCGGGCAGGGCGCCTGAGGAGGGGAATTCCCTTGATAGGACAGAAGTCCTTCCTCCGGGGAATCGAGCTCCGCCGAGTCCGGGTGTGGGCCGAAGGATTCCATGGACCTCATATCGTCCTGGGGGACTTCAACACTCCCCCGGAGAGTCGAGCCTACCGCCGGGAGTGGGCCGACTGGCGGAACGCATTCTCCCGGGCGGGGCGTGGGTTGGGGGGAACCCGCCTCAATGGCTGGATCCAGGTTCGCATCGATCACATCCTGGTGAACCGGGACTTGAAGGTCCTGGAAGCCTGGACCGGGAAGGACGTGGGATCCGATCACCTTCCCGTGGTCGCCAGGCTGCGGTTTCGCTGAACCGTAGCCCCCGGGCCGGATCATCTCTCAGCACTCCCCTCACAGCACGCCCCGGCGGCGGAACGCTCGACGAGCTGCCCCTCTCAGGGCCACGTGTTCGTCCAGGATCACCCGCACCGGAATCCGCTCCATCAGCTTCCGTAGCCTGCCTTTGGCTGTGAACCCTTCCAGAAATGGCCCTTCCCGGAGCAGATGCAGGATGTCCGGAGCGATGCCTCCTCCGATCCAGACCCCACCGGTGGCCATCACGGTCAGCGCGAGGTTGCCGGCTTCGGCGCCCAGGAGTCGGCAGAACCGCTTCATGGTTTCGACGCAGGTTTGGCACCTGTCTTCCTTCGCGGCCCGGGTGATGGCCTCGGGACCGGTGTCCTCTCCCCCGATGGTTTCCAGGGGGCAGCCCTCCGTGGCGGTTCCCCCCCGCCGGCAGAGGAACTGGTGGAGCGCCGCCAGCCCGGGCCCTGAGACCACTCGCTCCCAGCTCACGTGTCCGAAACGGCCGGACAGCTCCACCAGGAACTCCCGCTCCACCTTGTCGGAAGGAGCGAAGTCCGTGTGTCCTCCCTCGGAGGAAAACGGTCGATGCTCTCTTCCGTCCCAGAAGAGGCCGGCCTCCCCCAGGCCCGTCCCCGGCGCGATGAGGGCGGCGTTACCCTCCGGCTGCTCCTCCCCTTCCTGAAGGAGGGCCAGCTCGTCAGGAGCCAGAAGGGAGACCCCCCAGGCCATGGCCTCCAGGTCGTTCATGACCTCGGTAGGGACGCCCAGGATCTCTGACAGCCGACGTTCGTCCACCACCCAGGGGAGGTTGGAGAGATGGGCCCTGCCCTTCCAGACCGGTCCGGCCACACCGAAACAGGCCATCTCGAAGGATCGGCGTCCTTCCGGAACGAAGGCCTCGGTGATCTCCTCCAGGGAGCTGCGGCTCCTGCTGGGATACACCTTCAGCTCCTGGATCCGGATCTTTGCGCCTGCCACCTCGGCCAGGGCCAGTCGGGTGTTGGTCCCACCCACGTCTCCGGCAAGCACCAGCATGTTTCCTCCTGTCCGATCCCGGTTGGGCCAACCCACTGCCCGCCCTACTTGAACAGCTTGCCCTTCATGGAGGGGACCTTGTCCGTCCGGGTTCCGATCTTGATGTGAGTGGAGAGGCGGACCACGCCCTCAACGTGCAGGGTCTCGATGGCGTTTCGGATCGCGGTCAAAACCTCGTCCAACTCGCCTTCCATGTTTGAGCCATTGGCATGGAGGGTGATGTTCAGCCCTGAGCTTTCCAGAAGCTCGTGAGCCCGCATGACCTCTTTCCTGACGCTCACCCCCGTTCCGATGGGAATGATCTGGACTTCCACGATTGCGTGCACTGGTCTTTCCTCCCTTTCTCCATTTCTCGGCGGGTCCTGTTGATTCCCCGTGACCATTGTACTTTGTCTCTCCGGAGCGTGGGAAGCCAGTGCCTCCCTCTCGGCCCTCGGAGCCCGGAAGGCGGCCTCCCGCGAAATGATCAGGTCCATGGAGGTGCCATGACCGTTCAATGCGCCGTGTGCGGGAGCTACGTCTGCCGGGGAGGAAGCCGGGAGGCGGGGCCCGATAACTGTCCCATGAAGGACGACTTTCCTGCTACTGAGGATCTCTACGGGGAGGAGACCGCCCGAAGCCTCCTGGTCACGGCAGCTCTGGTGGAAGCCCGAGGGTACGGCCATTGGACCCGCCTGAGGGAGCTGGGCGAGTTCTCTCGGCTCCAGGGAGTCACCCGCCTGGGGATCTCCCACGCCCCGGACATGGCCTGGGAAGCCCAGCAGGTGGCTGCTTTTCTCCGGCGGTTCGACCTGGATCCCATCCTCCCTCCCCAGAAGGAGAGCTGCGATCCCCTGGGTCAGGCCGGGTTCTTCCAGCGGAAGGAAACGGAGCTCAATGTGGTGGCGGGGATGCACGTGGTGGGGGAGGCTCTCTTTCTGAAGGGCAGCCACGTCCCGGCGGTGGCCCTCCTGGCCCGGGACGCCCGCCTGCACCATAACCCGGTGGCGGCCATCTACACCAGCCGGAGCTACTCCCAGGAGGAACTCCACGGGCACTGGCCCCGGGAGGAACGCCCGAGCGAGTGCGGAGGTGAAAAGGAACTCATGGCCATGACCGGAAGCCGGCCCGGATCACGGCCCGTGTCCCGCCTGGCGGAGGCCATGGACGTGGCCCACCGGCTGGGGGCCACTCGCCTGGGCTTCACCTTCTGTGTCGGCTTCAAGGAAGAGGCCAGGACCCTGGCCAGGATCCTGGAGATCAATGGATTCGAGGTGTCCTCGGCCTGCTGCAAGACCGGGGCGACGCCCAAGGAGGAGTTTCTCATCAAGGACGAGGAGAAAGTCCGCCCCGGCCGTCCGGAGATGATCTGCAATCCGGTAGCCCAGGCCGAGCTCCTCAACCGGGACAGGGTGCAGTTCGCCTTCGTCCTGGGACAGTGCGTGGGACACGATGCCGCCACCTTCCGGCACCTTGAGGCCCCGGCGATCTGCCTGGTGGCCAAGGACCGGGTCCTGGGCCACAACCCTGTGGCGGCCCTGCATTGATGGATCCCTCGATCCGCGTGGACACGGGAGGTCCCTTTCCGGCACCCGGCCCGCAACTCAGGAAGGTCCGAGATCAATGGTTGCACCAGGCCCCAGCCTGACCCCAATCGGCACCGTGAAAAACGGGCTTCCCCTGGGCACGCCCAAAGACCAGCTCATGGCGGCCGAATCCCGCATCGTTCTGAATCCGACCCTGGTCCGGGGGCTCCAGGAGCTGGAAAAGCAGCCCAGAATTCTGGTGGTCTTCCACTTTCACCTCTCCGAGGGCTATGATCTTCTCCAACACCCCCGGGGGGACACGTCTCGCGAAAAGCGGGGAGTCTTCGCCCTCCGGAGCCCCAGGCGGCCCAATCCAATCGGGGTCACCGAGGTGGAGCTCCTGGAGGTCCGGGAGAACGTCCTCCGGGTAAGAGGCCTGGACGCCGTGGACGGGACCCCGGTCCTGGATCTGAAGCCGGCCTGAAGGGGGGCCGTTTCAACCTCCTGAAGGCAGCACTCCCACCCGGATCCGGGTCCGGTGGGGAGGCGCCGTATAGAGACGCTGGGTGGCGGGTATGAAGTCATCCTCCTCCGCCAGGTAGATGTTCTCCACATACTGCTGGGGATTCCGGTCCACCAGAGGGAACCAGGTGCTCTGGACCTGGATCATGATGCGGTGGCCGGCCCGGAAGGTATGGAGGACATCCTGAAGGGGGAGATCCACCCGGGTGGGCTGATTCGGGACGAAGGGCTCGGGATCCTCGTATGAATTCCGGAATCGTCCCCGGATGACCTCGCTTCGGATCATCATCTGGTACCCGCCGGCCCGCATTCCCCGGGCGAACCCCTCGTGGGGGGGATCTTCAGCGTCGGGGGGGAAGACGTCGATGAGCTTCACGATCCAGTCCGATGCGGTGCCGGAGGTGGAAACCCAGAGCTCCGCCGTCAGGGGCCCCGCCAGCGTCACGTCCTCCTCCAGCACCTGTGTCCGGAAGACGGCCACATCGGGGCGCCGAGCGGCGAATCGCTGGTCATCGGTCATGTACTCCCGCGTCATTCCGATGGCGATGTCCTGGGTGTAGGGTACCGGCCGGGAGGGGTCGCTTGTCCATTCCACGAAGGAGCCGGCAGCGGCCGGAACAGCCGAGAAGGAGAGGCTTCCATCGGCACCGGGATAGAGGAAGCCCTCCCGGGTGTCCGCCGGTGGCCAGTCCTGGAAGGTCCGCCACAGATTCGCCCCTGTTTCGAACATGTAGGCCTCGGGAAGAGCCATTTCTCCCTCCCCTTTCAGGTAGTGCCGGAAGAAGGGGGCTTCGATGTTCTCCCGGTAGAACGCCGCCGTTTTGGAGCCGAAATAGGCGTTTCCCAGAATATCTCCGTCGGTCCGAGCCCACCCCCCGTGGCGCCATGGCCCCATGACCAGCCCGTTGAAGATCCCCGGGTTCCTCTCCTCCACGCTCCGGTAGATGTTCAGGGGCCCGTAGAGATCCTCGGCGTCGAACCACCCGCCTACCGTCAGCACCGCCGGTGCCACACCCTCCAGGTGCGGAAGGATGTTCCGGGCCTGCCAGAATCCGTCGTAGTTTGGATGGGCTATAATACTGTCCCAGAAGGGGATGCGATTGTTCAGGTGAAGCTCGTTCGCATTCTCCAGGGGACCCATGTCCAGGAAGAACCGATACCCGTCCGGGGTACCGTGATCGAAACGGGGGTTCCGCTGGGTCGTGGGCTCCGGCCGAGGGAGGCCGAAGGAGCTAAGAAAGTTGAAGGCGTGGGGGAGGAAGAAGGCGCCGTGGTGGTGGAAGTCATCGAACCACCAGTCGGCGATGGGGGCCTGGGGCGAGACGGCCGCCAGAGCCGGGTGGGCATCGATCATGCTTGCGGCGGCGTAGAAGCCGGGATAGGAGATCCCCCACATCCCCACCCGCCCGTTGTGGTTGTCCAGGTTGTTCATGAGCCACTCGATGGTGTCGAAGGCATCGGTGCTCTCGTCGATCTGCCCGGGGGAATCCTTCTCCGGCAGGTGGGGCGTCATGTTCACGAACCGTCCCTCGGACAGGTAGGTTCCCCGAACGTCCTGGAGGACGAAGATGAACCCGTCCCGGGCCAGAAGGTCGCTGGGTCCCAGGCTCCCGGGAAGGGAATTCTCTCCGTACGGGGCCACGCTGTAGGGCGTGCGGCGCATGAGGACCGGGTAGGACCGGCTCCGGTCCTTTGGCGTATAGACCGCCGTGAAGAGGTGGACCCCGTCCCGCATGGGGATTCGGACTTCCGTCTTGTCGTAGTTGGCCCGGATGAACGCTCCCATGTCCTCCGATGCCCTGGTGTCGGGCCGGACTGTGCAGGACGCAAGAAGGGCCAGGCCCAGGAAGAGCCAGAGGAGACGAAAGGAGCTTGACGCCGAACGGGACATGAAGAAGACTCCTTGCAAGAGAAGCAGGGGCCGGGAGGGCGATCCGGGTACCCCGAGGGAAAGAGAAAGCCCCCTCAGGAGAACCGCAATGGCGCAGGGAGATGGAAGCGCCGGCCGCCTCTCGCATCCCGGCCTCGACAGCTTAGTTTGTTGTCATGAAAACCAATCTGATATCCATCGCCGTGCTGGCCGCTGCCGCCCTCACCATCACCTCCGGCTGTCGTCCCGAGTCCGGCAACCCGGAAGCCGGGACGCCGTATGAGGAGCTCGTGGAGAGCTACCTCCGGGCCTGGACGGAATTCCACCCCACCGAGGCCGTGGGCCTCGGGCTGCACGAGCACCTGGCCTTGACCGAAGACCGGGGAGCTGGTGGCCTGGAAGAATGGATCGCCCTGAATGAGGAGGTCCTGGACAGCATCTCCGCGCGCCCTGGGGGACTTTCCGTGGATCTCAGGATCGACCTCCGGCTCCTGGAAAGCCGCGTCCGATCCGAGCTCAGGACCTGGAGGGATGAAGCTCCGCTCCGGCAGTCCCCGGCCGTGTATGCCGAGGCGATTCGGAACCTGTTGAACATCCCCCACCAGCCCCGTGGATTCACGGCCGAAGAGCTGGATGCAGTGGCGGCGGATCGCCTCGAGGCCGTGGGGAAGGTCACTCGGGATCTCCGGAGCCAGCTGGAAACAGGGGACAGGCAGGAGATCGCACAGGCCGTTCAGTCCCTGGACAGGGCACGGGAAGGGCTGGGTGAGCTGGTCCAACGCTTCCCCGGGGTGGATTCTCTCGCTTCCGGCGTGGCCGGGGAGTTGGCGGTGGCCGCCGCCTTCCTCCGGGAAGAGGTGGAGGTCAGGGACGCCGCAGGAGACACGATCCTGGGCAGGGATCGTTATGCCCGGGAGCTGGAGCTCTACTACGGGATGGAGATCACCCCGGAGGAGGTGGCGGAGCGGGCCCTGGCCGAGATGAAGGCGGTGCGCCAGATCATCATGGATGTGTCCGCGAAGTATTGGGATGAGACCTACCCCCATGAGCCCCCCCCCTCGGATGTGGGTGAGCTGGTGAGCCGGGTATCGGCGGACATGGAGGAGAACCGACCCTCGTCCCAGCAGGAATCCCTGGCGGCGTTCACCCGTTTCGCTCGGGAAGCGGAAGCTTTCGTTGCGGAGAAGGGGATCGCTTCCCTGCCCCGGGACCGGACTCTGGAGATCATCCTGACGCCGGAGAGCGCAGGCCCCCTCCAGCGCATCGGATTCGTGGATTCTCCCCCTCCCTTCGATCCCGATCCCGTGACGATCCTGAGCCTCCCCACCATCCCCGACACCTTTCCGGCCCGGGAAAAGGAAGATTTCTATCGTTCCTTCAACAATCACTTCAACAAGTTCATCATCATCCACGAGCTCTTCCCGGGCCATTACATGCAGCTGAAGATCGCCTCCCAGAACCCCCGCCGGATCCGGAGCTTCTTTCCCTACGAGCCCTACATCGAGGGGTGGGCTACCCTGGTGGAGACCTTCGCCCTGGAGGCCGGTTGGGACGACTTCAACAAGCTCACCTACCTGGCTCACCTCCGGAAACGATTGGAGAACGCCAACCGGGCCTACACCAGCGTCCAGGTACACTGTTTCGGGTGGGATGAGGAGCAGGTCCGGGAGTTCTCCGAGGCCGAAGCCCTGTTGGCTCCCCAGTTTGCCGAAAGCCTCTGGGGACGCCTCCTTCGGGGCCCCATGCAGATGACCAGCTATTTCATGGGCAAGGAAATGTTCGTGGATGTCCTGGAAGGGGAGAAGGATCGGCTGGGCGAGGACTTCGACCTGAAGACTTTCAGCGACGTCATCCTGAAAGCCGGGGCGGTTCCCCTGGACCTGATCCCCCCGCTCCTGGCCGAATCGCGCCTCGGGACGCTCTGATCAATAGTCCCACCAGGGCGCCGTCGTCCCTTCGGGCATGTGTCGGAGTCCATGCATGGCCATTTCCTTCAAACGCTCGGCCACGGTTACAGGCCCCATCCAGCAGTGGGGTTTCCGGTCCCCGTACAGGAAGAAACCCGGGTAGTGCGGATCGGTGGTGGTCTCCATCCAGGCCTCCATCTCATAGACCGCCTGCTCAAGCCGATAGGTGTCCATGTCCCCGATATAGATGTGGATCTTGTCCTGGATCTTCGGGCCCAGCCAGGACCAATTCCGCTTCATGTACTCCAGAAGGTCGTAGTTCTCCCGCCAGTATTCGGCCACCTGCGGATCCATTTCGCCGGTCCGCTTGTCGAAGAGAGGCTTGAAGTACCCGTCTTCTCCCAGGGGGCCGTACACGGCGGACCAGATGTCCAGCTGTTCCCCGCTCCGGCCCTTCGTGCCCTTGGCCAGCTCGTAGTAGTTCCTCTGCCGGGAGGTCATTCGCATGGTGCCGTCGGTGTCCCGGGAATTCACGGTGGGGACCTTCCGCCACCCCCTGGTCTTGTAAAAAGCGTTCTCGTCTTCGTAGACGTTGATCCCTTCCACGTTGGTGAAGGTCACCGGGTCCGGGCAGTAGGACCAAACGCCCCCGAAGAAGTCCGGATGGAAGAGTTGAAGGGCCAGCGACTCCCATCCCCCGGTGGAGCCGCCGTCCAGCCAGCGGGCCCAGGGCTCCCGGATGATCCGAAACCGCTCCTCCACTTCCGGTATGAGCTCCTCCAGGATGGCGTCTCCATATGGTCCCACATTCACGGAGTTCACGGCATAGGAATCGTCGAAATACGGCGTGGGGTGCTGGAAGGTGACGACGATCATCCTGGGAAAGTCCTCCCCGACCCATTCCCGGTACAGTTCGCCGCCCACCTGAAAACGAAGCGGCGCCTCCGTGGAAAAGTGGCCCTGCCGATAGAGGACAGGATAGGAGATGGTGGACTGATCGTAGTCCCGGGGCAAAAGGACGGTGGCCCCCAGGTAGATGGGGCGTCCCCAGAATTCGCTGAGCATGGGACTGCGGAACCGGAAGCGCTTGACCCACTCCGTGTCCTCGGGGAACGGAATGGGCGGAATGACGTTATCGGCCACCAGTTCGATGTCGAACCCCTCCTCCGGGTCCAACCGGACCTTCCGTACATCGCTGTAGAGATTCCCCGGAGAACGCTGGAAGGCCTGGCCTTCCCACTGGTCATCATGCATCCAGACGGTATGCCCGTCGGCCCGCTGGAACTCGGAGTAGATGTTCACCATCCCCTGCACGTAGTACTCTCCCGGCGGAATTTCCCTCAGGCTCTCCAGGGGAGTTCCCAGGGTGTTTCCGTCGATGATTCCCGCTTCCCCGGGCTCGAGCTCCAACACGTCCTGGCCGAAGAACGGGACGCCATTTCGTCCGATCTGGAGCCGGGGCTCCCGCTCGGTGGTCCGGGAGATCATGACGAAGACCCGGCCGGTAACGGCACCCGAATGGGCTTCCGGGGTGAAGCTGATCTGGAATCGGGTACCGGAGCTTTCCTGAGCCTGGAGAGATTCCGTCCCGGAGAGAAGACACGGAGCCAGGATGCCCAGGGCCGGGAGAAGGAGGAAGAAGCCGGATCGGAGTTGCGGCCGGAGGGCGTTTCGGCGCAGGTTCATGGGAGCATCTCGACGGTTCGGGTTCGGTTCTGCTGGCGGATCATCCACCCCGGTAATGGACGGGGGCATCCCTTCCAGGGCAAGGCGTGGCCATGGGTTCGCTGCAGGAACGTCGGACCCGACCCGTGCCATTTCGGGCCCCGGGCTTCCCGGCATGAAGATTGCCAGAGAATCCGGCGGCCAACGATCTCTGTTCTGAACCATCGCCGGAGGCGGTCGTCATGTTGATTGGCGTTCCAAAAGAGATTCACCGACTCGAGCACCGGGTAGGGCTCACCCCCTTCGCCGTATCCCAACTCGTGGCCGACGGGCACACCGTCTTCGTGGAGAAGGACGCCGGGGCCAGGGCGTTTTTCACGGATCGGGATTTTCAAGAGGCCGGGGCCCAGATCGTCTACGGCCCGGAGGAGGCCTATCACCGCTCCGAGGTCGTGTGTCGGGTCAGCCGCCCGTCCACCCAGGAGTTGGACATGCTGAAGCCCGGTGGGGTCATCGTCGCCTTCCAGCACCTGGCGGTACTTCCGAGAGAGAATATCGACCGATTCATGGGGATGGACCTCACCCTGGCGGGCTACGAGCTTTTCGAGGACGAAGCCGGGGATTTTCCGGTCCTGAATCCCTTCTCCGAGATGGCCGGCCACATGGCCATTCCCCTCGCCTCCCACAATCTCCAGGCGGAGCGAGGCGGCCGGGGCATCCTCATCGGGAATGTTCCCGGAGTCCCCCCGGCGACGGTTCTCGTCATCGGCGCAGGTACCGTCGGAACAGCGGCAGCTCGATCCGCCCTGGGGGACGGGGCCCACGTCCTGGTGGTCGATGAGGACATGGCCAAGCTCAGGGCCCTGAGCCGGGAGCTCATGGGGCGGCCTGTGACGGTCATGTGCACGAAGGAGCGCCTCTCCCGGTACACCGAGATCGCGGACGTGGTCATCGGCGCCGTCCTCATTCCCGGTGAACGGGCTCCATACCTGGTGACGGAGGAGATGGTCAAGAACATGAAGCAGGGAAGCGTCATTATCGACGTTTCCATCGACCAGGGCGGGTGTGTGGAGACCAGCCGGCCCACCACCCTGGATCAACCCACCTTCGTCCGGCACGGCGTCGTGCATTACTGCGTCGCCAACATGACGGCGAACGTTCCGCGTACGGCCTCCCGGGTCCTCACCAACGCCGCGCTGCCCTTCGTCAAGGCCCTGGCCCAGAGAGGTGTGGCCGGCGCTTTCAAAGCCGATCCGGCCCTGGCCCGGGGGGTTTATCTCTACGAGGGGAAGATGGTCCACCCCGCCCTTGGGGATCACTACGGCATCCCCACCCATAACCTCAACGACCTCCTGTAGGGAGGCGATATCATGAAATGGGTTGCTGACTACAAAGCGAAGCTCAGGACCGCGGAAGAAGCGGTTTCCTTCATAAAGAGCGGAGATCGAGTCTATTACGGCGGGAACGCCGCCATCCCCCAGACCCTGGTCAAGGCCCTGGCCTCCAGGCGAGCAGAACTGGAGGACGTTCAGCTCAACCACGTTCTCCTGCTGGGAGAAGATCCTCTCTCGGATCCGGAGATGGCCGGTCATTTCCGTCACAATTCCCTTTTCGTGGGGCCGGCGGACCGGAAGGCCGTGAACGACGGGAGAGCGGACTACGTCCCCATCTTCCTCTACATGATTCCCCGCCTCTTCAATGAGCGAGTGGTCCCTGTGGACGTGGCCATGGTGGCCGTCTCTCCCCCGGACGAGCATGGCTTCATGAGCCTGGGGGTCGAAACCCTGGCGTCCAAGGCGGCATGCAACGCCTCGCGGTACGTCATCGCCCAGGTGAACGAAAAGATGCCGAGGGTTCTGGGCGATTCCTTCCTCCACATCCGGAATGTGGACGCCATCGTGGAGTCCACGGAGCCCCTCCCCACCCTGGAGCCGGGACCGCCTTCCGAAGTGGAGCAGGCCATCAGCCAGCACATCATGGGCCTCATCGAACCCGGAATGACGGTTCAGATGGGCATCGGCGGAATTCCCGACGCCATCTTTGCCGGGATGGAGGGGAGCCTTGACCTGGGCATCCACACCGAGATGCTCTCGGATCAGGCCATGCACGCCATCGAACGGGGTGTGGTCACGGGCGCCAGAAAAACGCTCCATCAGGGGAAGGTGATCATCACCTTCGCTCTGGGGAGCGATGAGCTCTATGACTACCTGGACAACAATCCCCTTATCGAAGCCCACCCGGTAGACTACGTGAACGATCCCTTCATCATCAGCCAGAACGAGAAGATGCTGGCCATCAACTCGGCTGTGGAGGTGGATCTGACGGGACAGGTCTGCTCCGACTCCATCGGGACCTACATCTACTCGGGCTTCGGAGGGCAGGTGGACTTCATCCGGGGTGCGGCCCGGTCCAGGGGAGGCAAACCCGTCATCGCCCTGTCGTCCACGGCCAAGGGCGGCACCCTCTCCCGCATCGTGCCCATGTTGAAGCCCGGGGCCGGCGTAGTTACGAGCCGGGCCGATGTCCACTATGTGGCGACGGAATTCGGCGTGGCCAAGCTCTTCGGCAAAAATCTCAGGGAGCGGGCAGAGGCCCTCATCAAGATCGCCCACCCGGACTTCCAACAGGAGCTTGAGGACCAGGCCAGGGATCGAAAGCTGCTGACCTGAGGTCAGGGCGCCGGACCCGGGTTTCCGGCTTCCATCCCGAAGGCAGGGGGAAGCATCCAGGGTTGGAGTTGGCTATGTTGGGTCCGTCTCCGTTGATTTTCGGAGGCGGACCCGGTTGTTTTCTGTTGTCAGGGGGGACCGGCCTCCCACTTCCTCCAATCATACACAGCCTCCAATGAGCCTCCTCCATTATTATCGGATTCCTGGACTCTCCCGGGCTCGGACCCTTCAGCTCCTGGACCGGGCCAATCGCCTCCTGGATTCCCCCATTGCGGGGATAACAACCGAGGCCTGCTTCAACATCCAGGCGGACCTCCCACTTTCGGAAGAAGAAACAGGCATCCTCCGGTGGCTCCTGGCAGAAACCTTTGACCCGGGGGGCTTCTCCGGAAAAAGCCTTCTGGGAGCGGGAGGAACGATCCTCGAGGTGGGGCCGAGGATGAATTTCTCCACGGCCTGGTCCACCAACGCCGTGGCCATCTGCCGCGCCTGCGGACTGGAGAAGATTCAGCGCATCGAGCGGTCCAGGCGGTTCCTGCTCCAACGGGGCACCCCGCTGACGGAAAGGGAAACAGACCGGATCCTGCCTCTGATACATGACCGCATGACAGAGACGCCCTACCCGGCACCCCTCGAGTCCTTCGAGACGGGGATGGTTCCGGCGGAGGTCTTCGAGATCAGGGTTCTGGAAGAGGGGAGGGCGGCTCTGGAGCGGGTGAACCGGGAAATGGGGCTGGCCTTCGACGACTGGGACCTGGACTACTACCGGGACCTTTTCGTGGGGAAGGTGGGCAGAAACCCGACCTCGGTGGAAATCTTCGATATCGCACAGTCCAACTCCGAACACTCCCGCCACTGGTTCTTCAAGGGTCGCCTCATCATCGACGGCCAAGAGGTTCCGAACCACCTTCTCTCCATCGTCCGTCGTCCCCTGGAGGCAAATCCAGGCAACAGTGTCATCGCGTTCAAGGACAATTCCAGCTCCATCCAGGGGTATCCCATCCGGACGATCCTTCCCAGGAGGGTGGGGGAGCCGTCAGCCATGGACCCGGTGGGAGCGGACTATGACATCCTCTTCACCGCCGAGACCCACAACTTCCCCTCGGGCGTGGCGCCATTTCCCGGGGCGGAGACCGGCACCGGAGGTCGGATTCGGGATACCCATGCCACCGGCAGGGGAAGTCTGGTGGTGGCGGGGACCGCGGCCTACTGCGTGGGGAACCTCCGGATCCCCGGGTACCCCCTTCCCTGGGAGGACCCGGAGTTCCGCTATCCCACGAACCTGGCCTCCCCCCTGGAGATCGAGATCGAAGCCTCCAACGGTGCGTCGGATTACGGCAACAAGTTCGGAGAGCCCGTCATCCAGGGATACACCCGCTCCTTCGGGCTCCGGCTCCCCAGCGGAGAGCGGCGGGAGTGGATCAAGCCCATCATGTTCTCCGGGGGAATCGGCCAGATGGACGCCCGGCACCGGGAAAAGGAGTCCCCGGCTCCGGACATGCTGGTGGTGAAGCTGGGAGGTCCGGCGTACCGCATCGGAATGGGTGGCGGTGCCGCCTCCTCCATGGTCCAGGGCGAGAACGTGGAAGAGCTGGACTTCAATGCCGTCCAACGGGGCGACGCCGAGATGGAACAGAAGGTGAACCGGGTCATCCGGGCCTGTGTGGAGATGGGGAGCGACAACCCCCTCGTCAGCATCCATGACCAGGGAGCCGGCGGAAACTGCAACGTGCTGAAGGAGCTGGTGGACCCGGAGGGCGCCCTCATCCAGCTCCGGGCCATCCCCGTCGGAGATGAGACCCTCTCGGTCCTGGAGATCTGGGGGGCCGAGTACCAGGAGCAGGACGCCCTGCTCCTTCGACCGGAGCACCGGACCCGTTTCCAGGATCTGTGTGACCGGGAAAAGGTCACCGCGGCGTTCGTGGGCCGGGTCACCGGAGACGGTCGAATCGTTCTCCACGATGAGCGGGACGGATCCAATCCTGTGGATCTGGCCCTGGAGGACGTCCTGGGGGACATGCCCCGGAAGCGATTCGAGCTGGAGCGGATCCCCACCCGTCCGGAGCCGCTGAACCTGCCGGACGGTGTTACCGTCCGGGAAGCGCTGGAACGGGTCCTTCGACTCCTCTCCGTGGGCTCGAAGCGATTTCTCACCAACAAGGTGGACCGGTGCGTCACCGGACTGGTGGCCCGGCAGCAGTGCGTGGGACCGCTGCAGCTTCCAGTGGCCGATGTGGCCGTCATCGCCCAGAGCCACTTCGGAACCACCGGGGGAGCCACCGCCATCGGAGAGCAGCCCATAAAGGGACTCCTGGACCCTGTCTCCATGGCCCGCCTGACCGTCGGAGAGGCCCTGACGAACCTGGTCTGGGCCCGGGTCAGCGCCCTGGAGGATGTGAAGTGCTCCGGAAACTGGATGTGGGCCGCCAAGCTCCCGGGAGAAGGTGCGGCCCTGTACGATGCCGCCATGGCCATGAGCCAGATCATGGAGGAGCTGGGCATTGCCGTGGACGGGGGCAAGGACTCCCTTTCCATGGCGGCCCTGGCACCCACCGATGGCGGGGGTGAGGAAACCGTGAAAGGCCCGGGGACCCTGGTGGTTTCGGCGTATGTCACGTCTCCCGACATCACCCGGACCCTGACCCCGGATCTGAAGCTCCCGGGATACGGAAAGATCTTCTACGTGGACCTTGGCGGCGGCAGGAACCGCCTGGGGGGATCGGCCCTGGCCCAGGTCTATGGCCAGGTCGGAGACGAAGCCCCGGACATGGAGAGCTCGGCCCTCCTCAAAGGGGCCTTCACCACCATCCAGGATCTGCTGGCAAAGGACGTTCTCACCGCCGGCCACGACCGGAGTGATGGCGGTCTCGTGACCACGCTCCTGGAGATGGCCTTCGCCGGAAACTGCGGGCTGGAGGTGGAGTTGGAAGGCGTGGACAATCCCGCCGATCCCCTGCACCCCGCCTCTTCCCTCCCCCTCCTCTTCTCCGAGGAGCTGGGTCTGGTATTCGAAGCCTCCGCCGAGGAGGAAGACCGGATCCTGGAGGCTTTCTGGGCCGTGGGTGTGCCCTGCTCCGTCATCGGCCGGACCACCGAAGAACCCAGGATCCGCATCCACGTGGGAGGATCTCTTGTCCTGGACGATGGGATGCCCGTCCTTCGGGACATCTGGGAAGAAACCTCCTATCAGCTGGAGCGCCTCCAGGCGAACCCGGAGCTGGTGGAAGAGGAACGGCGAGATCTCAGAGATCGAAAGGGGCCCACGTTCCACGTTCCCTTCACGGTGCAGCCGACGGCCCCGGAGATCCTGGCCCGAAGCGCCAAGCCCATGGTGGCGGTGATACGGGAGGAAGGGAGCAACAGTGATCGGGAGCTGGCCTCGGCATTCCACATGGCCGGCTTCGAGGCCTGGGACGTGGCCATGTCGGACCTCCTGGCCGGCAACGTCATTCTGGATTCATTCCAGGGGATCGCATTTCCCGGGGGTTTCGCCTACGCCGATGTCCTGGACGCGGCCAAAGGCTGGGCCGGGACCATCCGTTTCAATCCCGGGCTCCTGAAGCAATTCCAGCGTTTCCGTGACCGGCCGGACACTTTCAGCCTCGGAATCTGCAACGGGTGTCAGCTTCTGGCCCTCATGGGCTGGGTACCCTGGACCGGAATCGAAACCCAGCGCCAGCCGCGGTTCATTCACAACCGATCCGGGCGTTTCGAATCCCGCTTCGCCACGGTCAGGATCGTGGAGAGCCCATCCATCATGCTGAGGGGAATGACGGACGCTGTCCTGGGAGTCTGGGTTGCCCACGGCGAGGGACGAGCGCATTTCCCGGACCCGGCCACGGAGGAAAGGGTGTCGAAGGAACGGCTTGCCCCCGTGCGCTATGTGGATGACGAGGGAGACCCGACCACCCGATATCCCATGAATCCCAACGGTTCTCCCCGGGGAATCGCAGCGCTGACCTCTCCGGATGGACGACATCTAGCCGTCATGCCGCATCCGGAACGGTCCTTCCTGAGCTGGCAATGGGGGTGGACCCCCCGGGGGTGGAGGGACGGAACCAGGGTGTCACCGTGGCTGAGAATATTCCAGAACGCCAGGGAGTGGTGCGAGGGAAGTTGAGGAACCGTTCCTCCCTGCTTCTGCCGAGGGAGCACGGCGCCTACGCCCAACTGGCATTTCCGTTGACAACGGGGCTGGCTCTGACTCCTCCCTCTGCGGCGGCCCTGGCACTGGGCGCCGCGGCAGTTTGTCTCTTCCTCGCCAACGAGCCCCTGTCCATCCTTCTGGGAACCCGGGGGGTGCGCCTGAGAGAGCAACAAGGGGCCCGGGCCCGTGTTCGCGCAGGCATTCTCCTGGGATCGGGAGCTGCTTTCGGGGTCATGGGCGTCGCATCGGGTTGGCCCGCCGTCTGGCCCCGGATCCTGGTTCCGGCGCTGGCAGGCCTTCTCCTGGTTCCCCTGGCTCTGACAGGAAGGCAGAAATCACTTCCCGGAGAGTTCCTGGTCCTGACCGCATTCAGCACCCTGGTCCTCCCCCTGGCGGCGGCATCGGGAGCGGACCCCATCCGTCCGGTTCTGGCCGCGGGCGTCTGGTGGATTTCCTTCGGATTGGGAACGTTGGAGGTCCATGCCGTCAAGGCACGCATAAAGAGAACGGCCAGAAACCGGTGGACCCGATGGGCATCGCCGCTGGCGGCGGGTGCCACAGTGGCAGCTGCCATGTGGGTGGCCATGGGCCAGGCGGGACCGCTCCTGCGACGGGCGGCTCGAGCGGCTTCCGGTTTCCTGGGACCCTTCGCCGGCTCGGTGTTGGACTCGGAGTTGCCCCGCCTGCTGCCTCCTGCCGCCGCCGCTCTCCTTCCTCCGGCCCTGGCCATCTTTGTTCTTTCACTGATCAGGGTACATCCACGGCATCTGAAGCGGGTGGGATGGACGCTGGTGGCGGTCAATTTCCTGACGCTGATCCTGCTACTGCAGGGTTGAGGCCCCGGACACCCCCGGGCAGGCTCCTACCCCGGCTTCCTGATGATCCCCTTCTGGACCGTTCCATTCATGGACACGGTGACCGGACTCTGAAATCGCAGGTGGCGAGTGCATCCCAGATCCTCCTCGGCCGGGTGTTCCGCCAGCCAATCCCAATCCACGAATCCCTCTCCCACATTCTGGTTCACCGTGAAGTATCCCACATTCAGGGAGGTGAGATTCTGGAAGAAGTGGGTCCCCTGGGAGGGAGTCACCCGAAAGTCCTTGAACCCTGCTTCCACGATGACGGCGGCCCCGGCGATGTCGGCCCAGCGGACCGGGATTCCCAGCCATGGGTGGGTAGAGCCCCAGCGGCCCACACCTACCAGAATGTAGGGTCGGCCTTCCTTGCTCAGCTTGGCGTTCAGGTAGCTCACCGCGTTTGCGCATTCCTGGCTATGAGCCCGCTCAAATCGATTCCGGTCCACCACGACCATGTCTGTGATTTCGTCCAGGTGGCCGTGGCCCAGAGCCGAGGGGCTTTCGCAAATCAGATCCTCCCGGGGGATTTTTTCCAGTTCGATCTCGTCCAGCTCCCGGGTGGCAGCAAGAGGCCTCAACTGGAGGAAGGCAAACTCCCTGGGCTCTCCCGGAGGCGTGTCCAGGTTGACCGCGAACTCGATCTCCACCGGAGAGCTGGTTCCGGCTTCTCCCACCACCAGAATCTCCTTGAGAATGTCGGCCAGAGGGAACATCCCCAGCTTGAGGATCGGGGCCATGCTCACCAGGCGGAGCCCGTCCCGGGAAATCCCGTCGTACACCGCGTTGTTCTCCGGGGAGTAGGTGGAGCCCAACCAGGTCAGCACGCCGTCTTGTTCGGCGACTTCCAGGGGAGCCCGGACCAGGTTTCCATCCTCGGCCCATCCCTCGGAATTCCCGTTTCCCCCGACCCGCAGGGCCCAGAACTCCCGTTGGGAATTCCTGACCATGTCTTCAACGGTGGAGAACTCCACATTGTGCTGGGGATAGGCCGGGCAGAATCGGAAGCACGGCGCTCCCTCCACGACCGTCTTGCCCAGCCCCAGTGCCACGGCGGCGATTCCGTCGGTGGAGGCCATGGGGGGGATGGGGTAGTAGTTGAAGGAGCGGGCCACCCCGGAGAGGTCCGGGTAGAAGATCCCCTTCCGCTCCCTTCCCACCAGCTTCTGGACGATGACGGCCATGGCCTCCTCCTCGAGCCGGTAGGGGGTAGCCTCGAGGAAGGTCTTGCTATGGTGGGAAAAGGTGGACGCATAGACCTGCTTGATGGCACGGATAAGCTGCTCCAGGCGAACCCCGGGATCCGGATGGTCGTTGGGCAGCATGAGGGTTTCGAAGATCCCCGCAAAAGGATGGTGGGGAGAATCCTCCAGGAGGCTGGAGGAACGGACGGCCAGGGGATGGACGTTTTCGAAAAGGAATGCCGCCAACTGCTGTCGTGCCTGCCAGGGAAAACGGGCCTCCCGAAAGCGCCGGGCCACTTCCCCTTCGTCCCGGGAGCGGATTGAGAGGTTCCTGAGCTCATTCTCGTCCAGGAACTGGTTGAAGACGTCCGTCCCCAGAATAACGGCGGGAGGAACGTATATCCTCACCCCGGGAAATCGATCCTCCAGCCCATACTGATCCACCAGCCGGGTGGCGAAGGCGAGGCCCCGGCCCTTGCCGCCGATGGAGCCTCCGCCGATGCGCATGATGCCACCGGCTTCGGCCAGAACATGGGGATCGAAGTCCGCCACAGTACTTCGGCTCTGCTGTCGACGATACGTGCCGATGGAGCGAATGAGGTCTTCCCGAAGACCTTCCAGCGTAGGATAGTCCGAGACCTGCCTGGGCCGGAGCCGGTAGGCCAGGGCGTACTCTCCCCGTGCTCGAAGCCATGAGGAAAAGTCATGGCGAGTGGCATGATAGCCGACGCACTCCAGAGGAATCGTCTCGAGTTTTTCCAGGAGGGAACGAAGATCCGCGGCCCGGTCTACCTCCTGTCCGTTCTCCCGACGGAATACGAAGTCCCCGAAGAAGAAATGACGGGTGAGATACTGCCGGATCTCCTCCAGCATCACCGGCGATCCCTTCAGGAGGAATCCGGTCCCGACCTCTTCGGCCAACTTTTCGTTGTCGGGGTTGCTGGACTGGAGGAGGATGGGGATTTCCGGATTGGCCTCCCGGATCCGCTTCGCCAGGTCAAGGCCGGCGGTCCTGGTAACTTTTCCTTTCTTGGGAAACTGGATGTCGGAAATGATCCCCAGAACGTTGTACCGGTGCCGGGTATAGTATTCCCAGGCTTCCTCGTAGGTGCTGCAGAGGAGAATCTTCGGACGCGCCCGCATCCGAAGGAACCGCTGGTAGAGATTGACCCCTTCGGAGAAGACGCTCTGGGAGAGCTTCATGACCTCCGAGTAGATGACCGGAAGGAAGGAGGAATAGAATCGGACGCTGTCCTCAACCACGATGAGGATGGGAACCCCGAATCGGGCATCATCCTCCAGATTCACCTTGTCTTCCCAGTACTTCACCATGGCCAGGAGAATCCGGGCATCGCCCTGCCAGATGAAGACCTTGTCCAGTCCCTCGAATCCGTACCGGTTCTCGAATTCCTTCAACTCCCGATGATCGTAGGCCAGGACCAGGACGGGGAGATCCAGACCCGCGGCCGTCATCCGCCTTGAAAGCTGGAGGGCGTTCATGTCCCCCAGTTGCAGGCTGGTGATCAGAACGTCGAAGCTCTGCTCTTTGGACAGAGCCAGGGCATCGGCTCCGTTGGAGACCCGGGTCAGGTTCGGAGCCTGACTCAGATTCATATCCAGGAACTTGGAGAGGATGAGCTCGTTGAGCTGCCCGTCCTCCGCCATGATGAAGGATTCGTAGAGGCTGGAAACGAAGAGAATGTTCTGGACCCGGGTTCGCATCAGATCCTGCAGGCTCCCGCTCCGTTCGCCGTAGCCTTCGGAAAAACCGAATTGGGTGGTGATGGTCATGAGCTTCCTGTGATTCGCGCGTCGGGCCGGGACCCGGGACCGAAGGCCGAAAATACCAGGGGGCGCGCCGGAGCGCGCCCCCTTCCTACTCCCGGGCCCCGGAGGTGGTCCCTCGGGAACCAGGACCCTGAATCAGACCACGCCCTGATCCAGCATGGCGTCGGCCGTCTTCAGGAAGCCGGCGATGTTGGCGCCATGGATGTAGTTCCCGGGCTTCCCGTAGGCCTCGGCAGCATCCAGGCACTGCTTGTGAATGCTCTTCATGATGCCCTGGAGGCGATTGTCCACTTCCTCCCGGGTCCAGGAAAGCCGGAGAGAGTTCTGGGACATTTCCAGTCCGGACACAGCCACGCCGCCGGCGTTGGCAGCCTTGCCCAGCCCATAGAGAACGTCGTTGTCCAGGAAGATGTCCACACCCTCGGGGACCGTCGGCATGTTGGCACCTTCGGAGACCACGTAGACACCGTTGTCCACCAGGTTCTGGGCGTCCCTCGCATTGATCTCGTTCTGGGTGGCACTGGGGAAGGCCACTTCAGCCTTGTGGTTCCAGAGAGGGTTATGGTCGAGACTCGGATCCATCGGCGTGTACACGGCACCGGGATACTTCTCGGCGTACTCGCTGATGCGGCCGCGACGCTTGTTCTTGAGATCCATGACGAAGGCCAGCTTGTCCCGATCGATCCCTTCCTCGTCGAAGACATAGCCCCCGGAGTCGGAGAAGGTGATGGGCTTGCCGCCCAGGTCCAGAACCTTCTCGGCGGTGTACTGAGCCACATTTCCGGAACCGGAGACGATGCAGGTCTTGCCCTCCAGGTTCTCTCCCCGGGTGCCCAGCATCTCCTGTGCAAAGTAGACGGCCCCATAACCGGTGGCCTCGGGCCGGATGAGTGAACCGCCCCAGTTCAGCCCCTTGCCGGTGAGGACGCCGGTGAACTCGTTCCGAAGCTTCTTGTACTGCCCGAACAGGAATCCGACTTCACGGCCTCCCACACCGATGTCGCCGGCGGGAACATCGGTGTTGGGCCCGATGTGCCGGAACAGCTCGCACATGAAGCTCTGGCAGAAACGCATGACCTCGTTGTCGCTCTTTCCTTTCGGATCGAAATCCGAACCGCCCTTGCCGCCACCCATGGGCAGGGTCGTGAGGGCATTCTTGAAGACCTGCTCGAAGGCCAGGAACTTCAGGATGCCCAGGTTCACCGAGGGGTGAAAGCGCAGGCCGCCCTTGTAGGGGCCGATGGCGCTGTTCATCTCGATGCGGAACCCACGATTGACCTGAACCAGACCCTGATCGTCCACCCAGGGCACCCGGAACAGGATGACCCTCTCCGGCTCGATGATCCGCTCAAGGACCTTCGCCTGACGATAGATGGGGTGTTTGTCGTAGACGATCTGAATGGACTCGGCCACTTCCTGAACTGCCTGGTGGAACTCCGGCTGCGCCGGGTCCTTCGCCTTCACGGCTTCCATCACTTTGCCAACATACTCGCTCATGCTTGTCTCCCTATGCGGAGGTCACGCTCCGGTGTGCCACGGGCGCGTTGTGGGTTGGGTTCCTGCGAAAAAATAGAAAATCCGGCGTCCCAAAATGGGAGCGCCGGAAAACATGCGCTTCGCCTCGCCGACTCGCGGCAGCCAAAGAAAAATGGGGTGAAGATGCCACGGGCACCACCGTGCCGGTGCCCCGCTTCCACCCCGAGAATGGGTTGTCTCTCGAGAAGAGACTCGATGGCTCCGTTCTCGTCCATCCTGGGCGGCCCCCTCCATGGGTGGGCCACGCTACCATCCTGGTTTCGATCCCCTTCCTCCCTGTCGGCATCCCCTGGGAGCCGGGTCCCGGATCAACGGGACGGCTCGCAAAAGGGAGGCCCCTGCGACCACCCGCTGAAAATCGCCGGTCAACCTGGCGAGTCGTTGCGAGTTGGGCAAGGCCTGTGCCAATGATCACAGCAGGGGAAGCGGGCCCCTCTCGTCCGACCATCTCCGGAGTCCCCCAAAGGAAACACTCAGAAGTGTCCCAGAGGAGGACATCTCGCCCCAACGGTCCCACGGACCCCGAGGTTCTCGGTGAGTTTGTAAGCCGTGCCTCACCAGATGGCGACCTGGATCTCCCCCTCCTGATTCACCCAACCCCGGTACATCCCCCGGGTGTTATAGCACATCTCCACGTATCCGTCCCGGTCCAGGGCCACCACTCCGCCGAGCCCCTCACGGTGAGCCTCCAGTTTCTCCATGATGACCTGACGGGTGGCCTGCCTGAGGGACAGCCCCAGATAGGCCATCCGGGCCTGGATGTCGTGAGCCACGGCGTGGCGGATGAAGTATTCCCCCCATCCGGTGCAGGAAACACCGCAGTGGGAACCGGCATAAGTGCCTGCGGCGATGACGGGAGAGTCCCCGATGCGACCCCACTTCTTGTTGGCCGAACCCCCTGTGGAAGTGCCGGCCACCAGCAGCCCGTCCGGATCCAGGGCCACGGCCCCCACGGTGCCGGAGTTGTCCTTCAGCTCGTCCTGCGAGGGGCGTTTGCCGAAATCCAGCCCAGGAGGGGCTTGCCCGGGCCCATCTCCGGCGGCCATGGCAAGGGGATCGTCCACGTCCACCGTGTTCGGTGCGTCTTTCCCGGCCGCTTCCCGGGCCTTTGCGGCCTGGAGGGCGTCCCACCTGCGCTGGGTAAAGAAGAAGTCGGCGGGGGTGGACTCCATGCCCATGGATCGGGCGAAGGCTTCGGCGCCGGCCCCGGCAAGCATGACATGGGGGCAGTCCTCCATGACGTGCCGGGCCAACCGGATGGGATACCGAACGTCGGTCACCCCGGCCACGGCCCCGGCCTCCAGGTCATTTCCGGCCATGATGGACGCATCCATGGACACCTGTCCATCGGCGGTGAAGTTCGATCCCCGTCCTGCATTGAAGATGGGGGAGTCCTCCATGACGCCGATGGATTCCACGATGGCGTCGGTGGCGCTCCCTCCCTTCTTCATGGCGTCATATCCCACCTGAAGAGATCGGGTAAGGGTTTCCAGGTAGTCGGCTTCCAGCGCTTCCGTCATCTCCTCCGGGGGAAGCACACCCACCCCTCCATGAATCACCAGGCCCCAGGAGATGCGGGGCGGATTTCCAGCGTTGTTCCCTGTCATTTGAAAAAGATCCTTTCAGGTTCTATTCCTTTGGACATCATTAGTGCATTTTCTTCACCGCTCAAACTGCACTCCGCAGTTTGGCCACCTTTCTCAGGAGCCACAACCGTGGTCGAGCGCTTCAGGCCTATCCGGTTCACCAGAGCCGGCGTCCGCGGGCTCAAGATCTCCGCCACCCTTACCATCAACGACAGGGTGAAGGAGATGTGGGCCGCAGGCGAGAACGTCTTCCATCTGGCCTTCGGGGAATCCCGTTTCCCGGTTCATCCCAAAATCGTCGAAGCCCTCTGCGCCAACGCCCAGAAACGCAGCTATCTGCCGGCGGCGGGGATCCCGGAGCTGCGGAAGGCCGTCGCCGGTCATTACCGTCGACTATACGGCCTGGACGTGGAGCCGGACCAGGTGGTGACGGGCCCCGGGAGCAAATCCCTCCTCTTCGCCACCCTGCAGTGCCTCGGGGAGGAGATCATCATTCCCCAGCCGTCCTGGGTGACCTACGCACCGCAGGTGCACCTTCTCGGAAAGCCCATCACCTGGGTTCCCACCCATCCTGAAGACCGGTATCTGGTTCACACCGGGGTTCTCCAGGAAGCCCTCCAGGCCTCCCATCATGACATGGGAAATCCCGAAGTCCTTATCCTGAACAACCCGGGCAATCCCACTGGAACAATGCGTTCCCCTGATCAGGTGAGGCACCTGGCCGAGTTCTGTCGGGAAACGGACCTCATGGTCATCTCCGACGAGATATACGCCAGAACCGTCTTCAGCAATATCCCCTTTGTCTCCTTCGGCAAATACTACCCCGAAGGAACCATCGTCATGGGAGGATTGAGCAAGGATCTTTCCCTTGGCGGCTGGCGGGTGGGTGTGGCCATCACCCCTCCGACCAAGGCCGGCCGGGCCCTGGCTCAGGCCCTGACCAACATCGCAACCAACGTCTGGTCCTGCGTGGCCGCCCCGGTGCAGTACGCGGCTCTCGTGGCCTACAACGGAGATCCGGAGATCGAGGACTACGTCAGCCTGTGCTCCAGGATGCACGCGATCCGCACACGGTACCTTTATGATCTCATGGTGAAGCTCGGAGTCCAGTGTGTGGAGCCGGCGGGGGCGTTCTACATCTTTCCCTCCTTCGGCGAATGGAAGGACGCCCTCCACGCCCGGGGAATCACCAACGACAGGGAGCTGGCCCTCTACCTCCTGGAAAAATACGAGATCGCCACCCTTCCGGGTTCGGCATTCAACGCGGTGCGGGAATTCTGCCTGAGGATTTCTTCTTCCTTCATCGACCTGGCAACAGACGAGAGAGCCGAGAGGCTGGTGGAGGCCTTCAAAGAGGATCCGGATCCGGAACGATTCATCCGCAATCATCACCCACGCCTTCAGAAGGTGGCGGAGCGGTTCGGGGAGTTCGTGGAGGAGTTGAAGAAATGAGGGAAGTGGTCATTGTCGACGGCGTCCGTTCCCCGGTGGGCCGGCACAACGGGGGGCTCTCCTCGGTGCGGCCGGACGATCTCCTGGCGGAGGTTCTGAAGGGGCTTCGGGATCGAACGGGGCTGGATCCGGCCCAGGTCGAGGACGTCTACATGGGGTGCGGGAATCAGGGAGGGGAGGATAACCGGGACGTGGCCAGGATGTCGGTTCTGCTGGCCGGGTGGCCCGCAACGGTTTCGGGAGTGACGGTGAACCGGAACTGCTCCTCGGCCCTGGAGGCGGTGAACCAGGCAGCCAAGGCCATCCTGGCCGGCGAGGGTGAGGTGTTCGTGGCCGGAGGCGTGGAGAGCATGAGCCGGGCCCCCTGGGCCATGGCCAAGCCGGAGCGCCCCCAGCCGGTGGGCCACCCCACCATGTGGGACACCACCGTGGGGTGGCGCTTCAACAACCCGAAGCTGGACGCCCTGTACCCCATTGTCTCTCTGGGGGAGACGGCGGAGAACATCGCCCAGGAGATGGGAATCACCAGGGAGGAACAGGACGCCTTCGCCCTGGAAAGCCACCGCCGGGCCGTGGACGCAATGGATTCCGGTCGCTTCAAGGACGAAATCCTCCCCATTCCCGTTCCGCAACGGAAAGGGAACCCGATACTGGTGGACACCGATGAGCACCCCCGGTTCAGACGGGAGGGGGGCCGCATCCTCCTGGATACGGACATGGCCCGGATGGGCCGGCTGAAGCCGGCGTTCCGGTCAGGAGGGACGGTGACCGCCGGCAATTCCAGCGGCATCAACGACGGGGCTGCCGCGATCCTCCTCATGACGGCGGAGAAGGCCCGTGAGCTTGGAATGAAGCCCATGGCCCGGTGGATGGGCTCCGCCGTAGCCGGTGTGGATCCGGGATTCATGGGCTACGGTCCCGTGCCGGCCTCGGAGAAGCTGTTGAAACGCCTGGGCCTTGCTGTGTCGGATCTGGGTCTGGTGGAGATGAACGAGGCCTTCGCCGCCCAGGCTCTGGGGGTCATCCGGAAGCTCGGCCTGGATCCGGAGATTACCAACGTGAACGGAGGCGCCATCGCCCTGGGCCATCCCACGGGATGCTCCGGAGCCCGGATCCTGGTAACCCTCCTTCACGAGATGAAGCGGCGGGCGCCGGACCACCCCAAGCCCTTCTTCGGTTTGGCGACGCTCTGTGTGGGGGTGGGGATGGGGCTCTCGACCGTGGTGGAGTGGATAGACTGACGAGGCCGGGACCAGACACCTGACCGATTGTGGAGAAGAACCATGGCACAAGCGTCCCCGCGGCCCCTCTCCGGGATCCGGGTCATCGGCATGGAGCAATACATGGCCGGGCCCTACTGCACGATGCTTCTGGCCGATGCCGGAGCCGAGGTCATCAAGATCGAGCGTCCCGGGAAGGGAGACCCCCGGAGGAGCATTCCCCCCTTTGCCGAGAGTGAAGGGATCAGGAAGGCCGCCGGGTACATGGCCTACAACCGGAACAAGAAGAGCCTGGCCCTGAATGTCCGGACCCCTGCGGGACAGGAGATCCTTCGGAGCCTGGCCTCCGCCTCGGATGTGATCGTGGAGAACCTCCGGCCCGGCTCCATGGACAAAGCGGGTCTCGGATATGAAGGGATGAAGGCCGTGAACCCCCGGATCATCTATGCAATGATCTCCGGCTTCGGTCGCCTTCCGGGCTACGAGAGTGACTACGCCCAGCGTCCGGCCTTCGACATCGTGGCCGAGGCCATGAGCGGGGTCATGGACCTCATCGGGTTTGAGGATCGTCCCCCCACCTTCACTCTCTACGGATTGGCCGACGTATATTCCGGGATGGTGGGAGCCTTCGGTATCATGCAGGCCCTCTTCATGCGGGAGCGGACCGGAAAGGGCCAGATGGTGGACGTCTCCCTGCTGGACAGCATGCTGGCCCTGAACGAACGCATGGTGGCCACCTACTCCGTGGCGGGGAAGGAGCCGAAACGAGGGAAGCTGGAGCATCTCTGGCCCAGGGGCGCCTTCGAGTGCGCGGACGGGTTCGTGGCCCTGAACGTTCCTGACGACGGGATCTGGGCCCGACTGGCCACCACCGTGGGCCGACCGGACCTGGTGGACGACCCCAGAGCCGCCACCGGCACAGCCCGGGCCGCCAACGCCGACCTTCTGAAGCCCATCCTGGAAGCGTGGATGGCCGACAAGACCCGGCAGGAGGTGGTGGACACCCTGAACGCCGCGGGCATGCCCACGGGTCCGGTGTATACTGCTCGGGATGTCTTCGCCGACCCCCACTTCAGGGTCCGGGGCATGCTCCCGGAGATACCGGATCCGGAGGTCGGACCTTACACCTTCGCCCGGACCGTGCCCCACCTTTCTGCAGCCCCGGAGATCCCCCTGGCACCCTCCCCCGGTCTGGGAGCCCACACCCGGGAGGTTCTGGAGGAGGTTCTCGGGTACTCGGCTTCGGAGGTGGATGAGCTGGCGGCGGAAGGTGTGGTGGGAATCTGAAGGAAGATGCGGCCGCCGGAGCTCCGCGGGCTCCCTTTCTCCAGGGCTCCTACAGCCCCGAATGCTCCGTCCGAGCGATGATCTCGTCCTGCAGGGTCCTGCCCAGGTCGCAGAAGTAGTCGGAGTACCCGGCCACCCGGACGATGAGGTCCCGATGCTCCTCCGGGTTCTCCTGGGCCGCTTTGAGGGTATCGGCGTCCACCACGTTGAACTGGATGTGGTGGCCGTCCATCCGGAAGTAGCTCCTCACGAGATGGACCCACTTCTCCAGCCCTTCCTCCCCGTCCAGGATTCCGGGGCTGAGCTTCTGGTTCAGGAGGGTTCCCCCGGTGCGGAGGTGGTCCATCTTCGCTGCAGACCGGAGGACCGCCGTGGGACCCTTCCGGTCCATCCCCTGGACCGGGGAAATCCCCTCCGAAAGGGGTTTGCCGGCCTTTCGTCCATCCGGCGTGGCACCCACCACCGAGCCGAAATAGATGTGAGCCGTGGTGGGCAGGAGATTGATCCGGTAGGTACCGCCCCTGGTGTTGGGACGGCCGTCCACAGCCTGGAAGTACGCCTCGAAAACCTCTTGCATGACCCCATCGGGCAGGTCGTCGTCGTTTCCGTACTTGGGTGTCCGCTCCAGGAGGGTGAGGCGCAGCCGCTCAGCCTCCCGGAAGTCCTTCCTCAGGGCCCGAAGGAGCTCCTTCATGGAGACGACCTTGTCTTCGTAGACCTGGACCTTCAGGGCCGTGAGGGCGTCCGCCATGGTTCCCAGTCCCACCCCCTGGATGTAGGAGGTGTTGTAGCGGGCGCCCCCGTCGTGGTAGTCCAGCCCGTTCCGGATGCAGTCGTCGATGAGAAGGGAAAGAAAGGGCGTGGGGATGTGCTCGGCCCAGAGTCGCTCGATGACGTTGTTTCCCCGAATCTTGATCTCGATCAGATACCGGAGCTGCCGACGGAAGGCCTCCATGACCTCCGGGAACCCGCTCCAGGAGGCTGGGTCACCCGGATCCAGCCCCACCCGCCTCCCCGTCCGGGGATCCACGCCCCGGTTCAGGGTGAGCTCCAGGACCTTGGGAAGGTTGAAGTACCCGGTAAGGTTGTAGTTCTCCTTTCCGAAGGCTCCAACCTCCACGCATCCGGAAGAGCCGCCGCCCCGAGCGTCTTCCACGCTTTTTCCCTGCCGCACGAGTTCCTGGACGATGAGATCGGCGTTGAAGACGGAAGGCTGGCCGAAGCCGGTGGCGATGATACGGCCGGCACGTTTGAGAAACCGGTCAGAATTCTTTTTGCTGAGCTGAACGGAGGAGCTGGGCTGGAGGAGGCGCATCTCCTGGATGACATCCAGGATCAGGTAGGTCACTTCGCTCACCCCATCGGAGCCGTCGGGTCTGAGGCCCCCTGTGTTGATCTGGGCAAAGTCGGTGTAGGTGGCGCTCTCCTGGGCAGTGATTCCCACTTTGGGCGGCGCCGGATGGTTGTTGAACTTCACCCAGAGACACTGGAGCAGCTCCCGGGCGAATTCCCGGGTCAGGGAACCCTCTTCAATTCCCTTCCGGTAGAAAGGCTCAAGGTGCTGGTCGAGATGCCCGGGATTGAAGGCGTCCCAGGTATTGAGCTCCGTGATGACGCCCACATGGACAAACCAGTAGGCCTGGATCGCTTCCCAGAAATCCCGGGGGGGGTGGGCCGGGACGTGCTCACATACCCTGGCGACGCGGAGAAGCTCTTCCTTCCGGGCAGGGTCCGCCTGCCGGCTCGCAAGCTCCCGGGCCTTGAGGGCGTGACGCTCCGCAAAATGAATGAGGGCTTCGGCGGCGATCTCCATGCCCCGGAGCTCTTCCTGCTTCCGGTATGCCTGGGAGTCGTTCAAAAAGTCCAATCCCTCCAGGCTATCCTGGATCTCGGCGATGAGGTCCAGGAATCCCTTCCGATAGATCTTGTCGTCCAGGACCGTGTGGCCCGGAGCCCGCTGCTCCATGAATTCGGTAAAGACCCCGGCCTCATAGGCGGCCTTCCATTCCGGAGTCATCTCTCGAAAAATCAGATCCCTGAGAGTCCTGCCTCCCCAGAAGGGGATGATGGAGTCCTCGTAGAGGCTTCGGGTCTCCCGGGACACGGCGAAGGGAACCTTCTCCCTGGAATTCAGGACCTCCAGGTCCTCCGGTGTGTGGCAGCAGACTTCCGGAAAGGTGGGCGTGGCCCTGGGAGCCGGTCCCCGTTCCCCCACGATGAGCTCACCCTCTCCGATGTAGATTTCCTTCCTCTCCAGGAGGTATCGAAAGGCCAGGCCCCGCTTGACCGGAGCCGAGACGAGCGTGTGCTCCCGGGAGCAGAAGTCCGTGAGGAGCCGGGCACGTTCCGGGGAAAGGGTGGCCTTGGCGTCCAGGCTCTCCTGTCGAAGCCGCCGGACCCGATCAGTCATGGTCATGGGATTCTCCGCGAACGGTTACTTCCAGCCCCGCGCCCCGAAGGAGCCGGACTGCCTTCCGGACACGCTCCTGATTCGGAGGGGCCACCCTGGACAGGTGGTACTCCCTCCCCATTCGATGATACTTCTCCACCCCCAGTTCGTGATAGGGCAGGAGATCCACCCGCGGAACCCTGTCCAGGGCTCGGAGGAGCCCGGCAGTGGCTCGGAGGTTCTCCGCATCGTCGTTCACGTGGGGGATGAGGGGAACCCGGACTGTCAGGGAAGGGCAGGGCGGAAGGCAGCCACTACCCACCCATCGCAGGTTCTCCAGGATCCATCGATTGCCGACGCCGGTGAAGGCCCGGTGAGCCTCCGGATCCATGAGCTTGAGATCGAAGAGGATTTCCCTGGCCAGAGGTGCCAGCCGCCGGAACGTCTCCGGGACCACATGGCCGCATGTGTCGAGAACCACGGGGATCTCCCGGTCCCGGCAGCCCAGGAGAAGGGCCTCCAGGAACTCGGGCTGAGCGAACGGATCGCCACCGGAGAAAGTGACGCCGCCTCCGGACTCTTCGTAGTAGATCCGGTCCCGCTCAAGGACCTCCAGGACTTCTGCAACGGACCTGGCGGCACCGACCACCTCCAGGGCACCGGGAAGACAGGCTTCCTCGCAAGCCCCGTTGAGGCGGCAGAGATCGGGGTGGATGCGGATAGCCCCCCGCCCCAGGGAGATGGCCTGGTTGGGACACGCCTCGACGCAGTCTCCGCACAGGGTGCAGCGATCCCGGCGAAAGAGGAGCTCCGGCCCCGGACGTTGTCCCTCCGGGTTGTGGCACCCCAGGCAGGACAGAGGGCACCCCTTCAGGAACACGGTGGTCCGAATCCCGGGCCCGTCGTGGAGAGCAAACCGCTTGATGTCGAAAATGAAGCCTGATCCCATAGCTGAAAAACCTAACACGTTCCCGCCCGCGACAGGCAACCTTCCCCACGCCTCCCTTTCCAATCCGCGCCCATCCCCTCATTCTACCCCGATTCGAGCCCCCACCGGCTTCCCGGGCCAGGGGGTCCGGGTCGCGGGATCACCAACGCTTCGGGACACGACGCGAGCAAGAGCCAGGAGACCATGAGCAGCCACGCCGAATCCCAGGGACCCAGGAAGCTCCCGTCCACCGCCTACGAGTTGAAGGCGGGTGAAACGTTCATCCCGCTTACCTATGGGGAGACCCTGTCGGAGTTCACCTGGAAGGCCGTCATCACGGGGATCATCCTGGGGATCATCTTCGGCGCCGCCAATACCTACCTGGGGCTCATGGCCGGCCTCACCATCAGCACCTCCATTCCGGTTGCGGTCCTGACGGTGGTGAGTTTCAGGGTGTTCTCGGCCATGGGCTTCCAGCACTCCATCCTGGAGTCCAACATGTCCCAGACCGTGGGCTCCGCCAGCTCGTCGGTGGCCTCCGGTGTCCTCTTCACCATTCCCGCCCTTTTCATATGGGGCATGAATCCGGCCTGGGCACAGATCACCCTCCTGGCCATGGCGGGGGGCCTGGTGGGAGTCCTCTTCATGGTTCCCCTCCGGCGCTATCTCATCAAGCAGGAGCACGGGGAGCTTCCCTACCCCGAAGGAATGGCCTGCGCGGAGGTCCTGGTGGCGGCGGAAGGGGGCGGAAAGCAGGCCCACGGAGTCTTCTGGGGGCTGGGGGTGGGGATGCTCTTCCAACTCATCACCCAGGGATTCCAGTTCGTGAGATCCGCATGGGAGGTGGGGCTTCCCTTCAAGGCCAGCCTCGCAGCCAAGGTGAATGCTCCCCTCCTTGGGGTGGGATACATCCTGGGTATCCGCATCGCCACGGTCATGGTGGCCGGCGGGGCCCTTTCCTCCGTCATCATCATTCCTCTCATCAATCTCTGGGGCCAGGGCCAGTCCATGCCCGTCTTTCCCGAAACCGAGCTCCTCATCCGGGACATGACTTCAGGACAGATCTGGGACCGATATATCCGCTACATCGGCGCCGGTGCCGTGGCCACAGCCGGAATCCTCACCCTCATCAAGTCCATCCCCACCATGGTCGAGTCCTTCAAGCTCGGATTGGGCCAACTCACCCAGCAGGTGGGCGGGGAAGCCGCACCGGTGGACCGAACGGACGACGACCTGAGCTTCAAGACCGTGGGCATCTTCCTGGGGATCATTCTTCTGGCGTTGACGCTGGTCCCGGGGGTCCTGGGTTATCTGGAAACGGTCTGGGCCCGGGGATTGGCGGCAATCTGCATCGCCATCTTCGCCTTCTTCTTCGTCACCGTGAGCTCCCGCATCGTGGGATTGGTCGGCGTGACCTCCAACCCCACATCCGGGATGACCATCGCCACCCTCCTGGGAACCTCCCTGGTCTTCTACCTCATGGGCTGGACAGACATGATGGGGAAGGCTTCGGCCCTCATGGTGGGCACCGTGGTCTGCATCGCCGCGTCCATCGCCGGCGACACATCCCAGGACCTCAAGACAGGCTTCATTCTGGGCGCGACACCCTACCGCCAGCAGATCGGCGAGCTCATCGGCGTCATCACCTCGGCGGGCTTTGTCACCCTGGTCATCATCGTCCTGAATCAGGGCACCCCCGGTGGCCTTGGCGGCCCGGAGCTTCCGGCTCCGCAGGCCGTCCTCATGAAGCTGGTCATCGACGGCGTCCTGGACCAGAATCTTCCCTGGGCACTCATCTTCATCGGGGTAGCCATCGCGGGAGTCGCCAGCCTCTTCAAGATCCCGGTTCTGGCCTTCGCGGTGGGGGTCTATCTCCCCCTCTCCACCATGGGGGCGGTCTTCTTCGGCGGGCTCCTTCGTTGGTATCTCACCCGGAACGTGGACGAGGCCACCAGGGAGCGGCGACGGGAAAAGGGCGTCCTCTTCGGATCCGGGCTGGTGGGCGGAGGGGGCCTCACCGGTGTGATCCTGGCGGTTTGGGTGGTGGCCGTTCGCCGGGGCGAGCCCATCGGGGGATATCCTCCCGACATCCCGGAATGGGCCAACATGCTCGTGGCCGCTGCCACAATCGGGATGATCCTGGGTATCATGGGGTACTACGCAAGAAAGAGGGACGCCTAGAGTCCGAAACCACAGGCGCTAGAGTCCGAAACCACAGGCGTGAGAGCCCGATCACGGAGTCGAAATACAATGCACGGATTCCCTGCCCGGATTCGCTGGTTCACCGCCCTGGCCGCGGTCCTGCTGCTGGGGAGCGCCTGCCGGAGTTCTCCTGTCCCCCGTTTTCTGATCGGGGGCCGCCAGGCCGTCAATGAGGACATCCGCATCGAGGTGGTGAACGACAACTACCTGGACATGGGCATCTTCGTCATGATGGACGGAGCGAACTTCCGCCTGGGGGATGTGGTGGGAAAGCACTCCGATACCTTCACCCTGGACCCGAGTCGCATCTCCCCCGGTCAGGGTCTCCGACTTCTGGCTGACCCGATAGGATCCCGGAATGTCTTCCTCTCCGACGAAGTAGCCGTGAACCCGGGAGTCACAGTGATGCTGAACATCTCTCCGGCACTTCAGCAGAGCTACGTGATCCTTCGATGATGACGACGGATTCAGCAAGGTCTTCGGCGGCATGATTTGAAGGGGGGCATACCGGAATCGGAATGCCCCCCATTCATTCTTCATGCCTGGATCAGCCGCCGAACTCGAGGCCCTGGGCCAACGGAAGCTCCGTGCTCCAGTTCACCGTATTGGTCTGGCGGCGCATGTAGGTCTTCCATGAATCGGATCCGGATTCCCTTCCCCCTCCCGTATCCTTTTCACCACCGAACGCACCACCGATCTCGGCTCCGCTGGTACCGATGTTCACGTTCGCGATCCCGCAGTCACTCCCCCGGTGGGAGAGGAATGTCTCGGCTTCACGGAAGTTCTCCGTGAAGATGGAGGAGGACAGGCCCTGGGGCACTCCGTTGTGGATGGCCAGCGCCTCGTCGATCTCGTCCACGGCCTGGGCCGGAGTCGCTTCGACGCTCCCGTACGTGAGGATGTAGAGAATCGGGGCGAAGGTCTCCTCCTGGACGATCTCCCAGTGGTTCTCCGCTTCGGCGATGCAGGGCGTCATATAGAGGCCGCCGGGGTACTGGTCTCCCTCCAATCGCTCGCCGCCGTAGAGAACCGTTCCACCGGCCTCCTTCACCCGCTCCATGGCCTTCTCCACGTCCCTCACCGCCTGTTGGTTCACCACCGGGCCCATGAGAGTGTCCCGGTCCAGGGGATTCCCGATACGAATGGACCGGTAGGCCGGAATCAGGCGCCGGAGGAGCTCCTCCTTCATGGAGGCGTGCACGATGATCCGGCGTGTGGAAGTGCAACGCTGTCCGGCCGTGCCCACGGCTCCGAAGAGAATGGCCGGGAGGACCAGCTCCATGTTGGCGCTGGGAGTGACGATGATGGCGTTGTTGCCGCCCAGCTCCAGGATCGTGTTGGCCAGACGGCCACCCACCACCTCGGCCACCCGACGGCCCACTTCGCAGCTCCCGGTGGCCGAAACCAGCGGAATCCGGCGATCATGAAGAAGGCGGTCGCCGACGGTGGAGCCCTTCCCGACCACCAGGGAGAAAATGGCCGGATCCACACCGTTCTCCTGGCAGACCCGGGCCGCGATCCTCGTTACCGCGATGGCCGTCAGGGGCGTCTTGGAGGCAGGCTTCCAGAGGGTGCTGTCCCCGCAGACCGCCGCCAGGGCCGCATTCCAGCTCCATACGGCCACCGGAAAGTTGAAGGCCGAAATGACAGCCACCACACCCAGCGGGTGCCATTGCTCCCGCATGTGGTGATCCTGTCGCTCCGACTGCATGGTCAGGCCGTAGAGTTGCCGGGAGAGCCCCACGGCGAAGTCGCAGATGTCGATCATCTCCTGGACCTCTCCCTCCCCTTCGGCCACGATCTTCCCCATCTCCAGGGAAACCAGTGCGCCCAGGTCGTCCTTATTCTCCCGGAGGGCATTCCCCAGCTGCCGGACCACCTCTCCCCGCTTTGGGGCAGGAACGGTACGCCATTCCAGAAAGGCGTTCTGGGCCCGGTCCACGATGTCGTCGAACTCATCCTCCGTCACCTGCTGCACCACCCCGATCTTCGACCCGTCCACGGGGGTGAAGACCTCCAGGAGGGGACCCGACCCCACCCACTCCCCGGCGAACCCGCCGGGATTCGTTTCCTGGATCCCGAGTCTCTTCAAGAAATCGTACATGGAAGCCACCTTCGTCGGTTCTGGTTGTCCGGAGCCCGGGACGGGCCCACATTCAAATGGAAGGTTCCCCGGGATTCCGGGAACCTGCCTGGTTTTCGTTAGTCTAACGCCTTTCTACAGCGTGAAGAAAGCGATGATGGTATAGAGCACCGCCCCCATCCCCGCCGCAATGGAGGCGATGGGCATCTGGGTGGTGACGTGGTCCATATGATCCGCTCCCGTGGCCAGGCTCGAAAGGATCGTGGTGTCGCTGATGGGAGAGCACTGATCTCCATAGACGGCGCCACCCAGAACCGCAGCGAAGCAGAGGGTCAGGAAGAAGGGATCCGGATGGACCGCCCAGGTCAGGGGAATGGCGATGGGGAAGACCACGGCGTAGGTCCCCCAGGAGGAACCCACCGAGAAGGCGATCAACATGCAGATGAGCATGAAGATGGCCGGGAGCAGGGGTGCCGGGATGCTCCCGGCAGTGGTCCGGATGAGGAATCCCGCCGTGTCCAGGGACCCGGAAACCTGGCCCAGGGTGACGGCCAGGGCCAGGATGATGGCCCCCAGGGAGACTCCCTTCACCCCGTCCACGAACCCTTCCACCACCTCTATGAGCTTCATCCCCTTCATGAGTGCCAGGACCATGGCTGAGAGCACCGAGAGGACAAAGGCCTCGTTGATGGGAATCCGGATCGCTCCGTAGACCATCTGATTGTAGATGAGGCCTCCCACGGCGATGCCGATGAGGGTGATGATGGGAACGGAGAAATCCCAGTTGCTGCTGACGTAGCCTTCGGGGATCTTCATTTCCTCCAGCTCTTTGGAGGACATGGTGTTGGCCCCCGGAGCGTCCAACTCGCCGGTGGTCTTCACCCGCTCGATGGCCCGCTTCATCTTGCCGAAGACGAAGGGGTTGATCTCCAGGGCGAAGGTGTAGGTGAAGAGGACGGCGAAGATGCCGTAGAAGTTGAAGAGGATGGCCCGGTAGAAGAAGCCGGTGGCATCGTCGATGGTGGCGAAGAGGGGAATGGTCCCCACCACCAGCCCCCCCACGTAGGACGGCCAGACGTTGAAGGGGATGACGGTTGCGATGGGAGAGGCCGTGGAGTCGATGATGTAGGAAAGCTCCTCGTGGGAGACGCCGGCCTCGTCAGCCACGGGCTTCACGGTGCTCCCCGCCAGGATCGTGCTGATGGTCCCCCCCTGGTGGAAGACGGTGCCGATCATGCAGCCGAAGAGCTTGGCCGTCCTCCGACCCCGGACCACCCGCTTCCCGGCCCAGGTGGCGAAGTGCCGGGCACCCCCGGTCCGGGTCCAGAGCCCGATGAGCCCCCCCAGGCACCAGAGGTACACCAGGAGGATCTGGGCATAGGACTCCGTCCCCACCGCTGGAAGGAGGTAGGCGGCGATGACGTTGAAGTTCCCGCTGACCACCCCTCCAACGGCGATTCCGATAAAGAGGGCCGAGATGACCTCCTTGGTCCAGAAACAGAGGATCAGGGTGATGGCCGCCGGAACGATGGACCAGAACCCGAAGTCCTCGTGCCCCGGGGCCTTCGCGATGATGTCCGTGTTGGTGCGGAGCCACAGGAGAACCAGCAAAAAGATTCCGGCCAGGACCCATCTCCCGGTTCGATTCATCTCAGAACACCTCCGGTTCGTCCGGGGAGGGAATGTTCAACTCCCCCTCGGTGTGGGCCACCCAGACCGAGGCCGCCGAGTCGCCGGTGACGTTCACCGCCGTCCGGGTCATGTCCAGGATCCGCTCCACACCCAGGATCATGGCCAGGCCCTCCAGGGGAATTCCCAGGGCCTGAAGAACGATGGTGAGGGTGATGAACCCGATCCCCGGGACCCCCGCAGCGCCGATGGAGGCCAGGGTGGCGGTGATGACCACCGTCACCAGCCCCGCGATCCCCAGCTCGATGCCGTAGACCTGGGCGATGAACATGGTGCTGACGCCGTGGTAGATCCCGGTGCCGTTCATGTTCACCGTGGCCCCCAGGGGCAGGACGAAGGACGCCACTCCCCGGGATACCCCCAGGTCGTGCTCCGTCACCCGGAGGTTGACGGGGAGGGCAGCGTTGCTGGAAGAGGTGGAGAAGGCCGTGACGATGACCTCGTAGAAGCGCTTGAAGAAGAAGATGGGCCCCATCCCCGAAAGGCGGAGGGTGATGGGATAGAAGGTGACGGTGAAGAGGACCATGGTCCCGATGGCCACCAGGACATACTGGAGGAGGGAGAGAAGCACCCCGTACCCGAACCGCCCCGCCACGGCCGCGATGAGAACGAAGACGCCCCAGTAGGCGATCCTCATGATCATATCCACCATGACCACCATGGCGTCGTTCACCGACTCCAGGACCCCGATGACGGGTTGCCGCCTCGCCTCAGCGAGGGCGGTGAGGGCGATTCCGAAGAAGAGGGAGAAGAAGATGATCTGGAGCATGTCCATGTTGGCCATGGACGCGAAGGGATTCCGGGGGATGATGTTGAACAGTATGTCCTGGAGCCCCGGGGCTTCCTGGAGCTCCGAGAGCTGGGCCTCACTGGTGCCGGCGTACGCCGACATGAGGTCGGCCTGGACATCGGGATCCAGTCCGGCCCCGGGGGAGAGGGCCGAGGCCACCAGAAGGCCCATGGCGACGGCGATGGCCGTGGCCACCAGGTAGTAGCCCACGGTCTTGATCCCGATGCGGCCCAGCTTCTTCAGGTCGCCCAGGCTGGCCGTTCCGATGATGAGGGAGGCCATGACCAGGGGAATCACGATCATGATGAGGAGTCGGATGAAGGCCTGACCGAAGGGCTCCATGCTTACGGCCCAATCCCCCAGCAGGGGGCCGCATAGAGCCCCCAGGATCAGGCCGATGAGAATCTTGGTGTGAAGCGCGACCTTCATGCGGGCCAGAAGGAGGGGAACACCCACCAGAGTGACCAGCAGGACCAGGATACGGATGGCGACCACTTCCACGGACAACTCCTCTTCACGCTGCCGGTGATCCGGCAAGCGGCATTGAGCTCGACTCATCGCCGCCCAGGGGGGGCGAACCGTCCATCAAAACAAGGCACCAACTTGTCGGGAGGACGCCCCGTTAGCAACCAGGCGCGTCAGACCCCGGGCCTTGCTCCCAGCACCTCCTCTCCGTCCAGCTGCGCCACGATGACGGCTCCGATGGAGTCGGAGAGGACGTTCACCATGGTCCGGAACATGTCCAGGACCCGGTCTACTGCCAGGATCAGCGCCACACCCTCCAGAGGCAGTCCCACGGCCCCCAGGATGATGGACATCATGACCAGGCCGCTCATCGGGACGGAGGCGGCTCCGATGGAGGCCAGGACCGCAGTGAGAACGATGACCAGTTGCTGGTCGAACCCCAGGTTGAATCCGTAGATCTGAGCGATGAAAATGACGGCCACGCACTCGTAGAGGGCCGTGCCGTCCATGTTCACCGTGGCTCCGATGGGGAGGACAAAGGAGGAGATCTTCTCCGAGACCCCCGAGTGCTCCGTAACCGCCTTCATGGTGAGGGGGAGGGTGACGATGGTGGAGCCGGTGGAAAAGGCCGTGATGAGGGCCGGGGGCATGCCGAGGAAGTGGCGGTAGGGATTCTTCCGGGTCACCAGGAACATGAGGAGGGGAAGGGTCAGGGCGGCGTGGATGAGGAGCCCCACCAACACCAGGACGAAGTAGAATCCCAGGGACTGGAAGGCCTCGAATCCTGTGGTGGCCACGATCCGGGCGTTGATCCCGAAGACACCCAGGGGCGCCGTCCAGATGACGGCGTAGGTGAGCTTCATCATGGCGTGGAAGGCGCCCTGGAAGAAACTACCCAGCTGGGACTTCTGGGGTTCGTCCAGTCGCGTGACGAAGTACCCGAAGAGGATGGAGAAGAAGATGACGGGGAGGACGTTCCCCTCCGCAAGGGCCTGGAAAGGATTCTCCGGGATGATGTCCAGGAGCAACTCGAAAGGGGTCTGGGTCAGGGCCGGAATCTCCGACACCTCTCGCTCGAACTCGATGGAGGAGCCGATCCCGGGTTTGAAGATGTTCACCAGGGTCTGGCCCGTCAGGACAGCCAGGACCGAGGTCGTGATGTAGTAGGCGAAGGTCTTTCCACCCAGGATCCCCAGGTCCCTTCGCCCTCCGACATTGATGACCGCCGCCGTCAGCGATGTGACGATGAGCGGCATGATGGCCATGCGGAGGAGCCGCAGGAAGAGATCCGACATGGGTCCGGCGATGGGCACGATGGCCTCACCGAAGACCTGCCCGGCTGCCATCCCCCCGAAGAGGCCCACGAATATCCAGAAGGTCAGTGACCTGTAGGGGATTCTCATGGAAGGAGGCTAAGCCCGGAGACCCGGATTCGGCAAGGAAGCCCTGCCTCCTCGGTCCTCAGAGGTCGGAGAGCGCCTCCAGAATCTCTTCGTTGGACGGTCGAACGCGGTAATCCACTTCCACGAAGCGCCAACGCACAATCCCTTCCCGGTCGATGACGAAGGTGGAGGGATGGGTGATCTGTCGGCCACTGGGATCACCGGGGTTGAAGAGCCCGTAGCGGTCGATGACGGCATGGTCCGGATCCGAGAGAAACGGGAAGTCCGGAGCCCGGCCGTCATCCCGGGAGATTCGGTCCACCATTTTCTGGAGATCTCCGGGGCGGTCCACCGACAGCACCAGGATCTGGGTCGTCCGTTCCTGGGCTTCCGTCAGAAGGTCTTTCAGCTCCACGAGCTGTTGGGCGCAGAAGGGTCACCAGTGGCCCCGGTAGAAGACCAGAATCACGTTCTTCCTTCCCCGGTATTGCGAGAGGGTGTGGGATTCCCCCGTCAGGCTCCGAAGTGTGAAGTCCGGGGCCATGGTTCCCGGTGCCACCCGGTCCAGCTCGGTGGGAGAGAGATCATGCCCGTCCTTCGGGCCAAAGCTGATTTCCCGGGTCTCAGGGCCCCGGGAGGAAGGGTCCCGGCCATTGGTCTCCCCTTCCCCGCCGCAGCCCGGGAGAAGGGCTGGAAAAAGCAGGGTCAGGACCGTCAGAAATCGTCTCGAGGGCACGAGTGCGGCGAAAAAGGGCATGAATCAGGAGCCTCCGGGTCTGTGATGGGATTCAGAGGAGGAACCCCTGGAACCACCTTTCGGTTCCAGGGTGCCGGCCCGGAAGGAACAGCCGGGGGTTCCGCCGTGCTCGGGCCCACCCCCTCGGGATGACGGGACCGCTGCGATCCCTTAGAATCCGGAGGCTCTGATTCTCGGTGCCACCCGAAGGGAAGAATCTCCGTTCGGGGAGGATCCGGGGTAAGCTCATGGAGGAGAACCGCGTGCTGAAGATCGCTTTTCGCGGAGCGGCCCGTGAAGTGACCGGGTCTTGCCATCACATACGGACCGAGGCCGGGAGCCTCCTGCTGGATTGCGGCATGATCCAGGGTGGCCCGGAACGGCACGAGCGGAACCGTCGCCCCTTTCCCTTCAAGCCCGGCAGCCTGGACGCCGTAATCCTCAGCCATGCCCACATCGATCACTCCGGGCGGCTGCCCCTCCTCGTGAAATCCGGCTTCCAGGGTCCCATTCTGGCCACGGAGCCCACAACGGAGCTCTGTCGGATCATGCTGGCCGACTCGGGCAGGATCCAGGAGGAGGACGCATCCTGGAAGATCAAGCGCTTGAAGAAGGAGGGAAAGGACGCCTCCTGGGTCACCCCCCTCTACACCGAAGAGGAGGCCATGGAGGCCATGGAGCGAATCCAACCCGTGGAGCTCCACAGGGAGATCCCCCTGGACGGAATGGGGTCCGTCATTTTCCACATGGCAGGGCATATCCTCGGGGCGAGCATCGTGGAGCTCAGGCTGGGCCAGGGGAGCCAGGCTCGGCGAATCCTCTATTCCGGAGATCTGGGAACCGACGGCGCCCGCCTCATGGGGAGCCCCGAGGCCGTGGCCGAACCGGACTACCTGATCATGGAGTCCACCTACGGGGACCGGGACCGGCTGGAGAACGAGGATCTGACGGAGGACCTTTTCGCGGTCATCCACGAAACCATTCAGCGGGGAGGAAAGGTCGTCGTCCCCTCCTTTGCCGTCGGCCGGACGCAGGAGCTGCTGGCCCGGATCAACGACCTGGTGGAGGCCGGGCGGCTGCCGGGGATCCCGGTCTATGTGGACAGCCCCATGGCCACGGCGGTGACGAAGGTCTTTTCCCTCTTCCCCGAAGGCTATTCCCGAGAGGCCCGGCGACTTCTCCTGGCCGGCGACGAACCCCTGGAGTTTCCCGGGCTCCACCTCCTCACCTCTGTGAAGGACTCCAAGGCCTTGAACCAGCTTCAGGGTCCCGCTGTCATCATCTCCGCTTCCGGAATGTGCACGGCCGGCCGCATCAAGCATCACCTCATGCACAACCTGGGCGATGAGCGGAACACGATTCTTTTCGTCGGATACCAGGCCGAACATACCCTGGGCCGCCACATCCAGTCCGGAACCGACCCTGTCCGGATCTTCGGAGGATGGTTCGATGTCAGGGCGGAGATCCGGACCATGGAGGGATTCTCGGCCCACGCAGACCGGGACGAGATGCTGGCATGGTATGATTCCCTGGGTAATGTGAAGAAGAAGACCTTTGTGGTTCACGGGGAGGAGGACGCGGCCCGAGCCCTGGCCCATCACCTGCAGGAGCGAGGCTCTGAGCCCGTGGTGATTCCCCATCTGGATCAGGAGTTCGTCCTGGATTGAGAGTCCGGATGCCGAGGTGGACTTGCCCCTCCTGACCCTCTCTTCCGTATCCATGGCCTTCGGGGCCGACCCCCTCCTCACCGACGTGAGCTTTTCCGTGGCCCAGGGGGAACGCTGGGGCGTGGTGGGAAGAAACGGCACCGGAAAGACGACGCTCTTCCACCTGGTGGCCGGTGAGCTGGAGCCCACCGGGGGCCACATCAACCGGCGTCCCGGACTCACCATGGCCCTCCTGGACCAGCACCGGGATTTTGGCGACGCCCGGACCGTCTGGGAAGCCGCCGCCGCCGGGTACCGGGAACTCCTGGCTCTGGAGCGTCGGTTGGCCCTGGAGTCCCAGCGACTGGCGGAGTTGGGTCAGGAGGTCAGTGCGGGGGACCTCGCCCGCTACGGGGCGGAACAGGAGCGTTTCGAGCGGGAGGGTGGCTATGAGTTCCGCTCCCGGGTGGACGCGATTCTCCAGGGGCTGGGGTTCGACGCCCAGGAGGCCCGTCAGCGACCGTTGGGGCAGCTCAGCGGAGGAGAGCGCGGCCGGGTGGGGCTGGCCGGGCAGCTGGCGGCCCCCGCCGACCTCCTTCTCCTGGACGAGCCCACAAATCACCTGGACCTGGACACTATCGAGTGGCTGAAGCGCCACCTCGGAGAGGCGGGACGCACCGCCCTGGTGATCAGTCACGACAGGGCTTTCCTGGATGACATGGCGGACCACGTTCTCCACCTGGCCGGTGGGACGGCCACCCCCTATAAGGGCGGGTATTCGGATTTCGTCCGACAGCGTGAGCAGGCCCGCCTCACCCTGCAACGCCGTGCGTCGGAGCAGAAGAAGGAGATCGCGAGAGAGGAAGACTTCATCCGCCGGAATATCGCGGGACAGAAGACAGCTCAGGCCCAGAGCCGCCGGAAGCGCCTGGCCAGGCTTCCCCGGCTCTCTCCCCCGCCGTCAGAGGAGGAGGCCATGGGTGTGCGCTTCGATCTGTCCCTCAGAGGCGGAGATCAGGTCCTGGTGGTGGAAGATCTCTCGGTGGCGGTGCCGGGCCGGAAGCTCCTGTCGGGCTTCTCCGCGGTAGCCCGCCGGGGAGATATCATCGCTGTGGTGGGCCCCAACGGATCCGGAAAAACCACGCTGCTGGCCACCCTGCTGGGAGAGAGGGAACCCCTCGAGGGGCGGGTTCGCAGAGGCGCGGGGATCACCCCTGCCTGGTTTCGGCAGGACCACACCCACCTCCCCGTCGGCAAGACCCTCTATGACTGTGTGGCCGATGCCAGACCCGACTGGAATCGCGGGCAGATCCAGGGCCACCTGGGCCGCTTCGGCTTTTCCGGGGCTTCGGTCCGGCGGGTCACCGACTCCCTGTCGGGGGGAGAGCGGGCCCGGGTGGCCCTGGCCCTCATCACCCTCCGTGGGACCAATCTCCTGGCCCTGGACGAGCCGACGAACCATCTGGACGTGGAGTCCATCGAAGCTCTGGAGGATGCCCTGGAGGTCTATCCCGGAACAGTCCTCCTGGTGAGTCACGACCGGGCTCTCCTCCGGGAGCTGACTACCCGGGTCTGGGCCTTTCAGGAGAACGGATTGAAAGACTACCCCGGGCCTTTTGTGGAGTGGGAGAAGGAAGTGGCGAGGCAGGAAGCCGCCCGAAATGCCTCACTACAGGGCCTGGGGCGGACGGAGCGAGAGGCCAACCGGGCCCAGCGTAGAAAGGAAGCGGAGGCCCGGAAGGGAGACCAGGCAACTCGGCGCCGGGCTCGGCGGGAGGTGGAAGCTGCGGAGAAGGCCGTCCACCAGGCGGAGGAGACCGTCGCCCGGATCCAGGAGGAGCTGGCCAGCGACGCATTGTACGACGGCTCCGTCGAAGGAGTCCGGGAGGCCGGCCGACTCAACCAGGCGCTCAAGGAGGCCGGGCAGCGCCTGGATGAGGCCATGGACCGATGGACGGCGGCGGTGGAGGCGGAGGAGGCGCTCCAATGACCCGGACGCCAGGGAAGTTCGGCCGCTACCTCATCCCCGCCCGCCCCCACCGGGTGGAAGAGGTCATCCAGAAAAGCCGGTTCATTACCGCGATCGCCCACGCCCCGGACCGGGAATCGGCCCACGCCTTCCTGGAGGGAATCCGGCAGGAATTTCCCGACGCCACACATCATTGCTGGGCCTTCGTGGCCGGCCCCCCCGGAAGCACCGCCTCCATCGGCATGAGCGACGACGGAGAGCCTCATGGCACCGCCGGCCGGCCGATGCTGAATGCGCTCCTCCACAGCGAGGTGGGCGAGATCGTGGCTGTCTGCGTCCGCTATTTCGGGGGGACGAAGCTCGGAACCGGAGGGTTGAGCCGGGCCTACTCCGGCGGCGTGAAGATGGCTCTGGAATCCCTGCCCACCCGCGAACGGGTGGAACGGGTGACGCTGGAGATCCGCGTGGAGTACGAAGCGGTGGACGGCCTCAAGCGTCTCCTGGAAGAGGCGGAGGCCCTGATCCGGGACGAGACCTATGGAGCCGACGTGACCTACCGGGTGGCGGTTCCCCAGGAGTCGGTGACGGCTTTGAAAAAGGAGCTGGCGGGCATTACCCGGGGAACAGCCCGGATCCGGCCTCCGGAGGAAGCTGAATAGATCTCCCGGAAGCGCCGGAACAAGTCCTCCAGGAACGCAACTGCCCAGGCCCCTCCCTGCGGAGGAAGGGCCCGGGCAGTTCTGATCTCTGTCCCGGGTACCCTACTCGGGAATCTCCAGGAGCTCCACTTCGAAGATCAGCGTCTCATTGGGCCCGATGACCTGTCCGGATCCCTGAGGCCCGTAGGCCAGCTGGCCGGGAATATAGAACTTGTACTTGCTTCCCACCGGCATGAGCTGGAGCCCCTCGGAGAATCCGGGAATCACCCCGGTGACGCCAAACGTCGCCGGCTCGCCCCGGTCATAGGAGCTGTCGAACTGGGTTCCGTCGATCAGGGTGCCCCGATAATGGATGGTCACCTGATCTTCGGGTCCCGGGGTCGGCCCCTCTCCCTCCTCGAGCACCTCGTACTGGAGGCCGCTCTCCGTCACCATGACCTCGTCCCGCTGGGCGTTTTCCTCCAGGAATGCCTCTCCTTCGGCCACGTTGGCCTCAGCTTCAGCGTCCCGCTGCTCGCTCATCTCGGCATTAATCGCTTCCGAGAAGGCCTGGAGGGCGGCCTGGAGATCTTCCTGGGGAATGGCGGGCTCACTTCCCGCGATCCCATCCCGGATCCCGGCCAGGAAAGCATCCATTTCCAGGCGGGACTCGGCGGGAGCCAGCTGGCCGCCCATCTGGAGGCCGATCCCGTAGCTGGCCTTCTGGTTTTCGGTATCCAGGGAAGGGGTACCCTGGGACTGACAAGCACCAAGGGCGAATACGGAGAGAGCCAGGGCTCCCGATAGAAAACGACGCATGAATCAGAATCCGGTTCAGGGTTCTTCACAGTTCCGAAACGCGGAAGGTAACGTGAACGGGCTTCCGCCCCAAGGGAGGGTTCTCACCCACACCCTCCCGCAGGGCGCTTCTTGACCTCCAACTCCACTTTCGCGTCAAACCAGAAGGCCTTGTCCGTGAAGAGATCCGGATCGGCGATGGGGCGGTTCGAGCCGAGAGCCGCATCGAAGCCCCATGCCAGCTCCTCCTCTTCGAGATCGTCCTTCTCCAGGGGCCGGCATCCTTCGCACGCACCGTTTACGGCAAAGCGTTCCAGCCACCCGTTGATTCCACCCTCCAGGATGTAGACGTTCATGATTCCCTCGGCCGTCAGGTACTTCCAGGCCTCCATGGCTGAGGCTTCGCCGTTGGAAACCAATACCGTAACGGCATTTGCGGGCTCGTCCAGAAACTCCTTCGTGAGCCCCCCCCTTGCCAGCGTCTCCATGGGCACGCGCCTGGAATCCAGGATGTGGAACAGGTTGAAGTCCCGTTCTTCACGCACGTCCAGGATGATGAGCTTCAGATCCCGGTTGGCAGCGATCTGGATCAGCTCCCCCGGATGGACATGAACCTCCCGATTTTCCAGGAGATGTCCCTTGTCCTCAGCCAGAATCGCCCACTTCTCGGCAGGAGAGGGCTGACCCATTCCCATAACGACCAGCGCCAGCAGCGCCAGCCCGCCGGCCCAGCCAAGGCGGGCCCGACCCCGCAACGGCCTGGCGTCGCCCGGAGGTCCGCCCCCGAAGGCGGACTCGGCTTTCTCCGCCAGCCAGAACGCCGCCAGGGCCATGAGAACGATGAGGAGCACCGTAGTCCCCAAGGAGAGACCGAACAGTTCCGGGAGGATGAAGCGGCCCAGGTAGGAAGAGAAGAAGAAGTCGCTGAAATAGGCCACCGTCTCTCCGAACAGCCCCACCCCTGCCAGGGTTCCGGCAAAGAAGAACCAGCCGTCCAACTTCAAGCTGGCCACCGCCACCAGGGAGGTCCCCGGGCAGAATCCACCCAGGATGAAACCCACGCCCATGATCAAGCCTCCGGCGATGCCGGGCCAGAGATAGGTGGGATTCACGTAGATGTCGTTGTAGGAAAGGATCCCCATGGCGGAGCTCAGGAAAATGAGGACCATGGCTGTGACGATTCCGGTGAACATGACCTTGAGTACTGTCATGTCTCTCAGGTAGAACTGGCCGGCCAGTTTCCTGGAATTGGCGAAACCGGCAACCTCCAGGGTGGCCCCGAAGGCCAACCCGATGAGAAAGTAGATGGCATAGGCCCCTTCCCTCCCGAGATGATCTGCCAACGCGAACGGTGCCATCAGGCTTCTTCCTTTCGATCTCGTCGATCTCGTTCAGGTCCAGAGGCGGCGAACGAAGTAGGCCAGGGCGTACGCTCCGGCGAAGACCGCCAGCATGAATGCCCAGCTCCCCACCGAGAGGACCGCCCCTCCCGACAGAGCCTGCCCCGAGGTACAGCCCCGGGCCAGACGGGCGCCATATCCCATGAAGATCCCCCCCAGAAGGGCCATGATCCATCGGGTTCTGACGGAAATTCGGGGGCCTTTCTGGGTCTCCACCTTCAGCCGCCCGTTGAGGAAGGCCGAGAGGCCCCCGCCCAGGAGCGTTCCCAGAGTGACGAGGACGATCCAGTGGTCCAACGGATTCAACTCTCCGCCGGCCATCTCCACCAGGTGCCCCACCCGATCCACATGCCTGGGCGCCACCAGGTCCTGGGCCGAGACCACCAGTCGAGCCATCCCCCCCGAGGCTCCCAGACCCGTTCCTGTAAGGAAATAGGCGCCAAAGAGGACCAGACCCAGGAGAATCCCGGCCAGGTAGGGGTTGATGAACTTTTTCACTTCTTCGGCGTTGCTCATGATGCACTCGAGCTCCCCTCAGGGGTTTCCACTGCCTCCCAACCCCCTGCCATGGCCTTGATGTTGGCAGTGGGCGTGGGACCGGTCGTTGTGAGGTAGACGTGCATGAGAAGGAACGAGGCGAACAACCACGCACCCAGGGCATGAAGGGGGGCCAGGAATGTGAGGCCGCCGCCCATCCTTTCCAGGATCGGCCACCGCTGGACACCCCAGATCAGGACCCCCGTCACCATCTGCAGGGGGAGGAGGAGGTTGAGAATGCCCAGATAGGTCATCTGCTGAAGCGGATTCAATTTCTGCTCGGGAGACTTCTCGAACGGATGGGGCTCTCCCCTGAAGATGCCCGCCAGGTAGAATCGGGCCTGGGTTATGGCCTGGTCGAAGAAACCTTGTGGCCGAGGCAGGTACTGCTGGATCTGGCCGCTTGCCAGGTGGAAGAATGCGGCGAAGACGGCGTTGGCCACCACCACGAAGCCCAGGATGTTGTGCAGCCGGACGGCCAGGCCAAAGGACATGAGACCCGGAGCAGCCAGGTGGATCTCCAGCCCCGTGAGGAGGAGCAGGAAGATGGCCAGGGCCTGGAGCCAGTGCCAGATCCGCTCGTAGGCGGTGTACATGTACACGGCGTGCCCGTCCTGACCGGGGCGTTCAACCCCTCGCCTCCTGGATGTCCACCAGCGGATGCCGCCGTGAACGGTCACCCCCAGGACGGTTCCCAGGATAGCCAGGATCCCCAGGATATTGGCCCACCAGGCGCTGTCATGGCCCAGCACATAGAGTCCCGCCTCCGAGGTACGCGACCGATAGAGGACCCGGCCTCCGCCGTCCACCACAACGGAACCCATGAGGGCTTCGCCGCCCTCCTGGATCAGAGTGGGGACCACCCCCCCCGGCAGCCGGTCGGCCAATACCACCACCTGGTCGAGTCGGGAATCTTCACCATGGCAGGTGTTACAATCCCGAATTGCCCATCCCTCCCCCACCACACCGTGATGGATGGGATAAGGTTTGATCTCCCCGACGATACTTGGATCCTCTACCCCCAGGGCCTCCAGGCGCCTGGCTACAGTCTCCGAGTCGCTGCCGGGGTCCGCCTGCCGCACGATCTCCAGTGGCACGGCGTTCTCGGAGGCATCTTTCCAGTACCACGAGGTGACCAGGTTGTACGGGGCCAGTTGCGACCGTCCATCGGGTCCCTCCCGGGTCAGGATGGCCGGTTCGATCCCCCTCACCAGATCCGTCGCGGCGGTCTCGCAGCCCGCCGCACATCCCCTCCAGGTCACCCTGGGGTCTCCCGACTCGTCCAGGGTGGTCCAGTCCACGGATTCCACCGCCACGGCATGAAGGGCTGGAGAATGACAAACCTCGCAGGCCAGAGCGTCGGTATGGCGCTTGGCGTAGGGAAGCCAGCGGTGTGTGGGTTCCGGGTCATGGCAGGATTCACACCCCAGGGCCGCCGCCCCACGGCTCCGACTGTTCACCCGTGTCTGCCCGGCGAAATTGTGGTTCGGTCTCTGTAGATAGGCGCCCAGGGGCATCCGGCGACTGTCGAAGATGAGGCCTTCGGGTTGGGTTTCCTTCGACTCCCGCCGGAAGACGGGATTGTTGATGGAGAAATGGCAGTTGGCGCACTCCAGGAGGCGCTCGGCGTGGGCATCCCAGGGACGGTCCAGTCTTTCCTTCCCCACCAGGTTCACTCCCGACTCGGAGATCCGCTGGGGAGAGAACACCTCGCCCCGGGTGATGGTCATGAGGCTGCCGCTCTGAATCCCTCCGAGTACCACCGGCTCTCCCAGGTGATCGTGCGCCACCCCGTGGCACTGGGCACAGTTGGAGGAGCTCGGCCTCTGAAGGTTCAGAAGGGTATTCAGGACCCTCCCCTCCCTGTCGAAGGCATGGGAATTCAAACGCCAGGAGCCGGGTTCCCCGATTACGATTCCGGAGCCGGCCAGGGTGGCCGTGGCAGCCCAGTCGCCGTTCCCCCGCCCATGGGCCTCCAGCCGCATGTCGTTGGCGGGCCCGGGGGTGTGACAGAGAAAGCAATTCATCTCCGCTCCCGGCGAAACAGCCGGCTCCCAGGGGCGGCTGGAGACGGCCCAGGCCGGGGGTGCCGAAGCCATGAGCCCGGGGTCCGAGTGGAGGGAGTGGGCCCGGATGTATTCCGTATCGTGGCAATCCCCGCAGGTGGCCAGGGGGGACACGGGGCCTCCGGATTGCAGAACGTTCTCGCCCCTGGAATCCAGCAGGAAGATGGCCGGATGGATGCGGGCCTCCGAAGGGATGGGTGCCTGGGCCTCACCGAAAGAAGGAAGAAGGCCCAGAGCCAGGGCAGCCATCAGACAGACGAGGGGTTTCATGGGGCGCCTCCCATTCCCTGCCGATGGGAATACGGACCGAGATCCCGGCTCCCCCACTCAGCCGGATCCCCCGGGTAACCCAGAGCCGTCCAGTCCAATCGGCCTTCCGGAGAATGGCAGTCCCGGCACTGGAGGGCGGCCCTGGCCGGTTGAACCATGTGGGAGAGGGGCCAGTACATGACCGTGCTGGTGAAGCCGTACCGGCCGCTGTAGGGCAGGCCGGAAGCCTCTGAGCCCAGCCGGATCGCCTGATCCCAGTCGAATTCCGCCCAATAGCCGCCTTCACCCACGGTCTTGGGCACCATGAGGGTATTGTATTCAAGGTCAAAGGGCTGAAGAGCCTTGTGGATCTTGAAGGGTGAGATCCGGGCCCGGGGGTCCATGATGTTTCCCAGGGGCGGGTTCAGCTCAGTCTCTTCCGCAGGTTCCAGAACGTCGCCCAGGAGGTACCGGTCGCCTCTTCCGTTGAACCATAGATATTCGGGGACCAGACCCTTCTCGTACTCGAACCGCCCCTTATTCTTCAGGTATTCGTGGGTGTCCTCCGGGAGATCCTCTCCCGCGGCGGACCAATCCCAGTGGGTCTTGGTGGCTTCCCGGATGGCTACCTGGGGGATGTGACAGGTCTCGCAGGCGACAGCGGACAGGTGGCTGTTCAGGCGTGTGTCCTGATGGGGTTCCCGGGTGTGGCAATCGGTGCATAGAACCTGGTTCTCGTTGCTTACGCTCACCGAGAGAGCCCGGCCAAGCATTTCGTGGTCTTCGGTTCGATGACAGTCGATGCAGACGAGATCGTGGGTCCCCATGTGCACGTCGACCCGGGCACGAGGATTCGCGAGAGAGGCGTCCAGATCACCGTGTTTCACGGCATCCCCACCGCCACCTCGAAAGTGGCAGCTGCCGCAATTGTCCCTGGAGGGTGCTGCCACGCTCTGCGCCGCCGCTACCAGATCCACACCTTCCGCCGGATACCCACCGGCCCTTTTCGCGTACTGACCGGATTGATCGTGACAAACCAGACAATCCACATTTTCCGCATCGGAGAAATCGAACGAATCGTCCTCCCAACCATAACCGACATGGCAGGAGGTACATCCGGACCAGTTTGACTGGACGGAGATACAGAAATTGTTGATCACGTTCCTCTTTCCCATGCTGACCGGCTCGGCGCGTCCTGGAAGCTCCGCCGGCTCCCCTTCCCACAACCAGTGGGCCGTGTTCATCACTTCGCGCCCCTCGGCCTCGTGACACTCCAGACAAGCCCGGGTCACGTCCTGGCCCGTTTCATAAGGGCCTGCCATGAGCGATGTGTGGTCCGTATGGGTGGGAGGCTCCGGGACCGCTGCCCACGGATCATCTGCGGGCCGTTCCTCCCCCGAGAGCACCGCCACCACCGGAACGGCAATGACCAGAATCACGATGACCCCCACCGCCGTCCATCCTGGTGTCCCGGCACCCCGGGAAGCACCCTGCTTTGAAACCTGCTGATCCGCTGACATGTTGGATTCTGTCCGTACTCAAGCCGTGAGAGTGATCCAGGGGCCTGTCCGAGTGAGGCGGCTCGCCCCGAATGATGCGACTCGCCCCGAGTGATGCGGCTCGCCCCGAGTGAGGCGGCTCGCCCCATTCCTCGGATTGGTCCCTAACTTCCGCACCGTGGCTCGGCCTCCGGGGCCCCGGGTCCGAAATTCGACCTCATGCAGCTCACGATCCCGCTGATGGCGGTGGCTGCGATCCGGTAATAGACCTGGCGACCCCTGCGATCCTGGAAGAGGATTCCCCGGTCCCTGAGCTTTCCCAGGTGGTCCGAAGCCGTGGATTGCTCCACCTCACAGAGATCCGCCAGCTCCCCTACGGTATATTCACCATCGGTCAGGAGCTCCAGGATTCGCAGGCGAATCGGGTGAGCCACCGATTTCAGGCATTTTGTGGCCTGATCCAGCGCTTCCCAATCCAGAATCCCGCCATTCTCCGGGTTGGCGGGACCTCGGTCTGCCTTCTCGTTCTGAGATTCGGACAATACGTCATATGTCGATATGTCCATGTTTTTGGGCATTTTGACTCAACCTCTCAAAAGAACAACTCGGGCTTTCACGCGGGCTTTCCCTTGCACCGGCGCGAATCCCCGGAGCTCCCTGGATTTTCGGATCCTGTGCCCATCCCGGAAACTCCTTCTCCCACCACCCTCTGGACAGTCCATGGGAGCAAGAGGCGGACCAGGACAGGAGTGCGACAATGATTCTCAGGATCAAAAAACCGGGATCTCCCCTTTCCCTGCCCAACGGGACCTCTTAACATGGTTATTGAAGAATAGGAGACACGAATTATTCCTGCTCTTTCCGGCAACGACCAGAGGAGGACGATGCCATGCGCGGGCCCAAGGGTGATTTCCCGGTTCTGGTGCTTCTTTTCCTGGCTCTCACGGCTGCTCCCCTTTCCGCTCAGAGGGGATGGGGTGGAGGAGGGTTGGGCCTCTATGGATTCGGCCCCCGGCTGGGGGAGAACATCGACCTGGCCCTGGAGCTGAAGGATGATCTGGGCCTCACTCCGGAGCAGATCGGGGCCCTGCAGGAGCTCGACAGGGGCATTCAAGCGGAAGTGGAACCCCTGGACGCGGAGATCCAGCTCCTTCGGAACCGGATCCTGGCCGGTGAAGTCGCCGGTAGTGAGGGACTTCTCCAGCTGGAGAGGCTACTGGCAGACTTTCAACTGGCGGCCGAACCCTACAGGGTTGAAGTGGCCAACATCCTCACTCCGGAGCAGCACGGCCTCCTTCAAGGCACCATGTTCGAAACCCGCCCCGGCCTGGGAAGGGGAGCCCGCCTGGGCTACGTCGGCGCCGGCGTCGCGCCCCGGGCCGTCTACGGCAGGCTCGGCCTCGGAGGACGGGGCGCTGTGGGTCTTCGAGGAGGTCCGGGTCTTGGTTATGGCGCCGGATACGGAATCGGCTACAGAGCAGGGTTGGGCAGGGGCCGTGGATTGGGTCCGGCGGCCAGAGGTCTTGGGAGGGGATTCGTGAGAGGTGGAAGAGGGCCCATCCGCTGGTAGGGACCCGATCCGGCTCGATCCTCCCTCCCGGTTCGACCCAGGACCTGCTTCCGGTCAGGCCTCAGGAGGATCTGCCGGAAGGCTTCCATGAGGTCAGAAGCTCTTCCATGACCTGGTCCTTCTCATTCCAGCGCTCTTTGAGCCAGATGAGAAAACTCCGCCGGAAGGCCTTGTCCTGGGCGAGGTCCCCCCTGAGGTCCCGGGTCACCGGGATCTTCTGCACACGCACCCTGACCTCCTCCACGTCTCCGCAGAGGAACTGCCAGAGGCTGGGTGCGCCCCCGGGATAGGCGATGGTGACATCCAGTATCCATGGGACCCGGTCCCCCATGAAATTCAGGATGGAGGTCAGGCCGCCGGCCTTGGGCTTCAGCAGGTGAGCGTAGGGGGAGCGCTGCTTCTGGTGCTTCTCCGGCTGAAACCGGGTCCCCTCCACGAAATTCATGACGGAAACCGGCGCCACCTTGAATTTTTCGGCGGCCCTCCGGATGGTCTCCAGGTCCTTGCTTGCACTCCGGGAGCGTTCCAGGAACGGGTAGTCCAGGGACCACCAGGCCAGCCCCAGAAAGGGAACCCAGAAGAGCTCTTTTTTCAGGAAGAACTTCAGGAATGGAATCCGGCCGTTGAAGATCTTCTGAAGGACCAGGATGTCCACCCAGGATTGATGGTTCGCCACCACCACATACCAGTCGTCATCCGAAAGGTCCGACGGCAGCTCCACGTTCCACCGGGCAGGGTTCAGAAGCCTGAGATTCAGGTTGTTGAAGGAGATCCAGAGGATCCCCATACCGTTCTGGAACCCTCCCCAGAACCTTCTCCAGCCCCCCATCGGGATCAACAGCTTGACAAACTGGACGAACACGATGGGAAAGGCCCAGAAGATGGTGTTCAGGGAGAAGAGCAGAAGGGAGAAGGCCCCCCTCAGGGAGCTGAAGAGGCGAGTTTTCATGGACTTCCCGACCCCCTCGAAGTCCCTTCCGGAAGCGTGCGAACCGGGTTTCATTCCCGGCCTCCCGGTCCCGTCTTCTTCAGAACCCAGAGAGAGGCCAGAAGCACCAACCCCGCCGGCAGGACCCACCAGGCTTCAGGGGCGACGTCTTCCGGAATCCACTCCAGCGTGTCGGGAGCGATGGCCGCAGCATTGTTCAGGGCGTGCCAGAGCATGGCAGGAAAAACAGACCCGCTGAAGAGGACCACCCAGGTGAGAATGAAGCCCAGGAAGGCCGTGGGCACGATGCGGAAGAGGGAGAGGTGGAAAACGCCGAAGATCGCCCCCACCGTCAGGGCCAGGAGCCAGGGTCTCCGGATTCGATTTCGGAGACCGTGAAGGAGGACCCCCCGGAAGGCCAACTCCTCGAAGATTCCGGGCATGACGGCCAGAAAGAGGATCATCTGCCAGACCGGGAGCCGGGGCTCCAGAAGGGACTGGCCGAAATTCTCCAGGACCTGCTCCGGCACCGGGAAGATATAGGTATTGACCACCTGTGCGAGGCCCACCCCCACCACCAGAGAAGCCGGTGCTCCGATCAGCGCCGCCCCCCAGGCAGCCGGATGGGGGAACCGGAGTCCGAAGGCCTTCCGGAAATCCAGCCGGTACCAGCGTGCCATGAGGAGGGATCCACCGAAGAAGATCCCCACCAGGTTCACCACCAGCTGCCCGCGGATGCCCAGACTCTCACCAAACCAGAGGCTTGCCATGAAAGACACGACCCAGAGGCCCAGGAACCAGCGAAAGACATGCCTGGGAAAGAGGGCCGCACCACCCGTCAGGTCCGCTTCCTCCAGGTCCGTCCCGGAAATGAGCTTCTCATTGGAGAGGACTTCCTGGGTAAGGTGTGTGAGCCAGAGAGCCAGCGCTCCTGTGGAAAGAAATGCCAGCCCGATGAAGGGAAGGTCCAGATTCCCCTCCAGGATCTCCCGGACCGCTACGGACACCCCTGCCAGGGGAACCAGGGAGATGGCGGAGCGGAGTTCGATTCCGGGCAGGATCGCGGCCAGGGAGGGTAGGGCAAAAGCCAGGAAGACCGGATAGAAGTAGATCTGGTATTCCTTGAAGCTCCTGGCGGCGCCCGACAGCAGGAGAAGGGCCGCCGCCACCAGAACCGCCACGGGCATGGAAAGGATCAGGAGCAGGATCAGCTCGATGAACGTGATCTCGGCGGCGAGGCCGGCGGGAAGCTCCAGAAGGCCGACAACCAGGTAGACCACGAGGTTCACCACGTTGATGACCGCCACGGCCAACCCTACCGCGATGACGGCCAGGAGCTTGGCACGAACGATCTCCCTTCGATCGGCCGCGGTGGTGAGGAGGGTTTCCAGGGTGCCGCGTTCCTTTTCACCGCTGATGGCGTCCACGGCGACGATGGACCCTCCGCTGAGCATGAGGAGGACCAGGAAGGGCATGAGGGCCATTCCAAGGAACGCCCCGGCTTCCCTGGCGCTGGTCGCCACGCTCTCTGAATGAAGGGGAGCCACTTCATCCACGGCCACCGGGAAGCCTGCGTCCCGATAGACAGAGTCCCGCCGGGCAGTTCGGACTTCAAGGATCCGGTCGGTCAGCCGGCGCCTGGCCTGATTGGAGAAATCGCTATCCCCTCTATACAGGACGCGGACGGCGGGGACCGCCGGCTCGGCGGAGTCCGGTTCTCCTTCCGGGGATGGACCGGAGATGGAATTCCACTCCGGTGCCGATACCCCCTGGATCACCAGGTGCAGATCCCCGGATTCCAGGGCTTCTTCTGGTTTCTCCACCCCTTTTCGCTGGAATCGAACCGGAACCCGGGAAGTGTCCGGATCCGACGCGTCCAGCTCGATGGCCGCCTCCACCAGCTCCTCGGCCCAGGGAGCCCGGGAGCCGGAGACGGCGTACGTGTAGGTCGCCTCCTGCAGGGCTTCCCGCTGCCGCTCCTCCACGAAGTTCATGGCAAGGATGTAGGCGGGAAAGATGACCAGTGGAGCCACCACGGCGATGAGAATCGTCCGGGTGTCCCGGAGAAGCATCTTGATCTCGTAGCGGAAGAGGATCCCCAGGGAACCCCCGCCGATGGGGTTCTTCACCGGACGTCCTCCAACTCTCCGGTAATCCCGATGGCGGCCCTTTCCACCCCTTCCGCCTGTGTCACGTAGTGGACGAAGATGTCTTCCAGGTAGTGTTTTCCCGTGGCGTTCCTGAGGGAGTCGAGGGTCTCCAGGGCCAGCAGCCTGCCGCGATGGATGATCCCGATGCGATCACACAGCTTTTCCACCTCGCTCATGATGTGGCTGGAGAAGATGATGGTCTTGCCTTCGTCCCGAAGCTCCCGGATGACCTTCACCATCTCCAGGGTGTTCAGGACGTCCAGACCCACCGTGGGCTCGTCGAAGATGAGGACCGGGGGGTCGTGGGCAATCGTCCGGGCGATGGAAATCTTCTGCTTCATCCCGGTGGAGAGCTTCTCCACCCGGGCATCGGCAAACTCCCGGATCCCGAAACGATCCACCAGCGCAGCCACTCTGGCCTCCACCTTTTCTCGGGGATACTGGTTGATCCTCGCAAAAAAGACCAGCGTCTCCCGGCCCGTAAGCCGAGGGTAGAGAGCAGTGGAGGCCGAGTAGAAGCCCAGGCTCCTCCGGACGGCCTCGGGATCGTTCAGAACGTCATGACCCATGACCGAGGCCGATCCTCCTGTCGGCCTCAGGACAGTGGAGAGCACGCGAAGGGTGGTGGTCTTTCCCGCCCCGTTAGCCCCCAGAAGTCCAAAGACCTCCCCAGGCCCACACGAAAAGGTGACGCCGTCCACTGCCTTCACTTCGCCCCGGGACTCGTCGAAGAAGCTTTTCCGCAGATCCTGGACGGACACTCTCGGGCCATTGCCGCTCATGTCGTTTCCTTTCCGGCGCCACCTGGGCGCATCCTGTCCTTGGCGAAACGCCAGAAGCTCCCATCGAAGCTTCCCGTGAGGAAATCCTCGAAGCGGAGAATGAATCGAGCGATGGCGAGAAGGATCAGAACCACCACCAGGTCCACCAGGAGGGACTGAACGATGAGGGGCCAGAGGAAGATCCCGTTGATGGCGTCCCGGATCATCATGGCCACATTGGCCACGGGAAGGGCCGCGATGGCAGGAGTAAGGGTCTGATCCGTCTGCTGCCCCAGAAGAAGGGGAATGATCAGGGCGACAAAGTAGACGGGCTGGACCATAGCCTGGCCGTCCTTGAAGCTTCGGGCAAAGGCAGCCAGGATCATCATCCCCGCCGAGAACATCAGTGCCAGCACCCCGGCTCCCAGGATCATGACGGGAATGGCCAGGAGAGGCAGCCGAAAGCTCACGTCTCCCATCTCTTCCATCAGAGGAGCCATGACCGCCCCGATGGAGATGAAGATGGCCAGGACGTTCAGGGCCCCGGCGACAACCCCTGTTGTGGCCACGTAAAGATATTTGGCCGTCACCACGCTGGCCCGTGAGGCCGACGTGGTCATGAGGGTCTCCCAGGTGGAGCGCTCCCGCTCTCCGGCGGTGGTGTCCACGGCCGGGTAGAAGCATCCCAGGGCCACCATGATGGTCAGGAAGAGGGGAATGAGCATACCCAGGATCAGGGCCCCCAGATCTTCCTCGGTGGAACTGTCCTCATTCGCAACTTCGAAGAGGACCCGGTCCGGCCTGGAAAGCCCCAGGGCCCGGGCCTCCTTCCTGGTCCAAAGCGCCCGGTACGCGTCCACCACTTCCTGAATCCGACCACGGGCGATCTGGCTGCGGTTTTCTGCCGCGTCGTAACGGACCTCCGCCCGAAAATTCCCCGGCAGGGCGTCACCAGCCTCACCCGCCGACTCAAACTTCAGCAGAGCGTCCAGCTCCCCGGCTCGGATCATCCGAGTCGCCTCATCCGCCTCGTATTCCCGGAACAGATGGAAGTCGGGCCTGGCTTCCAGAGAATCCACGAGTTCGGCATGCCCGTCCGGCGGCCCTTCGACCAGGGCGATTCGGGAGGTGAAACCCTCGTTCACCCCCTGTATGAAGCTCATGGCACTGAACATGACCCAGAGAAGCACCGGGTAGAGGAAGATGGGCATGAGGATGCTGTTCACCACGATTGCCCGCTCCCTCACCGCCGAGCGGATCTCCATGGTGTAGAGGATCCAGATGTCCCTGGGATTCATGTGCCTCCAGGAGTGTCATGGAGTGCCCGAAACGGGATCGGGCATGAGAGCCACGCACGAAACTGTCCTGGGGCCCGGGACCGGTCAACTGTCCGGTTCGAGCCGCCGGCACTTCCAGCGCTTCCTTTCGAAACCGGCGATGGGATCATCGTCGGAGAATCGGTGGCGGATACCGGCTTTCCCGGCCCGGAATCAGAGGAGCTTGTCCAGGGCCTGCCGGAGATCCGCCAGGAGATCCTCTTTTCCTTCGCAGCCCACGGCAAGCCGCACCAGGCCGTCGGAGATACCCGCGGCCATCCGGTCCTCCCTTTTCACGGCGGCGTGGGTCATGGAAGCCGGATGCTGGATCAGGCTCTCCACCCCTCCCAGGGACACGGCCAGAGCCGGAATCCGGACGGCGGCCAGGACCTTCTTTCCAGCCTCGATCCCTCCCTTCAACTCGAAGGAGATGAGGGAACCCATTCCCGCCATCTGGCGCTGGATCAGGTCGGCCTGAGGGTGGCCGGGAAGCCCCGGATACGCCACCCGCTCCACGGCGGGATGATCCGCCAGGAGTTCGGCAAGGGCCTGGGCGTTCTCCTGGGCCGTCCTGACCCGCATGGCCAGGGTCTTGACTCCCCGGAGGACCAGCCATGCCTGATGGGGATCCATGGTCCCGCCGAGATAGTGAAGGGCCTTCCGGACGGTTTGCATGAGCTCCTGGTCCCTGAAGACCAGGATTCCTCCCACCACGTCCGAATGCCCATTCAGGAACTTGGTCACGGAGTGCATGACGATGTCGGCCCCGAAGCGGAAGGGCTTCTGCAGGATGGGGCTCATGAAGGTGTTGTCCACCGCAAGCAGGGCTCCCGCATCGTGCGCAATTTCGGAAGCCTTCTGGATATCGGTGATGGCCAGAGTGGGGTTGGCGGGAGTCTCCACGAAGACCAGCTTCGTGTCCGGGGTTACGGCCCGTTGAAGGATCTCCGGGTCACTGGTATCCACCAGAGACGAAGTGACTCCGAAGCGGGAGAAGTCCCGCTCCAGGACCACCCGGGAAGGCCCGTAGACCGACGCGCTGCAGACCACGTGATCTCCGGAGGAGAGGAGGCCGAACAGGATGGTGGATACGGCAGACATTCCGGAAGAAGTGGCCAGGGCGAAGTCGGCCTCTTCCAGGACCGCCACGTTTCGCTCCAGCATGGCAATGGTGGGGTTCCCCATGCGGGTGTAGATGTAGCCCGGATCCTCGCCGGCGAAGCGGGCCGCCCCTTCCTCGGGGCTCTTGAAAACAAAGGTAGAGGTCTGGTAGATGGGAGGAGCCACAGCCCCGAAGAGAGGGTCCGGCTCCTGGCCAGCGTGGATGCATTCCGTATCGATCACCCATTTTCCGTCGTGGTCGTGCTTCATATTCGTCTCCGGAGGGGTTTCTGTCCGGCTCGAGAGTCCCGGTCCGGGAAGCGATCCCGGCTCCTGGTTGAGAATCTCTCTCATCCTGATACAGCAAACTAAGCCCTCCGCCTCTCCCTGGCACCCTGAGGCTAATTGCCCGGGCCCCTTGAAGCGCCCGGGCCGCAACAGTCCCGCCCCAGCAGGATTTCCTCGAAAAAGGCCACAACCCGGTCATCCTCCGTCTGGGCC
>CAZSDD010000001.1:118701-126181 GCA_964605505.1 uncultured Gemmatimonadaceae bacterium | reverse complement strand
GCCCCGATGAGGGGAAAGGCCAGGAGGCCCCAGAGCCCGAAGAACCCCCGCAGAGCGTCCCCGGAGGACCACTGCTCGGGAGGGACCACTGCCGCAGCCAGGACCAGGACCGCACCGGTCAGGTATCCGAATATCCCGCCCCAGAAGATCCTGGAGCGGAGGTGCGATCGCTTCCTCAGGTGGTGCCCCAGGTAGAGCAGCGCCGCCGGGATTCCGAACAGACCGAGGAGAAGTGCCGCCGAATGAGGGCTCACGAGGCCTCCCGGGACCTCGCCGCCCTCTGACCCCGTCCGACCTTGGGGGCCAACCAGAGCCAGTAACCGGTGATCAGGGTGATGAGAATTCCCACGCCGCCGATGTCTGAGAGAAGCACGAACGACCCGCCCAGGGCCTCGCCGGTATGGAGCTTCTCCAGGAAGACGTCTCCCCTCTGCCCCACGTGGAGGACCTCCCCGGAGGACAGGTCCACAGTGACCTCGGTGACAGCCCTGTCGTCCAGCCTCACCTTGACATAGCCGCTCCCGGGGCGGACATCCATTCGATCTATGAGACCCGGCTCCAGGGGATCACCCCGGCTCCAACCCGGGGTCGCCTCGTCCGGAGCGGCCTCGAGGGCTGCGAGTGCCAGATCCGCCAGCGGAAGGTCTCCCTGGAAGGGAGCCGTGGGACTGCGTGGCACGTCGGGCATGAATCCGAGCCCCCGCTTGTGATTCAGGAGGATGCCCGTGACGGACATTCCCAGGAGGATCACAGCCGTCATCACCCCGACCCAGAGATGCAGGTAGAAGGTGATTCTGGAGAGTCTCAACCGGGTTCCTCTTCTTCCGGCGGGGTTCTCCTTCCGCCTCGATATGTCGGGCACCGGGTTCCCTTCTTTCGGGGTGCGGGTCCGAAATCCAGGATCGGTTCTGGTCAAAGGGGGTGTCATAAGCCTCTATCCGGGGAACCAGCACCGGCGGGAGCGAGGAGGGGGGGGGAAAGTGGATCCTTCCGCCGAAAATTCATGAAATCTTCATGAAACAAGGATAGAATCGGGGCAATCCCGGGGCAAGGAGGCCCCGGCCTCCTTTGCGCCGAAGCGAACCCCTCGTGGGTCGGCGCCTTCCAGGCCATCGTCCCCTGATTCGCCGGATCCCGACCAGTCAATCCTCCGCCAACACTCTGGCCGGCTCCATCCGGAGTGCGCTCCGGGAGGGGATCCACACAGCAACCAGGGCCGTGACCAGGAGGAGACCGGCCACGACCAGGTAGGCTCCCGGATCCCAGGCTTCCACACCGTAGAAGGAAGCCGCAAGGCCGCGAAGCAATGCATATCCCAACCCCATCCCCGCGAGGGTACCCAGCAGGACCGGGCGCATCCCCTCCAGCAGGAGGCGTCCCAGAACGACCTCCGGCCCGGCCCCCAGGGCCATACGGATTCCCATCTCCCGGATGCGGCCCCGGACCACGAAGGCCATGACGCCGGCCACTCCCATGAGCGTCAAGATCAGGGCCGTCAGGGAAAAGGCGCCCATGAGGTACGTGTAGAACCGGGTCTGGCCGGTGGCGTTCTCATAGAACTCCCGAAGGCTCCGGACGCTGTACACCGGAGTGGAGGGAGCCAGGCGGTTGAGGACCCTTCTCCCCGGATCCGCCAGGAGCGTGGGCTCCCCGGAAGTCCTGAGGAGGAAGGTCATGCCGTATTGGGGGGCATTGGCGTAGGGGATGTAGAATCCGGGTTGACCGTCTTCCCGGTCGAGCCCGTTCTGCCGGATGTCTCCCACCACCCCCACCACGGTGCGCCAGGGGCCGTCGGACCCGGGGCCGCCCAGCTTCAGCCGTTTCCCGAGGGGGTTCTCCCCGGGCCAGTGACGCCGGGCCAGGGTGGCATTGACCACGATATCCTGTGACCCCTCCCGGATCTCTCCCGGCGTAAAGGTACGGCCGGCGATCAACGGGATTCCGGCGGCCCCGAAGTAGTCGCCGTGGACGATGCGAATGTGGCCCACCGGCGTGCGATCCTCTCCGGAGTACGCCTCACCCTCCACCGCGTAGCCCTGCCCCCAGAAATCCCCGCTCAACGGCATGGACTGCACCGCCCCCACGGCCTCGACTCCCGGGAGTCCTCCCAGCGCTGCCACCGACTCGTTGAGAAGGGCCCGACGCTGATCCGCCTCCGGGTAGTCCGACGGAGTGAGGGCTATCTGGAAGGTGAGGGCTCCCTGGGGGTCGAATCCCGGATCCACCTCCAGCAGGTCATGGAATCCCCTGATCATGGCTCCAGCCGAGACCAGAAGGGCCAGGGCGAGGGTGACTTCCGCCGTCACCAGGGCCATCCCCCAGCTTCTCCTTCCGGAGGCGTTGCGGTCCCCTCCGGATCGAAGGAGATCGCCGGGATGCGCCCTGGAGGCGAAAAGGGCAGGAGCCAGCCCGAACAGGAGAGCCGTCAGGAGGCTGGTCCCCAGGACGAAGGCCGCCACCCGCAGGTCCACGCTGAAATCCATCCAGAACGGTTGAGGCATGGGGGCCAGGGCCAGGATCAGGTCCCTGCCGGCCAACCCCAGAGCCATTCCCACCCCGCCGCCCAGCCCGCCCAGAACCAGGCTCTCCGCCACCAGATGCCGGATCACGGCTCCACGGCCGGCGCCCAGGCTGGTTCGAATGGCCATCTCCCGTCCCCTGCCGGCGGCCCGGGCCAGAAGGATGTTGGCCACGTTGACGCAGGCGATGAGGAGGACGAGACCCACTCCCACCATCAGAAAGACCAGCCCCTTCCGTTGATGGGCACGTTCCTCGTCCTGATAGCTGTTCAGGTAGACGCCCAGGCCCTCGTAGCTCCCGGGATACTCGGCCCGGAGGGCGCCCTGGACCCCCTCCATGACAGACCGGGCCCGGGCCAGCGTGACGCCGTCGGCCAGGCGGGCCACCGCCCGGAGGTTGCGGGAATCCCGGTTGTTCCGGGCGGCGTCCTCCTGCAGCGGAACGTAGATGTCGGACCACCAGGGGAACTCGAATCCCCGGGGCATGACCCCCACCACGGTATACGGCTCTCCCTGGAGGTCGATGGGTCGGCCGACGATGTCGGGATCCCCCGCGAAACGCCGCTGCCAGAGCTCCCAGGTGAGGACGGTTACCCGTGGGCCCCCCGCGCCCGCCTCTTCCGAGGTGAAGGTCCGCCCCAGGGCCGGCGAAACCCCCAGGGTCTCGAAGAGGCCTTCGGTGACGCCCATCCCGGTGAGTCGCTCCGGGAGGTCTCCTTCCTGAAGGGTAACGGTAACGTTCCGGTAGCCGGCGATTCCCTCCAGCACGGACTGCCGCTCCCTCCATTCCGTGATGTCGGTGTAGGAGAGAGGGGCCCATCCCAGGCTTCCCCGGTCCGACCCGTTGGCAGCGAAGACCAGCCGGTGCGGGTCGCTGAAGGGCATGGGTTTCAGGAGAACGCCGTTCAGGAGGCTGAAGATGGCCGTATTCGCTCCGATTCCCAGCGCCAGGCAAAGGAGGGCGGCGGCAGCGAAGGCGGGCCGGCGGTGGAGGAGGCGGAAGGCGTGTCGGAGGTCGTGAAGGAAGAAGCCCATGGATCACCCGGCTTGTGGGAATGTGTGCACCCGTTCGAACGGCTTGAACGATTTATTAGACGCTCCGGGGAGAAGAGGGGTTTCATCACTGCCGCCGCATTTCCACTTTCGCTATCATCCCATCGGGGCCGGCCCCGATGAAGCGGTGCCGCCATTCAGACCACCAGCCAATGGGAACGGAATCGTTGCGTTACGAAGGAACCCTGTACCGCCCCCCTTCCGAGGCCCGCTCCTGGATCCTCCAGGCCACTATCGGCTGCTCCCACAATCTCTGCACCTACTGCGATATGTACCGGGGGAAGTCGTTCCGGGAGAGGCCCCTGGGGGAAATCCTGGAAGACATCACCGCGGCCGGCTCCGCATATCCCGGGGTCACGAAGATCTTCGTGGCCGACGGGGATGCCCTGGTCATGGGGATGGATTCCTGGCGGCCCATTCTCGAAGCCCTGGGCAACGCCTTCCCCGACCTTCGACGGGTGTCCTGCTACGCCACCGCCCGGAACATCCTGGGCAAGACGGTCCGGGAATTGGCGGAGCTCCGCCGGTCCGGCCTGTCCCTTCTCTACATCGGTCCCGAATCCGGGGACGACGAGACCCTGCGCCGCATCGTGAAGGGCGCCGGATTCCGGGATCATGCCGAAAGCGCGCACAGGGCCCACACCGCCGGAATGAAGCTCTCGGTCATCATGCTCCTGGGAGCCGGGGGAAGGGAACGGTCCCGGGCCCACGCTCTGGGGAGCGCCCGCCTCATCACCGAGATGGACCCGGAGTTTCTTTCGGCCCTGACCCTGACGGTGATCCCCGGAACCCCCATCCACCGGATGGTGGAGAAGGGAAGATTCGCGCTGCCGGACGTCCGCGGCCTCCTGGGGGAGCTCCGGACCATGGTGGCCGAGTCCCGGCCCACGGGAGCCATCTTTCGAACGAACCACGCCTCCAACTACCTGCCCCTGGAGGGCCGCCTCCCCCGGGACCGGGAGAAGATCCTGGCCAGCCTGGACGCCGCCTCGAGGGGGGAGATCCCCCTTCGGCCGGAGTACTTCAGAAGGCTGTAGGCTCTGAGCCGGCAGAGGGACGAGCGCTGCACCCCCGCTCGACGTCATCCTTCTCGCAACGTAGGTTCCCCGACTGCTGACGTTCCGAGCCATTTGAAATCCTAGAAGGCGAACAACCCATGAAGAACCTCCTCCTCCCGGTCCTCTTCCTCCTCATTTCCTGCGGCCCCCAACCCTCCCGGACCGAAGAATCGGCGGCCTGGGAAGCCCGGGCCCAGCGGGTCACCATCGCCCGGGACGACTGGGGAATTCCCCACATCCAGGGTCCCACCGACGCCGACGCCATCTTCGGCCTCATGTACGCCCAGGCCGAGGACGATTTCAATCGCATCGAGGTGAACTTCCTGAACTCCCAGGGCAGGCTGGCGGAAGCCGAAGGGGAGGAGGAGATCTGGCGGGACCTGCGCATGAAGCTCTTCATCGACCCGGAAGAGATGAAGGTCATGTACCAGGAATCCCCCCAGTGGCTCAAGGACCTCATGGACGCCTGGGCCGACGGGTTGAACTACTACCTCCACACCCATCCGGAAGTGGAGCCCCGGGTCCTGGATCGCTTCGAGCCCTGGATGGCTCTGACTTTCAGCGAGGGAAGCATCGGCGGGGACATCGAGCGGGTCAGCCTCCGGGAACTGGAGGCCTTCTACGCCACCGACCCCGAGAGCCGGTTGGCGGGGAGCCATGAAGCCTCCGGGTCCCGGTTCGCCCGATCGGACGCTCAACTCCCTGCCCCGAAGAGCGGCCTGGCGCCGGTGGCGGCCCTGGCCGACGCCGCCGGCGAGCCATGGGAGCCCACGGGCTCCAACGGCATCGCCATCGCTCCGGCCAACACCCGGGACGGGAATGCCCTGCTTCTGATCAATCCGCACACCTCCTTCTTCTTCCGGCACGAAGCCCACGTCACCAGCGACCAGGGGCTGAACGCCTACGGCGCCCTGACCTGGGGCCAATTCTTCATCTATCAGGGATTCAACGAGACCGCCGGCTGGATGCATACCTCCAGCAGCGCTGACAACATCGATGAGTTCCTGGAGACCATCGTCCAGAGGGAGGACGGCCTCTATTACGTCTACGGTGACGAGGAACGGCCCGTGGAGACCCGGCAGGTGGTGGTGCCCTACCGGACGGAAAGCGGCGATTTGGCCGAGCGGGAGTTCACCGTCTACCGGACACACCATGGCCCCATCGTCCGGGAGGTGGGCGGCAAGTGGGTAGCCACGGCCCTCATGGAAGAGCCCATGAGGGCTCTCATCCAATCCTACAGCCGGACCAAGGCCCGGAACCTGGAGGAGTACCTGGAGGTCATGGAAGAGCACACCAATTCCTCCAACAACACCCTCTTCGCCGACGCGGAGGGGAACATCGCCTACCTCCACTCCAATTTCGTTCCCGTCCGGAATCCCCGCATCGACTACAGCCGCCCCGTGGACGGAAGCGACCCGGCCACGGACTGGCAGGGCCTCCACACCATCGAGGAGAGCCCCAACGCCATCAATCCAGCCAGCGGCTGGGCCTACTGCACCAACAACTGGCCCTACTCCTCGGCGGGACCCGACAGCCCCAGGCGGCAGGCGTACCCCCCCTACATGGACATCGGAACGGAGAACTTCCGGGGACTCCACGCCATCATGCTCCTGGAAGGCACCCGGGACTTCACCCTGAGCTCTCTTCGGGATGCCGCCTACGACAGCTACCTCACCGGCTTCGAGGAGCTCATCCCGGCCCTCCTCCGGGCTTATGACGCCGCCCCCGCCTCGGATCCCCTGAAGGCCCGCCTGGCGGATCAGATCGAAACGCTCCGGGGCTGGGACCTCCGCTGGGGAGTGGAGTCTGTGCCCACGTCGCTGGCCGTCTTCATGGGTACGGAGCTTCTCACCATCATCCGGGATGACGCCCGGAACGCCGGGGCTTCGGTCTACGACTACATGATCACCGGCGCCACCTCTCAACAGCTGCTGGAGGCCCTGGCCGCGGCCTCGGACCGGCTGGAAGAGGACTTCGGCAGCTGGGCCACTCCCTGGGGCGAGATCAATCGCTTCCAACGCCTCACCGGCGACATCCGTCAGCCCTTCAGCGACGACGAGCCCAGCACACCCGTGGGCTTCACTTCCTCCCGCTGGGGCTCTCTGGCTTCATTCGGAGCCAGGCCCTATCCCGACACCAAGCGCTGGTACGGGACCAGCGGAAACAGCTTCGTGGCCGTGGTGGAGTTCGGGGACAGCGTCCGGGCAGTGGCCGTCACCGCCGGAGGACTGAACAATGATCCGGCCTCCCCCCACTTCAACGACCAGGCCCAGCGGTACGCAACCGGTAATCTCCGGGACGTCTATTTCTATCCGGCGGACATCCGGACCCACACCGAAAGAGAGTATCATCCCGGAGGCTGATTCCGGCAGTGAGCGCCATGACGGAAGAGAGGAGTGCGACGGAGAGACTGGACCGTCTCTACTCCTTGTTGGTGGAGGAGGAGGACGCCCGGGTCTGCAAGGATATCCCCGAGGGCGCCTGTACCGACGTGCCGGGAAACTTCTTCAAGATCACCGCCAGCCAGACCCTGACGAAGCTGGCCGACGAGCTGGCCAACGCCAAGACCGTGCTGCCCTGGCTCCTGAGCGGCCTCGGGGCCCCGGCCTTCTGGATCGGGTTTCTGGTCCCCATACGGGAGTCCGGATCCCTCCTTCCCCAGCTGGTCATCGCCGGCGTTGTCCGGAGCCGCCCGATCCGGAAATACGTCTGGCTTCTGGGAGCCCTTCTCCAGGCCGCGGCCCTGGCGGCCATGGCCGCCGCGGCCTTCTTCCTCCGGGGGGAAGCCGCAGGGTTGGCCATTGTGGGGCTTCTGGTCTTCTTCAGCCTGGCCCGGGGTCTGGCTTCCGT
>CAZSDD010000001.1:107276-118601 GCA_964605505.1 uncultured Gemmatimonadaceae bacterium | reverse complement strand
GTCCGGGCCCTCCTCATCTCCACAGCCCTGGCGGCCCCGTACTACGTGGCCCTGTCCCGGGAGCACAACGGTGGAAGGACGAGCTCCCTTTCGGTCTTCATTCTGGCCAGCGGCCTGGCTTCCGCTCTGAGCAGCTTCTTCTGGGGCCGGTACTCGGACCGTTCCAGCCGCTCCGTCCTGGTGGCCGCCGCAGCCGCCGCCTCTTCCCTGGGTCTCCTGGTCTTCACCCTGGACGCTCTGGGAGTGGTAGCCAGCCTGGGCTGGATCGCTCCTCTGGCCTTCTTCTTCCTCTCTGTGGCCCACGGGGGAGTCCGCATCGGCAGAAAGACCTACCTCCTGGACATGGCCAGCGGGAACCGAAGGACCGACTACGTGGCCGTCAGCAACACGGTCATCGGCATCGCGCTCCTTCTCAGCAGCGCCCTGGGTTTCCTGACCCCCCTGGTGGGCCCCGGAGGCATGCTCCTCATCCTGTCCCTGATGGGATTCGCCGGGGTCCTGGGGGGGAGGCATCTGCCGGAAGTGCAGTGACCGCAGCGCTTGGAAGGCAGGTCGCCGAAGCGGCTCCGGTGGCCTATCTTCGTCAGGGTCGGGGGGGCGATTGCGACCCTGGAGAGGGATGCGTGAATTGAACCGGGACTGGAAATGGACCAGCTGATCTATCTGGACAACGCCGCCACGAGCTTTCCCAAGCCGGATGTCATGCATGACACAGTCCGGGATTTCTACCGGAACAACGGCGTGAATCCTGGACGAACCGGGTGCGACATGGCCCTGAGGGCCGAGGAGATGATCAGCGATACCCGGACACGCCTCTCGGCCTTCTTCAATCCCAGCCTCGTGGCCGCCGGCATCGAAAAGGACCCCGACCGTCTCGTGTTCACCATGAACGCCACCATGAGCCTCAACCTCATCATCAACGGCACGGTGGGGCCCGGCGACCATGTGGTGACGACCCTGTGCGAACACAACTCCGTGATCCGGCCCGTGAATCACAAAGTCCGGGACGAGGGTGCCGAGGTCACCTGGATCACCCCCGATACCGAGGGATATATCGATCCGGAAGACATCCGGGAAGCCATCAGGGACAACACCACCCTGGTCATCGTCAACCACGGCTCGAATGTCTCCGGAGTGGTACAGGACGTCACGGCCATAGGGGCCATCTGCAAGGAAGCGGGGGTTCCCCTGGCGGTGGACGCTGCCCAGACCAGCGGCGTGCTGCCTGTGGACATGGCCGGATCCAACATCAGCTTTCTCTCCTTCACCGGCCACAAATGCCTTTTCGGACCTCCAGGCACCGGCGGCATCTGCGTGGCGGATGATGCCTCTATCCGGGGGACCGTGTTCGGGGGAACCGGTGTCCGGAGCGCCCACCCCTACCACCTGGAGGAGTACCCCTTCCGGCTGGAAGCCGGGACCCTGAACCTGGCGGGGATCGCAGGGCTCAACGCCGGAATTCGCTGGATTCAGGAAAGGGGCATGGACGCCATCCACGCCCACGAGATGAAGCTCCTGGGGATGCTCCAGGACGGCCTCTCGGAGATCAGGGGCGTCATCCTGCACGGCACCCGTAACCTGGAGCAACGGGTTCCCACCCTCTCCGTATCCGTGAAGGAATTCGACGCCTCCGACGTGGGGACCTTTCTGGACGTGGACTTCGACATCCTCACCCGGACAGGCCTGCACTGCGCGCCGCTCATCCACGAGCACTACGGCACGGCCCCCAGGGGAACGGTCCGCTTCTCCATGGGGCCCTTCAACACCGAGGAGCACATCCACGAGGCCATTCGTGCCGTGGCGAAGATCGCGGCCCAGAGAAACTGAGTACTTGCCCGAGTGATGGGGTGAGCCGCGCTACTCCACCAGGCTCCTGGGGGGCGCTCCCATGGGCCGATGCAGAAACCTCCCGTCTCCCTTAACTTGGACTGTTCGATTCCGAAAACGGTCCGTGCAACGGTCTTCACCCGGAGGTTGGCATGCTCAGGAGACGGCTCTTCTCTCTGTCGGCTATATCCCTGATGGCCCTGGCGCCCGCTCTGAACGCCCAGGAATTCCCCGTTCAGGATCCCATCCTGGAGGCCATCTGGGCGGAAGGGATGGATAACTCTCAGATCTATGATCTGGCTCAGGTCCTCACCGATTCCATCGGGCCCAGGCTTCCCGGAAGCCCGGCCTTCGACGCTGCGGCGGACTGGATCATCGAGACCTTCGAGTCCTGGGGCGTCTCAGGGCGAACGGAGCAGTACGGGACCTGGAAGTCCTGGGAGAGGGGCCCCACCCACGTGGACCTGTTGGAACCCAGAGTGCGAAGCCTGGACGGAATGATGCTTGCCTGGAGCCCCGGGTCCGACGGCCCCGTCACGGCGCCGGTCGTGGCCATTCCGGACATTTCCACCACCGCCCAGTTGTCGGAGTTCCTGAGGACGGTGGAAGGGAAGTTCGTGCTCCTGAACCCCGGGGAGCCCACTTGCCGGCCGCGGGAGAACTGGGAGGAGTGGGCGACTCCCGAGTCCCTGGAAAAGATGCAGGAGATCCAGGAAGCCGTCAGGAACAGTGTCCGGGACCGGATGCAGGCCCTGGGGATGAGCACATCCGAGCTGGTGCGAAGCCTGGAAGAGGCCGGCGCCGCCGGGACCTTCAGTTCCAGCTGGACGGGAAACTGGGGAGCCTCCCGTCTCGGGGCTTCCCGGAACCAGGAGATCCCCGACATCGCCTTCGGTTGCGAGGACTATGGGCTGATGTACCGTCTGGCCACCGAAGGCCAGGGCCCGGTGGTCCGCCTGGACGCCAGGGCCACGGACCACGGAACGGCCCCCACCTACAACGTAATCGGTGAGATCAGGGGGACGGAGAAGCCCGACGAATACATCATCCTTTCGGCCCACCTGGATTCCTGGGACGGAGGAGCCGCCGCCACCGACAACACAACCGGCTCCGTCATCATGATGGAGACCCTCCGGATTCTGAAGAAGGTCTATCCCAATCCGAAGCGGACCATCCTGGTGGCCCTCTGGAACGGGGAGGAGCAAGGTTTGAACGGGTCCCGTGCCTTCGTGGCGGATCATCCGGAGATCGTGGAGAACATCCAGGCCGTATTCAATCAGGACAACGGAACCGGGCGGGTGGCGAACATCTCCATGCAGGGGTTTACGGGTGTGGCATCCTACTTCGGGGATTGGATGACGGCCGTCCCCGGCGACATCACGGAGCACATCGACCTGCACTTTCCCGGAAGTCCCGGAAGGGGAGGGTCCGACTACGCCAGCTTCGTCTGCGCCGGGGTTCCGGCCTTCAGCCTGAGCTCCCTGAACTGGTCCTACGGACAGACCTACCACAACCCGACGGATACGTTCGACAAGATCGTCATCGACGATGTCGTGAACAACGCCACCCTGACGGCCATGTTGACCTACCTGGCGTCGGAAGAAGACGACCTGCTTCCCCGGGACAAGAGGGCCATGACCGGCGTCAACCCGCGCACCGGTGAGCCGGTGGCCTGGCCTGAGTGCCGGGCACCGGCAAGGGATGCCAGTGGGTACTTCAATCGTTAGAAGAATGCGCCTGGGGCTGCTCCTCCCTCTTCTTCTCTCCATGTCCCTGCCGGGGCCTGTGACGGCCCAGGCAGGGACCTCTCCGGAGGAGCCCCTGCGGGCCCGGGGGACGGCCGGTATGCTCCTGAAGGGCACGTCCATCGCCGGGAAGGATCGGGTGTTGTTGGGCGGCTGGGCCGGGCTCACCTTCGGAGACCACTTCAGCCTGGGGGGTGGGGGCGTGGCCCTCCTCCGTGAGGTCCATCTCACCGGCTCCGGGTCCGGAACGGGATTCGAGCTGGGCATGGGCTATGGAGGAATCCTCCTGGGGCTTCGCTATCCCCTGAGGGCCCGGGTGGCGGCCCGGTTGGGCATCCTCGTCGGAGCCGGGCACGCCGAGGTCCGGGACCGGTTGACGGGGAGGGAGGTGGGGGCTGACAACTTTGGGGTCCTGGAGCCGGAGGCAGCCCTCTCCCTCTCTCTTCTTTCCTGGCTCCATCTGGGCGGGGGCGTGGGATACCGGATGACCTGGGGAGTGGGAGACATTCCCCTGGTGCCGCCGGAAGAGTTCCGGGGCGCCACCGGTACGCTGTCTCTTCGGGTGGGAGGCGACTGAGGCGCCATGGCCAGGGAAAACCGCAAGCGGCGCAAGAAGGAGGAGAGCCAGGTTCCTGAATCCGCTGTCAGGTTTCCCTTCCGGGTGGGATGCGTGGACACGGGTTCCAATGCGATCCGCTTCCTGGCCGCCGAGTTCACGGCACCGGGGGAATTCGAGATCCTGGACTATCAGCGGGTGCCGGTTCGTCTGGGTCACCAGATCTTCCTCACGGGGCGATTGACCGAATCCGCCATGCAGGCTGCCGAGGACGCGTTCGTATCCTTCCGGGAGAAGATGAACGGGCTCAACCTGGACACCTTCCGGGCGGTGGCCACCAGCGCCGTGCGGGAATCGAAGAACGGATTCGAGTTCGTCGGCAGGATCCTGGAAAAGTCCAACATCCACCTGGAGATGATCTCCGGCTCCGAGGAGGCCCGCCTGGTCCACCTGGCTGTGGCAAGCCGGATACGCATGGCGGGTGGGAAGTGGATTCTCACGGATCTGGGCGGGGGAAGCGTAGAGGTGTCCCTGGTGGACGACATGGGGATGCTCTGGAGTGAGTCCCACACCATGGGTTCCGTGCGGCTGCTGGAGCAGCTTTCCGAGGCCCAGCCGGAGCCCGGGGGATTCCGGGCCCTTCTGAGGGACTACATATCCACACTCAGGATCCCGGCGCCTGCCCAGTACTGGTCCCCGTCCGGCTTCGTAGCCACGGGCGGAAACATCGACGCCCTGGCCAAACTCTCCAACGCTTCCCGGGACGAGAACGGGGTGGCCATCCTCCCGGTGGAGGACCTGGCTGCCTCCATCGACCTCCTCTCCCGCCTGTCCTTTCAGGAACGGATCGAACAGCTCAACCTGAAGGAGGACAGGGCCGACGTCATCCTTCCGGCGGCCATGGTCTACCATCATCTGGCTCGCATGGCCGGTGTGGACAGCATTCTGGCGCCGGACGTGGGTGTGAAAGAGGGGCTCATCCTGGACCTGGCCGACGAGCTTATCTCCCACACCACCCACGAGGTCAGGCAGGAGGAGCAGCTCACCAAGGCCGCCATGTCCCTGGGGCGTCGGTTCATGTTCGACGAAGCCCATGGCCTCCAGGTAGCCCGCCTGGCCCTCTCCCTCTTCGACCAGCTCCGGGGGCTGCACGGCCTGGAAGACGACGACCGCAAGCTGCTGCTGGCGGCGGCGATTCTTCACGACATCGGGAGCTTCATTTCCCGGAAGAAGCATCACAAGCATTCCCTCTACATCATCAAGCGATCCGAGCTTCCGGGGCTCTCTCCGGCAGAAATGCTCATGGTGGGGAATATCTCCCGTTACCACCGGAGGAACATTCCGCGATCGAACCACGTGGACTTCATGCGGCTCTCGGACTCGCAGAGAGATCGGACCACCCGACTGGCGGCCCTTCTCCGGGTAGCCGACGCGCTGGATCGGGCCCACCTGCAGAATGTGGAGAGCGTCGAAGCCGAGCTGGGCTCCGACGAAGTCACGCTGAAGCTGGAATCCGACGAGGACTGCCTCCTGGAGAGATGGGCGCTGGCCCAGAAGAAGACCCTGTTCGAGAAGGTCTTCCGGCGGAGCGTCACCGCCCTGGTCCGGAAGAACGGGGCCTGAGAAGGACTATTGACATTGCCGAGTTGTCCGTCGTTGATTGGAGGGACTTCGCCTGAATATCCTTGCTATTGCCATTCATGTCCGGGATGAGGAGGCCAGGGGGCGTATTCCTGCAATTCGCCACCGATATTGCCGGGGCCGAGGAACGGAAGGACCTGGTTCGGGTCCTGGCCAAGGTGGGCCGGTACGTGAACCAGGTCCTGAGGGGTCTCTCCTGAGGCCTCTCCGGGGAGTGGGGTAAGGGTGTCGGGAGCGCCGGGCTCGAAGGCTCCCGGGGAGGCGTCCGGGCCCCCGGCCCCGCGACTCCCCCTGCACTGGGAATGGCACGGCAGGAGAGGCCCTCCCATTCTGCTCCTCCATGGCTTCGCCACCAACGGATACACCTGGCGTGGATGGCTCCCGGAGCTGGCTCGGCATCATCGGGTCCTGGTGGTGGACCTGAAGGGTGCCGGATCCGCTCAAAAACCGGACGATGATGCTTACGGCCCCCAGGACCAGGCCCTCCTTCTCCACCGTCTGATCGTCCACCAGGACCTGACCGAACTGACTCTGGTGGGGCACTCCCTGGGCGGAGGCATCGCGCTCCTGACGGCGCTGCACCTCCTGGAAAATGACTCGCCACGGTTGAGGCGCCTGGCCCTTGTGGCCGGAGCCGCCTACCGGCAGCCCATCCCCTTCTTCATCCGATTGGCGGCGCGACCTTTCCTGGGCCCTCTCGCCCTTCGGATCCTCCCGTCGTCCCTGGTCATCCGGGCAGGCCTTCGGAGGGCCTACCATCACCCCGAGCACATCACTTCGTCACAGGTGGAGGCATACGCCCAGCCGCTTCGAGACCCTGCCGGAAGGCGCGCCCTCTCCAGAATGGCCCGTCAGATCGTCCCCCCGGAGATGGAAGGTCTCTCTTCCCGGTACGGGAAGGTCACCGTCCCCACCCTCCTCCTCTGGGGGAAGGAGGATTCAATCGTGCCCCTTCGGATCGGCAAGCGGCTGGCCGGGGACCTTCCCCGGGCCCACCTGGCGGTCCTCTCAGACTGCGGGCACATGCCCCAGGAAGAGAAGCCCAGGGAATCCCTGGAGGTCTTCCTGGAGTTCCTGGCAAGGGAGGGGGCCCCTACTCCGAAGTCTCCCTGAGCCCCAGAAAGCCGACCTGCCGCTGGGGATCCCCCCGTCGGTGGGAAAAGAAGGGGGAGCCGCCGCACCGGGTACAGTGGGACGAACGGGTGACTTGTTCCGCACTCACCCCCAGGTCCAGGGCCCGGGATGCAAGAAGGCCGCGAAGGTCCACCGGACCCGGGCGGCCGGGCACCTCCAGGCCCAGGGCCTCATGGACCTCTGCTCCCACTTCATAGCAATCCCCGCAGATCGCCGGACCCATGTGCAGGAAGAGATCATCGACCCGGGCCTCCATTTCATCCGCCATCATGGCCACACCGGCTTCCAGAATTCCCGCCGCCACACCCCGCCATCCGGCATGGAGGACGCCTCCTCCCCTTCCACCGGAATCCACCAGAAAGATCGGGACACAATCCGCCACCGTCACGGCCATGAGGATCCCGGAACGGGGGGTGAGGTGGCCGTCTGCGTCCGGACCGATGGAGAGCCCGGCGGTCCGATCCCGGTGGATGAGGATCCCCCGGCTGTGGATCTGCCGGGCATGCCGGACCGCGCTGAAACCCAGGGCCAGGGAAAGGTCCAGCCATCGCTCTCTGGGGACCGGCGAATCGCGATCCCCGAAAAGGGAGAAATTCCCATCCCCACCTCCAGGAGTGCGTCCCGTGGTGCCCTGGACAAGCCAGGGAAAGAGCGTCTCCCATTCCGGGTGGGCCCACCACACGGGAGTTGGGGAAAGGGAAGATCCGTCCGGAGCCACGGTGCCAAATCGAGGCTCTTCGGTGATCTGCCGTATCGGAGGCGGCCTGTTCCGGTCTCGCTTCATGGTTTCAGCTACCCACCCCACGGTGAGGGGGTCCGTGGCCTCAGCGAACCCCGGAAGGTAAAATTCATGGTCCTCGTTGAACCCTGGGGACTGTCCGGGGTTTGGAATGACCTATGGCCCTCCCGAATCCACGCGATTAGGGTATCTTATCAGCCTGTCAGTTCCGGAAGGCCACAGGGCCCTGAGAATGGAACCATGACCGACGCCCTCTTCGACCAGCAGAACGCCGCCTACGCACAGCTCCTCTACGAGGAGTTCGCAAAGAATCCCGAGTCCGTCCCCGAAGCCTGGCGGGCTTTTTTCAGTCAGGGACCCGAGGCTCTGGTCAGGGAGGGCCTCCTCGTCGAGGAAACCCCCTCCCACCGGGCTTTGGAGCCCACGGCCCGGCCTCCCGAGCCCACCGCCCCGGGAATCCCCCCCACCGCCACAGAGGATGAGGCGGCCAGGATCCTTCCTCTGGTGGCCAGAGCCGCCGGCCTCATCCAGGCATTCAGGGACCACGGGCACCAGTTGTCCCACCTGGATCCCCTGGGAAGCGATCCGCCGGGGCATCCCCAGTTGGATCCCTCCTTCTTCGGCACGACCATGGAGGAGCTGGAAGAGGTTCCGGCCTCCGTCATCGATTCCCGCTGGGGGGACGAGCCCCTTGCCCGGGTCCTGAGGCGTCTCGAGGAGGCATACTGCGGATCCATCGGTTACCAGTTCGAGCACCTGGAGGACCCGGACAAGGTTCGCTGGCTCTGGGAGCAGGTGGAAACCGGTGTCCACACCAAGGCTCTGAGCGAGGAAGAGAAGAAGGACCTCCTGAAACGGCTCTCCGAGGTGGAGGGGATGGAGCACTACCTCCACCGGGCCTACCTGGGGCAGAAGAGGTTTTCCCTGGAGGGCACAGACATGATGGTCCCCATCCTGGACCAGGCCATCAGGGAGGCGGTTCGTTACGGCGGCAAGGAAGTTGTGGTCGGAATGGCCCACCGGGGCCGGCTGAACGTCCTGGCCCACCTCGTGGGGTTGGGCTACGAGCAGATTTTGAGGGGCTTTGAGGGAAAGGCCATAACCGATCCGGCCCTCAGCGTCCCCAGGCAGGGAACCGGAGACGTGAAGTACCATCACGGAGCCGAAGGCACCTACACGCTCTCCGACGGCACTGAAGTCAGGGTGACCCTGGTCCCCAATCCCTCCCACCTGGAATTCGTGAACCCGGTGGTGGAGGGAATCGCGCGCTCCCGCCAGTTCTCGGGGCCCGAGAAGGTTCACGAGCAGGATCCGGACGCCGTCATTCCAGTCCTGATTCACGGAGACGCGGCATTCGCGGCCGAGGGCATCGTGGCCGAGACCTTGAACCTGGCCAGGTTGGACGGCTATGAGACCGGCGGCACCCTCCACATCATCGCGAACAACCAGGTGGGGTTCACGACAGAGCCCGCCGAGAGCCGCTCCACCCGGTATTCATCGGATCTGGCCAAGGGATACGATATCCCCATCGTCCATGTGAACGCCGACGACCCCGAAGCGTGCCTGGCGGCAGTCCGACTGGCCATGGCCTTCCGTGCCCGATTCCACGATGACATCGTCATCGATCTCATCGGGTATCGCCGCCACGGCCACAACGAAGGGGACGAACCGGCCTACACCCAGCCCCTGCAATACAGGATCATCGACGGGCACCCCACGGTTCGTGGCATCTGGGCCCGGACTCTGGGTGAGGAGGGAGTTCTGGAGGAAGGCGAAGCCGAAGCCATCCAGGAGGAAATCGCCAATCGCCTCAGGGAGGCCCAGGACAGGGTCCGCAATGAGCCGGATCCCGAGCCCTCGGTGGCCGAGTCGGAGGCGGCGGAACCGCCTTCCCAGGTGGATACCCGGGTCGCCATGGAGGACCTTGTTCGCCTGAACGCCGCCGCCGTAGCCCACCCTCCGGACTTCAAGGTTCATCCGAAGCTGGACCGGCAACTCCAGAAGCGGCTCCAGAGCTTCGGCCCTGAATTTACCCTGGAATGGGCCCATGCGGAGACCCTGGCCTTCGCCTCACTCCTGGAAGAGAACGTTCCGGTCCGGCTCACGGGTCAGGACTCGGAGCGGGGCACCTTCAGTCAGCGGCACCTGGTCCTCCACGATGCCGAGACAGGCGTGAAGCACATCCCCCTCTCCGAGATAGGGACCGCCCGGTTCGAAGTCTACAACTCCCCGTTGACGGAAACGGCGGTAGTCGGCTTCGAGTACGGGTACGAAGTGGGGTCGGCTCCGGACCTGGTTCTCTGGGAAGCCCAGTTCGGCGATTTCGTCAACGTGGCCCAGGTCATGGTCGACCAGTTCATCGCCTCGGGCAGGGCCAAGTGGGGCCAGCTGTCCCGCCTCACCCTCCTCCTTCCCCACGGTCACGAGGGGCAGGGTCCGGAGCACACCTCCGCCCGGCTGGAGCGGTTTCTCCAGCTATCGGCTGAAGACAACATGCGGGTGGCCTATCCTACGACGCCGGCTCAGTACTTCCACCTTCTCCGGCGTCAGGCCCTGACGCCCAGGGCCCGGCCCCTGGTGGTCATGACCCCAAAGAGCCTGCTCAGGCATCCGAAGGCCACCTCGAAGCTCCAGGAGTTGGCAGACGGCTCCTTCCATCCGGTCCTCCCCGATGTGGAGTCCCGGGAGGACGCCCTGCATGTCACCCGCCTGGTGTTCTGCACCGGCAAGATCTATTACGATCTGGCGACCCACCCCGGGAGGGAGGACCAGGGTCATGTGGCCCTCGCCCGGCTGGAAGAGCTCTACCCCTTTCCCACCGAGGCCATGCGGTCGCTGGTGGAGTCGTTCCCGAAGCTGGAAGAAGTGTTCTGGGCCCAGGAAGAGCCCACGAACCAGGGCGCTCTCTCCTACATCGGTCCCAGGCTCCGGGCTGTGGTGCCGCGGAAGATTCCTCTCAGGCACGTGGCTCGGCCGGATCGGGCCAGCCCGGCGGAAGGCAAGAACAGGGATCACCTGGCGGAGCAGAAGCGCATCGTGGAGGAGGCATTGGGGATAGGTGGCGGGTAGCGGCCCGGTCCCCGGCACCGATCCAGGAAAAAGGGGGGGGGTCGCCGGTGGGCGTCGGCCCCCTCAGTCGTTTTCCCTCGAATCCACCTGCTCCCTGACCCGCCGCTTGATACCCGCCAGAATGGCCCCCATCCCCCGTAGCCGGAGGGGGGAAACCACCTCGCCCAACCCCATGGTGGTGTAGAAGGTGGGGGAAACGTCCAGGACCGTGGTGTAGTGCTCTCCCTCCAGCCCCTCCAGGAGGATCCCGGCGAAGCCACGGACCGTGGGGGACTCGGGGGGACAGTCGAAGAAGAGGTGAACGGCCCCGTTCTGGTCCACCTCCACCTCCAGGAAGAAGGGGGTTTGGCACTCGTGGACCTGCTGCATCTTCTCCTGGGCGCCGGCCAGCTCCGGGGGCAGTGAAGGCAGCTGCCGGGCATACTTCAGGAGTGCCTGGCCCCTCAGCTCCCTGGGAGCCGAAGCAAAACGATTGACGATCTTCTGAAGCTTCTCTGGTATGGGCATGGCTCTTCCCGTTCAATCTCCGGTGATCTCAGTCGTACTCTCCAAGGGCCCGGGGGTTCAGATGAAACTATCCGGTTCCATCCGTGTTTCATGGATCTCACACGAAC
>CAZSDD010000001.1:1554-107176 GCA_964605505.1 uncultured Gemmatimonadaceae bacterium | reverse complement strand
CCGTCCCATTCGATTCAAAGGAAGAATTCCAGGCCTACGCCGATCCCGGAAAACTCGTCTCCACCCAATGGGTGGAGGAGCATCTGGACGATCCCTCCGTGGTGGTGGTGGAGTCCGACGAGGACGTGCTCCTCTACGAGGTCGGCCACATTCCCGGGGCTGTGAAGATCGACTGGCACACGGACCTGAACGATCCCCTGGTGCGGGACTACCTGGGCCCCGAAGCCTTCGCCCGACTCCTTTCCAGCAAAGGCATCACCCGGGATCACACCGTCGTATTCTACGGGGACAACTTCAACTGGTGGGCCGCCTACGCCCTCTGGGTCTTCAACCTTTTCGGGCATCCCGACACCCGCCTCATGGACGGAGGCAGGCAGAAGTGGCAGGCCGAGGGCCGCCCGTTCGAGACGGAAGTCCCCCGGCGAGCTTCCACCGAGTATCCGGTACCGGAACGGGACGACTCCTCCATCCGGGCCTTCCGGGATGAGGTGGTCACCCACATGAAAGCCGGACGGCCCCTGGTGGACGTCAGGTCCCCCCAGGAGTTCACCGGCGAGATGCTCCACATGCCGGACTACCCCCAGGAGGGAGCCCTCCGGGGCGGACACATCCCCGGCGCCGCCAATGTCCCCTGGAAGCGGGCTGCCAATGAAGACGGAACCTTCAAGAGCGTGGAGGAGCTCCGAAAGATCTATGAAGACGAGTTGGGGATGACTCCGAAGGACGAGGTCATCGCCTACTGCCGCATCGGGGAGCGTTCCAGCCACACCTGGTTCGTCCTGACCCATCTTCTGGGCTTCAGGAAGGTCCGGAACTACGACGGATCCTGGACGGAGTGGGGGAATCTGGTGGGGGCGCCCATCGAAAAGTGACCGGGGCCCGGGAGGCGGGCACAAAGCGAAGCGGGGGCAGCACCCCATGGGGCGCCGCCCCCTTCCATCGAATCCGCCTCCGGGCCCGGCCTCAGGCCTGCCTCAGGCCTGCTTCAGCCACTGCTTCAGCATCCAGAGATCCGCTTCGAGACCGTCCCGGACGTCATCCAGAATATTGGCTGTGGTCCGGTCTCCGGAGTCCTCGGCATTCTCGATGACGCTGTCGATGGAGACCCGGATGGCCTTCAGGTCGTTGATGACCCGGTTCACCATCTCCTTGCCCTCGGGGATCTCTCCATCCTCTTCCAGCGTAGCCGCTGCCAGGAGGTCCTTCAGGGTATGCAGGGGAATCGTGTCCAGGGCGATGATGCGCTCGGCGATCTCGTCGATGAAGACCACCCACTTGTTGTAGATCTCCTCGAACTTCACGTGGAGCTCGAAGAACTTGTAGCCCTGCACGTTCCAGTGGTAATGCCGGAGCTTCTGGTAGAACACCGTGGTGTCGGCCAGAAGGGTGTTCATAGCCTCGGGTACTGTCTGACTCATGATCGTATCACTCCTGTTTCGGTAGGATCTTGTGTTTCAAGCCCTGAGCCCCCATGTACCCCGGATACCGCTGGGAGGATTCAGAATTCATGAGGGTTCCGGGGAATCCCGCCTACCCTCCAGGGAAGACCACGGGGCTCTCGTTTCCGTCCTTTCCCACAGCCGCCACCCCGAAGAGGTAGTTGTCGATGATGACGTTCTCCAGGGTATGGGTGTCTGTGACGCCGGCCCACCGGAAATACTGCCACCGGGGCGCCGTGGTCTCCCTCCAGTAGACCTTGTACCCGGCCAGGTTCGGATCGTCCGATACCTCCCAGGACAGGGTGGTGGAAGGACGATTGGATCCGCCGACCCGAACGCCTGTCGGAGCGGGCGGGGCCCAGGCCATGGAAGCCAGGACCGAGGCGTTCAGGGCCGTCATCTTGGCAACGTAGTCGAAGTCCACCCACTCGATGACGTCACCGTACTCGATTCCTCCTTCCACCCGGATGTCCTGGTGCTGGCGGTTGTAGTTCTCGTGGGTCTCCATGATCCGGACGCCGGGGAAGCCGACATCGTTGAAGGGGCGATGATGGCCGCCACGTCCAAACCGGTCCAGGCGATAGATCATGATGGCCTCCAGGTTGGGAAAGTAGAGGTCCGCGATACGGTCCACGTAGCGGGCGATCTGCCTGGAGGGGCCGTCCACTTCACCGCCCCTGGTTCGCCGACGCTGGTAGTCGGCCAGCTCATCCGTATATGGGTTCGGCTGAGAAAAGACACGGAAGGTGGTGTTGTCCTTTATGCCGTCGATGCCCTCGGTGTTGCCGATCATGTCGTTGTTCAGGACCGCGGCGATATCCCAACCCTCCTCCAGGGCAGCCTCAGCCATGATCCGGCCCCCGAAAAGCCCCTGCTCCTCTCCGGACAGGGCAGCGTAGACGATGCTGGTGGGGAAAGTGTACGTGGTAAGGACCCGAGCCGCTTCCAGGGCCCCGGCCACCCCGGTGGCATTGTCATTAGCCCCGGGGGCGTCGATCACAGCGTCACTTCCGCCGGAAGCACGGGAATCGATGTCCCCGGACATGATGACGTATCGATCCGGGTATCGGGAGCCCCGCTGGATGGCTACCACGTTCACGATCCAGGTGTCCTCCGGGACCCTCCTGGAGGCCGGCACCAGTTCCCGCTGATAGAAAACCTCCAGGCATCCTCCACACTCGACTGAGATCCTGTCGAACTCGGCCTTGATCCAGCGACGGGCGGCCCCGATCCCCCGGGTGTCGGAAAGGGTATCGGAGAAGGTGTTCCGGGTGCCGAAATTCACCAGGGCCTGGACGTCGGCCTCCAGCCGCTCCGCAGAAGGAGCCGCGATGATGTCGTAGATCCGGAGGTCCACCTGGGGCGGGGCCTCCCTGGCCTGGGCATGCAGATGCCCGGGACCCATGGAGAGAGAGATCAGGAATGCGATGATGACGATGGAGAGGCTGCGCACGGGATCCTCGTGGTGTGAGTGAAGCTGGCCCCGCTCCCTGTCCCGGATGTCCGGGACCCGGGGCGTCGGGAGGAAAAGTGAGGTGACGAACCCCCTCCGGCAATCTCAGTCCCGGATCAGTGGGATCTCAGTCCCAGATCAACAGGATCTTTCCGAAGTTCTCGTTGTCGGCCATGAACCGGTGGGCCCGGGGAGCCTCTTCCGGGGGAAAGGTCCTGTCCACGACAGGCCGGACCCTCCGGGCGGCGAAGAGGGAGCACACCCGGTGCTCGAAATCCCGGGCCAGGGCGATCTTCTCCTCCAGGGGCCGGGCCCGGAGAACGGTTCCCTTGATGAGGGCTCGCTTGCCCATGAGGAGACGGAGGTCGACTTCGGCCACGGCCCCGGACGGCACCCCCACCACGATCTGTCGGGCTCCCTGCCCCATGACCTTCAGATTTCCGGCCAGGTAATTTCCTCCCACCAGGTCCAGGATCACGTCCACCCCCCGGTCCCCGCTGGCGGAGAGAACCTTGTCCGGCCAGTCAACATCCCCCAGGATCCCGACGTCCAGGCCCAGCTCCAGGGCCCGTTCCACCTTCTCCTGCGTCCGTGAGGTTCCGATGGCCCGGACTCCCGCCGCCTGGGTGAGCTGCACGGCCGCCGTCCCCACCCCGCTTCCCACAGCGTGGATCAGGACCGTCTCTCCCTCCGACAGGCCGACCTGCCGGAAAAGGGCGTCGAAGGCCGTCATGAAGACCTCCGGAATGCCTCCGGCCTCCTCCAGGGAGATCCCCGCCGGAATTCGGACAGCCAGCCGCTCGTGGACGGCCAGGTACTGGGCGTAGCCGCCCCCGGCCACGATTCCCATGACCCGGTCCCCCTCCTTCCAGAGCTCCACCTCGGAGCCCACCGCCTCCACCACTCCGGAGTACTCCAATCCCGGAATGTCCTGCGGATAGCCGTGAGGAGCCGGATACCGGCCGACTCGCTGGAGGAGGTCCGCTCGGTTGAGGCCGGAAGATGCGACCCGTACCAGGATCTGACGGGGGCCCGGATCAGGCCGCTCCACCTCTTTGACCTCCAGGACATCCGGGTCGCCGAATTCGGTGATGACCACCGCCTTCATGGTTTTCGACATGCTTCGTGATTCCCTCCCTCTTGGGAAAATGACACAGATTGGCCAAAGTTATGGATCTTCAATCGCGTCGGGAAGCTCCATCTCTCCCGGTCGGGTTCCCGCAACTACGAGGTTTATCCTGTGCTCATCCAGATCGTTTCGCTTGTGGGGGCGTTTCTCATACTCCTGGCCTATTTCGCCAACAGCAGGCAGTGGCTGGGGCCCAGGGATCCGTGGTACAACCTCATGAACCTGGTGGGGGGAATTCTCCTGTTCTGGGTCGCCGTGGTGGATCGCCGGGCCGGGTTCATGATCCTGGAATTCACCTGGGCGCTCATCGCCGTTCCTCCGCTCCTGCGTGCGCACGGGAGAAAGACACCATGAAGCTTCCCTTTGAGCTGGACCGCCCCCTGGTCTTCTTCGACCTGGAAACAACGGGGCTCAACACCTCTTCGGACCGCATCGTGGAGTTGGCCCTGATCCGGATCACGCCCCACGGAGACGTCCTGGAACGGGTCCGCCGCTTCAACCCGGGCATCCCCATTCCTCAGGAGGCCACAGCCATCCACGGGATCTCCGACGCCGACGTGGCAGGAGAGCCGCCCTTCGCAGCTACGGCGAAGAGCCTGACGGAGCTCCTGGAGAACTGCGACCTGGCGGGCTTCAACATCAAGGGCTTCGACATTCCCATGCTTCTGGCCGAGTTCAAGCGGGCAGGGGTGCCCTTCTCTCTCCAGGGCCGCCGGCTCATCGACGCCCAGGCCATCTTCCACCGGGAGGAGCCCAGGGACCTCTCCGCCGCAGCCCGCTTCTACCTGGGACGGGAACACCGGGAAGCCCACACGGCCCTGGGGGATATCCGGACCACGGCGGCCGTCCTTGCGGCCCAGATGGAGCGCTATCCCACCGTGCCCGGTGACCTGGACGGGCTTCACGCCTACTGCGAAGAGGCCAGGCCCATGCGGACGGAGCTGAGCCGCTGGTTCCTGGAGAAGGAAGGGGAGTACATCTTCCGCCGGGGGAAATACCGGGGGAAGGCCCTGGGGGCCATCGTCATGGAGGCTCCCGATTATCTCCAATGGATGCTCGGGGCCGAGGACATGGACGAAGAGGTCCTGGCGGTGGTTCGGAAGGCCCTTGGAATCACCCCGGATCACTGACCTCCTCCTCTATCCCCTCGGTGCCCTGCCGGCTTCGGCCGGTGGGGCGCCATTTGCGCGAAACCGGAAGGCGCCGCTTCCCGCTTCCCTGAGCGACCTTCCAGGAGTGAGGCGGATGGCTCGGGAGCGAGGGGAAGGCGGGAAGAAGGCGCCCTGACCCCGGGCGCGAACACGCCCCGCCGGGAGATCCCGACGGGGCGTGTTCCTTGTCCTCTGGCACAGGCAGCCGGAGCCGCCCGGTCAACAGGGTTGAAGAAGAGCTAGATGCACAGATCCTTCACCAGCGGATTCACCTGGCACTCCGAGTCGGCGATGGGATAGCAGGTGAACCGCTCCGCCGGCACCAACTCATAGAAGTGGTGCTTGCCCGTGAGGTACGGGTGGGTCCATCCGTCCTGATGCTTCCACCGGTGGAACTGGAACAGGCGGCGCCCCTCCAGCCAGTTCGTCACCAGGTACTCCCGGTCCAGGATGTCCCAGCCCGTCATGGAGTCCCAGTCATAGGTGAATCCGCTGCCGATCCCGGTGGCCGTCAGCGGACCCAGGCCGTGAAAGGCCCGGACCTCGTTGATCCTGGACATGGCCGTGGCGAGATCGTTGTCCCGGAGCGCCGCCTCCGCCTCGATGAGGCGCATCTCCGTGCCCTTCACCACCGGGATGTTGGAGCCCAGGTCCGGATACTTCTCCTGCTGGAGGTGGGGATTGTCCTGGTCCCCGGCGCCGTGCTCTCCGGCCATACAGGTGCCGGGCTCGGTGCAGTCCGTCCAGGGCGCCCGGGGGTCACCGTCGGGGCCCAGGGTCTCGATGTAGGTGAAGAACACCGACATCTCCGACCGCCGGTGGGTCTCGAAGTAGATCTCGTTGTTCTCCCGGCCCGAGTTCTGGGAGTAGATGGCCTCGTAGACGAAGTCCGTGGGCACCTGCTGTGCGTGGGACACGGCCTGGGTCCAGTCACCCAGCCCTACGTATGCCTGGGCCAGGCCACCCCGGGCCGCCATGGCGATGTCGCCGGAGCCATTCTGGATGGCCTTTTCATAGTGACCGATGGCCCGCTGGAACCCCGCCGACTTGGGCTGGGCCTCTCCCGTGTCGCCCTCGTAGGGGGCGCTGTAGACCACGTAGCAGAAGTTCTCCGCCAACCAACGGTTGGCGAGCCCGGCCAGAAGGTAGGCCCGGGCCGTCAGAGGGTTCCCGTCGAAGTCGTAGTTGGGGATCTCCTTCATCCGCTCCAGGCCCCCTTCCGCCACCCAGCGGGCACGCTGGGCGTCGTTCCAGAACCCGTTGATGTCCTCGGAGATGATGAGGCCCCTGCGGACCTCGCCGGTGAGGTAGTACGACCCTCCACCGCTCATCTCGTCGCCTCCACGGGCGTTCAGGAAGGACTGGCCGTCGTAGCCTTCGGAAAAGTCCGACGACATCCCCACCACCAGGGCGTCCACGCCCTTGGCGCTGTTCAGGTCTTCATCCAGGATGGCCCCGGGGTTCTTGACGTCGAAGAAGTCGTCCCCGCACCCCGTGAGGGCCACCGCGAACACCATTGAGACTGCAGGGAGCAGCCTCGCGAACCGAAATCTCCTGATCTCGTTCATCTCAGCTCTCCTTTAGAAGTCGACCTTGAAGCTCAACATGAAGGTCCGGAAGGGGGGCATGTGATAGTAGCCCTGCCGATAGAGGGAGTCCACGCCGTCCTCCGAAACCTCCGGATCCAGCCCCTGGAAGTCCGTCAGCTTGAGCAGGTTACGGCCCTGGAGCCGCACCGTGGCCCCCCGGACCTGACCCGGGAGCCAACCCTCGGGAATCCGATAGCTGAGGCTGGCCGAGCGGATCTTGAAGAAGTCCGCCGCCTGCACCCACTGGCCATAGGATGAGAAGGCCCGGTCGCAGCGGGCCCAGTCGCTGGTCTTCAGGTTGGACGTATCCCCGTTGGCGATCTGTTCCTGGATGTCCCAGCAGAGGGGATTCACGAACCGGCGGGTGTTCTGGTAGAGGACCGCCGCGCTCAGGAAGTGTCCGCCCTGTCCCTCCCCCAGGACGTCCAGGGTGAAGCGCCTCATGAAGGTGAGGGAGGAGTTGATGCCGTAGGTGTGGGTGGGATAGGTGGGCCCCAGGCACCTCTTCTGCATGTCGGGCTCTTCACCGATGGCATCGCCGTTTATGGCCACCTCGTGACAGAACTCGGGAAGCGCCTGCCCCGGCACCGCCTCGTTCCGCCACCCGATGTAGATCCTGTCCAGGCCCCCCAGGTCCACCACCTTGGACTGGTTGGTGCTGACGTTCACGCCCAGGTCCCAGATGAGGTTGGTGCGGTTCAGAGCGTTGAAGTTCAGGCCCAGCTCGTGGCCCCAGTTGTCGATCTCACCCACGTTCTCGAGCTGCGTGCCCACGAACCCGCCGGAGGGCCGCTGCTGCACGCCGATGAGGGCGTCGGTGGTCTTCTGGTTGTAGTAGGTGTACTCGTAGGTCACCCGGCCGTCCAGGATGGAGCCCTCGGCCCCGACCTCGAACTCACGGGTCCGCTCGGGGCCCAGCTCCGGGTTCCCCAGGTTGTCCGGCGTCACCCCGGGCTGCCCTTCGTCACCGCTGATGGCGTCCCAGGTCCGGGTGGCGTCGAAGGCGCCGGGGGCCTTCCCCGACTCGCCGTAGGCCGACCGGAGCTTCATGGCCCCGAAGCTCTCGGGCCAGAAGGCCTCGTCGGAGATGGTGTAGGCCAGGGCCACCTTGGGATACGGCGCCCAGCCGAAGTCCTCGCCGAAGGCCGAGTGGCCATCCACACGGAGGCCCGCCGTCAGGAAGACCTTGTCCTTCCATCCCACCATCTCCTGCAGGAAGAAGCCCCCGTTGGTGATGCTCCGCCGGGTCTCGAAGGCTTGGGTGCGGGCCGCCGAGTCCAGCTCCTTGTCGCCGGGGCCGGCGAAATCGTAGCCGAACCCGTTCAGCCGGAAGACGAAGTCGTCGTAGAGCTGCCCGCCCCAGGAGGTCTGGGAGCTGAGGTCGGAGCCGAAGCTCTGGTCCCAGCTGCCGGCGTAGTCGAAGGTGAGCTTCCGGGTCACGTACTGGTCCACCTCCCGGTCTCCCAGGGGCAGGCGCCAGTAGCCGTAGGGATGCTCTTCGGTGTAGTCGTTCTGGGCCCAGTCCAGGCCGCCGTTGAACCGGTGGGTCATACTTTCCGTGGGGGTGTACACCACGTTCACCCCCGTGGTGAAGTGGTCCGTCAGGGTGTTCAGCTTCATGCCGAAGATGAGGCCGTTCTCGTTGTTGGGCGTGTTCCCCGCTCCACCCCGCATGACGTTCAACGAGAAGCCCTCCGCGTTGTCCCCGTCGGGGAACCAGTTCGTATCCTTGTGGATGAAGGCGTTGTTGAAGCGGATGGTCAGATCCTCCCGGGGCGTGAAGCCGAAGTTGCCCCGCATGGACCAGGAGGTCTGCCCCTCGTCCTCGCCATATCCGGCCTGGTCGATGATCCCCCGCTCGTCTCCCCAGGCACCGGAGACGAAATAGTTGGAGGTCTCGGAGCCGCCCCGTACCGAGAGGTTGTACTTGTGGATGAGCCCGTTGGCCAGCCAGTCGCCGTTGGGGCAGGCGGTCTCGTTGAACTCCGCGGGATCCCCCCCCGGCGGCACCAGGGTGCAGTCGTTCATCCAGAGGCCGTTCTCGATGTCCGGATCGGCGATGTGGCCCATGTTGTTGAAGCCCACGTCCACACCCATGGACCAGGCGGCGGAGCCGCTGGCGCCGCGCTTGGTGAAGATCTGGATGACTCCGCCGGCGGCCTCGGTGCCGTACAGGGTGGAGGCCGCGGCCCCCTTGATGACCTCGATGCGCTCGATGTCGTCGGGGTGGATGTCGCCCAGGGGCGAGGAGGACTGGCCCGCCTCATCCTGGTACGTGGTGCCGGTGTTCCGGACCCGGATCCCGTCCACGTAGATGAGGGGGTTGTTGCCCTGGGAGACGGAGTTGTTGCCCCGGAGGCGGACGGTGCTGCCCACGCCCACCTGCCCGGAGTTCAACATCACCGTCACCCCCGTGGCCCGGCCCATGAGCATGTCGGAGACGTCGGTGATGGGCGCGCTCTCCAGGGAGGCGGCGTTGATCTGGGAAATGGAGTTCCCGATCTCCCGGCGGCGGGCGGAACCCGACGTCCCCGTCACCACCACCCCTTCCAGGGCGATGGCCTCGTTCCGGAGTTCGAAGTCCGCCACCACGCTGCCGCCGGCGGGGACGTTCACTTCCAGGGTCTGGGTTCCGAAGCCGATGAACTCGGCCCGGATGGTCTGGGTTCCGGCCGGGACGTTCAGCAGAACGTATCGGCCCACGTTGTTGGCGAGCTGGCCGATGGTGGTGCCGGGGATGCTGACCTGGGCCCCGGCGATGGGCTCGCCGGATATCCCGTCGGTCACCACACCGGTAACCGTTCCCGTGGCCTGGGCGGCCGCGGACACGGTTCCGAGGGCCATTGCGGCCAGGACCATGAATGTCCAGAGGGTCCTGTCTGTAACCTTCCTGCTCATTGTGCCTTCCTTCCTTCGTCGATACCGGAAGATGGGGTTGATGAGAAATCCCCCGGGGATCTTCTGGAAACCTGGGCGCCGGTGCCCGGACCCGGGATCCGGCACGGCGGCCCGTGATGCACGAAAGCACCACTCCCCCGGAGAGATCCCCCTGCGGGGGACCCCTGAACCCGGGGTCAGGACGCGATGAAGATGTGTCTCTACCGGTTGATAAGACGGCTCCCCTCGGCCCATCGGGTGGGCTGATGGTCCGAGGACAAGGGTTACTTTACCGCCTGCTTCCAAAAGCATCGGCAATTTACGTGGCCCCGGGGCCCGGCGGCAATAGAGTTCGTGCGCCCCGTTCGCAGCTCGCATAGCAGTTCGCATATTTGTTACACGGCCGGAGGATGGGCCTTTGCCCGCTGACTTCGGGGCCGGCCCGGGTTGCAGGGCCCCCGCCTTCTCCCATACCATTCTGTAGACCCGGAAATTGTCATCCCTTCCGAGGAGTACGGTCCAATGCTTTCCACCATGCATGCTCTGCGGGGCCTGGGCCTCGCCGCCTTCGGCCTCGCAGTGGGCTCGACGGGTCTCATGGCCCAGGGTACAGCCCCCCTCGCCTCCGGGGACCTCTCGGCGCTCCAACCCAGGCTCATCGGGCCCGCCGTCACCGGCGGCCGGGTCCATGATGTCGAGGCCCTCCCCCACGATCCTTCGACCCTCTACGTGGCCTCCGCCTCCGGGGGCCTCTGGAAGAGCACCAACCGGGGCATCACCTGGGAGAACGTCTTCGCCGACATGCCCGTGAGCACCTTCGGGGACGTGGCCATCGCCTCCTCCAACCCCGACATCCTCTACGCGGGAACCGGGGAGCAGAACAACCGTCAGAGCACCTCCTGGGGGAACGGCGTCTACCGTTCCGACGACGGCGGGGAGACGTGGCGTCATCTGGGACTGGTGGAGACACGGCACATCGGGAAGGTGGAGGTCCATCCCGGGAACCCGGACGTGGTCTACGTGGCTGCCCTGGGGAACCTCTGGACTCCGAACCCGGAGCGGGGGGTCTTCCGGAGCACCGACGGAGGCGACAGCTGGGAAAAGGTCCTCTACGTGGACGAGCACACCGGAGCCGTGGACATGGTGATGGATCCCTCCGACCCCGACGTCCTCTACGCCGCCACCTACCAGCGACTGCGTCGAGCCTGGGGATTCAACGGAGGGGGCCCGGGGAGCGGGATCTACAAGACCACCGATGGGGGCGACAGCTGGACCGAGCTCACCAACGGGATCCCTGCAGGGGACAAGGGACGCATCGGCCTGGCCATCTCCGCCTCCGATCCCCGGATCCTGAACGCCCTCGTCGAGCACGCCGACGGGGACGCCCAGGGCACCTACCGCTCCGAGGACGCCGGGGCGACCTGGGAGCGGGTGAATCCCTTGAACGGCCGGCCAATGTACTATTCGGAGATCTTCATCGACCCCAACGATCCCGACGTGGTCTACAACCTGGCCACCTCCGCCCACAAGAGTCTGGACGGGGGACGGAGCTACCACGAGATCGCCGTCCGGCCCACCTACGACGTGGGTGTCCACGCCGACCACCACGCCCTCTGGATCGACCCCAATGACTCGGAGCACCTCTATCTGGGTGGAGACGCGGGGCTCCACGAGAGCTACGACGGCGGGGTGACCTTCCGGAAGATCAACAACTTCCCCATCGCCCAGTTCTACGCCATCGGGGCGGACAACCGGGATCCCTACTGGGTCTTCGGAGGGCTCCAGGACAACCACTCCTTCGCCGGCCCCTCTCAGACCCGCCGGTGGATCGGCATCGTGAACGACGACTGGAAGCAGGTAGGGTTCGGAGACGGGATGTACTGGCAACCGGACCCCACATCCCGCCGTTACAACTACGGGAGCTCCCAGAACGGAAACTGGATCCGCCTGGATGCCGAGACCGGGGACATGCTGGACATCAAGCCCCAGCCCCCGGTGGGAGAGGAGGACTACCGATTCGACTGGACCTCTCCCATCATCATCTCCCAGCACGACCCGGCCACCCTCTACGCCGGAGGGAACCGGCTCTTCATCTCCAGGGACCGGGGAGAAAGCTGGGCCCGGACGGAAGATCTCTCCAGGAAGATCGATCGGGACACCATCCCCCTCATGGGCATCCTGGGAGCAAACATCACCCTCTCCCGGAATGACGGGACCAGCAGCTTCGGCGAAGCCACCACTCTGGGTGAGTCGCCCCTGGATCCCCGGATCCTCTGGGTGGGGATGGACGACGGGAGCCTCCAGGTGTCCCAGGACGGAGGAGCCACCTGGACGGAGGTGGCCGGAAACGTGCCCGGCCTCGCCTACGGCACCTACGTCAGCCGCATCACCCCGTCGGCGGCGGAGCCGGGCCGGGCCTATGCCGCATTCGACGCGCACCGGGACGGAGACTTCTCTCCTTATCTCTACCGGACACGGGACTTCGGGGCCACCTGGGAGCCCATCATGGACGGCCTGCCCACCGGGGCCGTGAACGACGTCATCGAGCAGCCGGACAACCCCGATGTCCTCTTCGTCGGAACGGAGCATCACCTCTTCGCCAGCACCGACGGGGGAGAGAGCTGGGCACGCTTCGAGAACATGCCCACCACCCACTACGACGACATCCTCATCCATTCCCGGGAGAAGGATCTGGTCATCGGGACCCACGGCCAGAGCATCTGGATCCTGGACGATACCCGTCCCCTGGCAGAGTGGAACGCTGAGGTAGTCGAGGCCCCGGCCCACCTGTTCAGCGTCCGGGAGGCCACCATCTTCACCTACTGGAAGGACACCTCCTACCGGGGCCAGGCCGAGTTCGCAGGTGAGAACCCGGTGGACGGGGCCATCATCACCTATCGGCTGGGCCAGGGAAGCGGCGACGCCATCCTCCGGGTTTCCCGGGCCGATGGAGAGGTGATCCGGGAATACCGGGTGCCTGGGGAGCCGGGGCTCCACCGGGTGAACTGGGATCTGCGACACCCCGCCGAGCTGGACGCGGGTCTGGAGGCATGGGAGAGCTTCGCCGGCCGGCGGTATCACCGGAACCTGGAGGACCGGGGCCACTTCGTTTCCCCCGGAACCTACACCCTGACCCTGGAGGCCCGGGGCACCACCGTCTCCACCACAGTGGGGGTGGAGGGAGACCCCCAGATGCCCCTCTCACAGGCCCAGTACGAGGAGCGGGAGGCGTTCCTCACGGGAATCCAGCACCTCCTTCAGGAGTTCCGGGACGTCCTGGGAGGCCCCGGGTTCCGGCGGGCGGACATCCAGGAGATGACGGATGAGGAGCGGATGCTCCAGGCCCACCGGCGGAACGTCATGGGGGTCTACAACGACCTGAACGGGAGCGGGGTGAGGCAGGGCTCCCTCTATCCGCCCACGGAGACCCACCAGGAGGTGGTGAGAGCGGCACGGGAAGCGCTGGAGGAGCACCGGAGATAGCCACCGCCCCCCTGCCCTCCACCGTCATTCCAGATCTCGTTCCCAGGGGATTCTCCATGATTCAATTCAGGACTCGCGGTTCGATCTCACTGGCGCTGGCAGGATTCCTCTCCATGGGCTTCGTGGTTCCCGGGATGCTCCTGGACGCCCCGGAGCTGGGGGCCCAGGAGCTGCCGCCCCCGGCGCTGGCTCCGGCCCCCGGGCCGTGGGCTCCCGCTGTGGACCGTGCCCGGGAGCACCTTCTGAGCCGCATGGAAGAGCAGGGGATTCCCGGCCTCTCCGTCGCCGTCGGGGTTCAGGGGGAGATGGTCTGGGCCGAGGGCTTCGGTTGGGCGGATCTGGAGAACCGGGTGCCCGTATGGCCCGAGACGAAATTCCGGGTCGCCTCCATATCCAAGTCCCTAACGGCCGCCGCCGTGGGGAAGCTGGTGGAGGACGGGACTCTGGACCTGGACGCCCCGGTGCAGGAGTACGTTCCCGAGTTCCCCGTAAAGCGCTGGCCCGTCACCACGCGTCTTCTGGGGGGACACCTGGCGGGGGTCCGACACTACCGGGGGCAGGAATTCCAGTCCATGGCCCACTACGACGACGTGACGGAGGGCCTGGAGATCTTTGCCGGTGACACGCTCCTTCACGAGCCCGGCACGGCGTACGAGTACTCCACCTACGGATGGAATCTCATTTCCGCCGTGGTGCAGGAGGCCGCGGGAGAGCCGTTCCTGGAGTACATGCGGCGGGCGGTGTTCCATCCCGCCGGCATGGACGAGACAGTCGCGGAGCACGTGGACTCCCTGATCTATCACCGGTCCCGGGCATATCACAGTACCGAGGACGGCCGCATCATCAACGCCCCCTACGTGGACAATTCCAACAAGTGGTCCGGGGGGGGCTTTCTTTCCACCGCCGAGGATCTGGTGAGATTCGGCTTCGCACACCTGGACGGCACCCTCCTCCGGCCTGAAACCGTGGAGCTCCTGTGGACATCCCAGGTCACCCGTGCCGGCCGGCGGACAGGATACGGAATCGGCTGGCGGGAGAGCTTCCAGGAGGGGCGCAGGGTCGTCCATCACACGGGCGGGGCTGTGGGGGGCACCACTGTCCTGGTCATCTATCCTGAAGCTGAAGTGGTGGTCGCCATCCTCACCAACATTCAGGGCGCCGGTCAGACGGAGAACGCCCGGGCGGTGGCCGACTTCTTTCTCGAGGGCAGGCCTTGATTCGGGAATCGGCTGCCCGGTAGAGATCCGACATTGACCGGAGGCGGTGGAGCTATAGTCTTCAACTGCCCATTCCAGCGAACGCCATTTGCCGTCTAACGTGGACGGGGGACCCTGCGGATGTACGCCCTTCACTCCTGGCTCAGATACGCCGTCTACCTCGCGGGGCTGGCAGCCTTCGGGTATGCCCTCTGGGGCCTCATGGGAAAGCACCCCTACCGGAAGCGCATGTGGGACCTGGCGGCGGCATTTACCATCTCTCTCTACGTGCAGGTGGTCCTGGGCTTCCTGCTGATCTTCACCTACCGCTTCTTCAGCGGGCCCCTGGGCCTCCACATGGTATTCACCATGGCCGCCGCGGCCCTGGCCCAGATGACCTACTCGGCCAACCGCCGAAGGCCCCGGGAGGAGAGGGACTACAAGATCCACGTCCTCGGAGTCGGTGTGGCTCTGGCCCTGGTGGCGGCAGGGATCCTGGTGATCCGGAACTCTCTGTTTGCATAGGACCACTCTGCTCTCACAGTGGTGAATTCCCCCAAGCTCCTCAACTCTGCCAGCAAAGTGGATTTCACGTCGGAGATTGATAGGGATTTCCGTCATTCGGCCCGCGGATTGCCGACATTCACGCCGTCCGCCCGCTACCTGCCCGCGAAACCGCTCGCATCTCCACCCCTTCCGTCCCTCCGTTCATGACACAGTGGAAACAGGAGCCTGTCCGACATCACTCGGGCAGGCTCCATGGTCCCCTGAGCGGGGGGCCTTCTCTTCGTCCGGCAAGAAATCTTTCGAGAGGGTTGACCGGCCATAATCTTAGACATAGATTAAACTAGTGATTGGCAACGGTGCTACACCAGAACGGCATCGTCAATTCTTTCGATGGACGACAGAACAGGTTCGATCAACGACTGAAAAGGGAGGATCCAATGTCCAAGAAGGCCAAGATCGGTAACGGAATCGTGAAGCAGAGCGCTCGTCCCGTCGCTTTTCACGTGGACAGCCAGGGCGAGACCTGGATTTGCGACAAGGAAGCCAGCGTCAGGAACAACGACTTCCGTAGCGCCGGCTGTGTTCCCCACAGTGACGTTCACCTGGTGAAGTAGAGGTCCCTTCTCCGGCACCTCACGACCCACCGGCTGAAGCCGGCGATCCGCCGGGAGAAACGTTCAACCGACGGAGAAGTGACGGAAACGAAAAAGCGATGGAAAAGAGAGAGGGGTCGGGGGAGAATCCTCCCTGGCCCCTTCTCTCTTTCGTCCCTCCCCACCCGGCCGTCCCCCGGCCCCCCTGGCAAAGCTGCCCGTTCTTTCGCACTTTTCCAGGAATTCGGCACCCGGAATCGGGCTCGACTTTCCCCGTTTCTCCCCGGGGAATCTCTTCCACGGAGGATTTTCATGCGTCCAACTCCCTTCCTGAAACTTCCGTTCAAAGGAGCTTTTTTCTGTCTTCTTCTTGCCCTGGGGCTTTCCATGCCCCAATCCGTGGTCCAGGGGCAAGCCTCGGACCCGGACCGGATTCTCAGCGCGGAGGGGTACGTCACCCCGCCGGAGACCATCTCCGAGGCCGTGCTGGCTCCCTGGTACCTGAACGTCAGTCTTACGGAACCCAATGCCGACAGGAGTTGGTTCCTCGAGGAGGTCAGCGGTGGACCGCCTCCCATCGCCACCCTGGCCAAACCCTTCCACGAGCTGGGCGGACTCTTCGTGGACTTCCAGGCCAACCGGCACCGGAACCTCACAATCCGGTCCAACGTGGGGATCAAGCTCATCTCTCTGGACGGAGAGGTCCGGGACATTCAGGTGCCCGACGGCGCCAGGGTTTCCGGGGCCCAGTGGTCTCCCGACGGTGGCCGGGTGGCTTTCTTCGCCCATTTCAACGACCGGACCCACATCTATGTGGCCGATGCCTCCAGCGGGCGCTCCCAGCAGCTGACCCGGCGCCCGGTCCTGGCCACCGCCGTCACGAACTTCCAGTGGACCGACGATTCCCGGTTCATCGGTACGGTCCTGATGCCGGAAGATCGGGGGGGCATGCCCATGGAGCCGCCGGTTCCGGAGGGGCCGGAGGTCACGCTGACCTACGAGGGCAAGAACCTCCTCCGGACCTACCAGAGCCTCATCGGCACCCCCTGGGAGAAGGAGTTGGCCGAGTGGCACCTCACCGGCCAGTTGGCCTTGATCCAGGCGGATAATCGCCGCACCGTCAATGTGGGCCAGCCCACGATAATCCAGAGCTTCGACTTTTCTCCCGATGGGATGTACGCCCGGGTGACCCGGGTTACCGGGGACTTCCACTACGTGGTTCCCGTGAGCCAGGTAGCCACCACCGAGGAGATCTGGGACCGGGAGGGGAACGTCCTGGCGGCCATGAAAGAAGACGTGCCGAGCCTGGGGGTTTCCGACCAGGACGATGAGGATGACGACGAGCCGGAACCCAGGGACATGGCGTGGGCTCCGGACGGGAACGGCCTGACCTACCTGATCCAGGACCCGCCTCCCGACACCACCGGGACCGCCCAGGCCGAGGCCCGGGAGGAAGAGGAGGAGGGAGAGGGAGAGAACGACCGACGCAAAGACAGGGTCATTCGGTGGGTTCCGCCCTTCGACGACGATGCCAGGACGGTCCTCTACGAACAGAACACCCGCATGGCATGGCACCGCTTCTCCCCGGAGATGGACATCCTCTTCGCAGGTGAGCGCCAGGGAGGAAACGACCACGTCTTCGCCGTCTATCTGGACGACGCCGAGGAGAAGCACACCATCTTCAAGCACGACCCGGACGACTTCTACGCCGATCCCGGCTCCCTCATGACGGCCAGGGCCGGAAGCGGCGGGGGCGGGTTCCGCCGGGGCGGCGGCGCTCCGGGAAGCTCCGGGGCCACCGTCCAGCTTTCCGCCGACGGAACCTCCGTGTTCCTCCAGGGGACCCGCTACCACGAAGACTTCCTGGAAGTGGGCCCCTTTGACTTCATCGACCGGGTGGCCATCCGGGGAGATGAGAAGACCCGCATATATGAGGGCGACAACGACGGCGTCTTCGAGAATTTCCTCACCGCCGTGGACCTGGAGGCCCGCCGGTTCGTGGTGTCCAGGGAAAGCCCCACCGAGGTGCCCCAATCCTACCTGAGGGAGGGCGACAACCTCACCCGGATCACCGAAAACCGGAATTACGCCCCGGACCTGGTCGATGCCCAGCGGCACACCTTCATGATCCGGCGACCCGACGGCTTCGAGTACCGGATCCAGGTCACCCTGCCCAACGACTACCGTCCCGGTGAAGCCAGGCCCGCCATGTTCTGGTTCTATCCCAGGGAATACACCGGTCAGGAAGACTACCTGGAATCCCTGAGGACCTACAACAAGAACAGCTTTCCCCGCTTCGGCACCCGCTCCATCGAGTACCTGATCCGGGAAGGATACGTCATCGTGCAGCCGGACCTCCCCATCGTGGGCCCGGAGATGCACTACCGGAACGACAACTACGTCCGGGATCTCCGGAATAGCCTGGCGGCCGTCATCGATACCATTTCTGAGCGGGGATGGGTGGATCGGGACCGCCTGGGCATCGGAGGCCATTCCTATGGGGCCTTCGGCACCGCAAACGCTATGGTCAACACCCCCTTCTTCAAGGCGGGGATCGCCGGCGACGGCAATTACAACCGGACCCTCACGCCCCTGAGCTTCCAGAGCGAGCGGCGGATCTTCTGGGACGCTCCCCACGTCTACATCGACATGTCGCCCTTCTTCAGGGCCGACGACCTCACCGGGGCCCTCCTCATGTACCACGGGCTCTTCGATCAGAACGTGGGTACCTTCCCCATCCACTCTCCCCGGATGTTTCACGCCCTGAACGGGCTGGGGAAGGACGCCGCCATGTACCTTTATCCCTGGGAGGATCACGGACCCGCCGCCCGGGAAACCCTCCTGGACCTCTGGGCCCGCTGGGTGGCCTGGCTGGACAAATGGGTAAAGAACCCGGTGCCGGTGGGAGAGTTCGAGGGATGAAGTAGGCCGATTCCGCCTGGAGCGGGGAGCCGGGTCACTCCGGCCCCCTTCCGGCGGGGAATGGGTGAGCCGGACCCCGGGCCGGAATGATCCCCAGGATCCGGAGAGAGCCCCGTCGAAAGGCGGGGCTCTCCATCGTCTGTCGCGGCGGATGACCCGGAGAGAAGGGCTGACTGAGTCCGCCGTCCACCCTTCACCGGTGGTCAGGCGGCAGACCCCTGCCCTCAGAAGGAAAGGAGCTTCGTGCCCTTCAGAGTGATCTCCCGCTCCAGGACCACGCCCTGGTCCACGTCCCTTCGCTCGGAGAAAACCAGGAACAGATCGCTGAGGGGGGAGTGGATGACATTCAGACGAATATTCGTCACCACCTCCTCCGAGGCCGTGTTGTACTGGACGAAGGAGTTCAGGAAGATTCGCCGGGAGCCTGCGAAATCCACCCTCGCCCCCAGGACGTCGGCGGTGAAGTGATCGGCGGGAAGGGAGATATCGTTCCGCTGGGCCTGCAGGTCCAACGCCACGTGCCTGCTGGGCCGCCAGTTTCCCGAGAGCGTCAGGGAGGTGCGCTTCCCGTTGTAGAACTCCCCACCTCCGATCTCCAGCTCCCCGGAGAGGGGGCGGGCCGCATTGGTGGCATAGCTGAGGGACGCCTCGGTGAACCGGTAGGCTCCTGCCGGCACTTCTCCCTGCCCGGCCACCTGGAAGGCGCTCTTGATGGCCTCGAAGCGGTCCGACACGTGGCTCCTGAGCCGGCTCCCGTCGGTGAAGAGGATGCCCAGGCCGGCGGTTCCCTCCCTGGTTTCCAGGGCCGAGGCCAGGTTGGTGATGTAGTGCATCTCCAGGTAGGGGTTCAACTCCAGAATCCCGGGCATCTCCGGTCTGGGATGAATGCCTGCCGTCCCGTAGCTGTGGCGGATTCCCCGTCGGGCCACAAACCCCAGCCCCGGATCGAAGGCGCCTCCAATCTCTCGGAAGAGAGCCGAAACGTCCCAGAACTGATTCCGGAAGGCGGCAGAGACCCGAGCCGCTCGGTTGTTTCCTTCCACCCCCGGATAGTCCGTGGCCGCCAGATAGGAATGGAAGAGGAGGTTTCCACCCAGGGCGTAGTTCAGATCGACGCCGAAGCTTCGGTTGTAATCCGGGGCTCCAGGCCCCCCGGCCTCCCGGTTGGCGAAGAGCCCACCCACCTGCAGGCCGGAGGAGAAGCTCCTTCGAAGCCGGGCCACGGCCAGATTCTCCCGGGGAAGCCCCTGGCCCGACTCCGTCCGCATGCCCAGGAAGCCAAGATCCATGCCGCCGGCCGACCCCGTAAGCCGGCCGCCGGCCTGGATGGGAACGGGACGTCCGTCCACCAGTCCGATGCGCCGGGAGTGAAAAAGGGTGAAGTCCCGGGGAGACGCTCCCATCCGGAAATTCCGCTCTGAAAGATCTCCGAAGGAGAACACCCCGGAATTCTCCATGAAGAAGTCCCGCTTCTCCGGAAAGAAGAGGGAGAACCGGGTGAGATTCACTCTCTCCTGGTCCACCTCCACCTGGGAGAAGTCCGTCCCGTAGGTCAGGTCCAGGGTCAGGCGGGGAGTGACCCCGTACTTCAGGTCCAGGCCGAAGTCCCCTCTGCGGCCCCGGTCCGCCGGCTCCTGCAGGAGGCCCGAAGCGTCTGCCGCCATGACGTAGGGCTTCAGGGTAAGGTTCCGGGGACGGGGAAGGCCGGAAAAGCCCGACACGGTCCCCCCATAGGCCATGGTGTGGACCCGGGTCCTCCGATCCACCGGGGCCCAGTAGGAGTCCTCGTTCTTGCGCCGGATCCTCCTGAGGAAGTTCATGCCCCAGGACTGCTCTCCTTCGGTGGGATCGAATCGCAGTGTGGTGAAAGGAATGGCCACTTCCGCCGTCCAGCCTTCATGGTGCACGGAGGTTTCGATGTGGATGACCCCCTCCCAGGCCAGGTTGATGGTCCTGGAGTTGTCGAACGTCTGCCCGTCCTTCACGGCCCCATTGGGATTGATGAGGAACATGAAGGAGTTTCGCCGATCCTTGAAGGTGTCCAGCGTAACGGCGAATACATCGTCGTCGTGGGTTTCGAAGTCCTGGTTCAGGTACTGGGCGATGATTTCGGATGGCTCCGAATCCCTCATGAGGGCCCCGATATAGAGGTTCTCCTCATCGTAGAGCACCCTCACCACCGTCTCTTCCGTGGCCGGGGCTCCGGCATCCGGCATGGACTGTACGAACCCGCTGATGGGTTCCGCCGCCGCCCAGGCCTCGTCGTCCAGGACCCCGTCCAGCCTGATGGGCAGAGCGGTTCGGATGGCCCGGGCCCGGGGTCTGGGCATGGCCTCCGGATCCCGGGCCGAAGCGGGTGCCGGATCCCCCTCCCCGGCGCCCCCCGACACCTGGGCCCCGGTCGGCGTCGAAAGCAGAAGCAGCGCCAGAGTCAGAGCACCAGGGACGCGGGAAGCGGACCGAAACCTGAGGCCCTCCTTCCCCCATTTCCGTGTCACCGGCCGGAGATGGTCCCGGTGCCATCCGTGAACATCCGGCCATCCCCTCATAGCCACCCCTTCTTTCTGAAGTACAGCACCATTCCCCCGGCCACCGCCAGCATGGCCCCCCATAGGGCCGGATAGGCCCACCGGTACTCTAGCTCGGGCATGAACTCGAAGTTCATCCCGTAGACCCCGGCCATGAAGGTCAGGGGAATGAAGATGGAGGCCATGATGGTCAGGACCTTCATGACATCGTTGGTCCGCTGCCCCACCGTTGAGAGGTAGAGATCCGTCATCGAAGAAGCGACGTCCCGGAGGGTCTCCACCGTGTCGATGACCTGGACGGCGTGATCGTGGACGTCCCGGAGGAAGACCTGGGTATTCTCCTCCACCAGGCGGGATTCGGTACGGACCAGGCCGTTCAGGGCCTCCCGGAGGGGCCAGACCGCCTTTCGCATCAGGAGGAGCTCCCGCTTGAGGTGGTTCACCCCTCGAAGAACCTCCGGGGAGGAGTCGTCGATGATCCTCACGTCCAGGTCCTCGGCCACGTCCCCCAGTTGCTCCAGGATCAGGAAGTACCGGTCCACCACGGCATCCACCAGGGCATAGGCCAGGTAGTCGGCACCCCGCTGGCGGATCCTGCCGTAGGCCGCACGGAGGCGCTCCCGAACCGGCTCGAACACATCCCCGGGGCGCTCCTGGAACGTCATGACCCATCCAGGACCCAGGATCAGGCTCAACTGCTCCGTCTCGACCGTCCGGGTCAGAGGGTCGAAAAAGAGCATGGGCACTGCCAGGTAGATGTACTCATCATACTCTTCCACCTTGGGCCGCTGCCCCAGGGTCACCACATCTTCCATGACCAGGAGATGGAGGCCGAAATGGTCCCGAAGAGCCTTCATCACCTCCGGGTCGTGGAGACCGTCCACGTTCAGCCAGCCCACCGGGGGATTGTCCCTGGTGGGAAAGGCATCCTTCACCGTCTCCAACTCCCGCTCCCGGAGGCTCTCTGCATCGTACTCCAACAGGCGGAGCCGGGTCTGCTCCACCCTCTTGGGACCGGAGTGGATCAGTGTACCCGGCGCAGCCCCCGGTTTCTGACCTGACCGGTGGACCAGGCGGCCCACCACCCGAGCGGTCCGCAGGGGGTGCAGGGCTCCGCCCAGGGCTTCCCGGGTGAGGTGGGAAAGATTGCTGGTGACGGAGGAGAAGGCGGACATTCTGAAACCTCCAGCGCTGTTGGCTCCGGCCCGGAGGCCCTCGTGGATTCTGAAGGTCCCGAGCCGGATGATGGACGCAGATCAAGAAACGGGCCTTCCCGGGGCCGAGGCAAGGACCGGCAGCGATTCACCGGAACCGGGGCAAGGGCCGGCAGCGATTCACTCGCGCCGGGAGACCCGCTCCGGAAGGGTGTCTCCCTATGCGGAATCCCGGGTGGTGGCCAGGGCGTCGTCGAATTGCCGCTGATAGAGTCGCTGATACACGGGGCTCCGGCCCAGGAGCTCCGCGTGACTCCCCCGGTCCACGATGACGCCCCCGTCCAGGACCAGGATCTCGTCGGCCCGGATGACGGTGGACAGCCGGTGGGCGATGACCAGTGTGGTCCTTCCGGCCATCAACTGATCCAAAGCGTCCTGGACCAGGGCTTCGCTCTCGGCGTCCAGGCTGGAGGAGGCCTCGTCCAGGATCAGGACGGCCGGCTTCCGGAGCATCACCCGGGCGATGGCGATCCGCTGACGCTGGCCGGCGCTGAGGGTCACGCCCCGTTCTCCGATGAGCTGATCATATCCGTCGGGAAAGGCGGTAATGAAGTCATGGGCGTGGGCACCCCGGGCCGCTTCCGTGACCTCCTTCTCGGTGGCGTCTTCCCGGCCGTAGGCCAGGTTCTCCCGAACGGTGCCGGCGAAGAGCATGGGCTCCTGCGGTACGATGCCGATGTGGCTTCTCAAGTCCCTCAGCCTCAGCTCCCGAACATCCACACCGTCCAGGGTCACCCGCCCCTCCTCCACGTCGTAGAAGCGGGGAAGGAGGGAGGCCATGGTGCTCTTTCCGGCTCCGGAAGTCCCCACCAGAGCCACCCGCTCGCCCTGCCCCACCAGGACGTCGATTCCCCTCAGCACGAGAGGCAGATCCGGACCGTAACGGAAGGTCACCCCCTCATAGGCGATGATTCCCTCCACCGGCGAGGGGAGGACCCTGGGCCGATCCGGCTCCGGCAACTCCCTGGGATGATCCATGAGCTCGAAGATGCGCTGGGCTGCCCCGGCGGCTTCCTGGAGGTTTCCCCAGAATCCGGCCAGGGAGGTGATGGCCCCGGCGATGGTCACCGCATAGAGGAGGAAGGCCACCAGGGTCCCCGGGGTCAGGGCTCCGGAGAGGACCAGGCGCCCCCCCTCCCAGAGAACCAGAACGATTCCTCCGAAGGCAGAGAAGGTGATGGCCCCTGTGAGGCCTGCACGGGCCACAGCCCGCTTGAGCCCTTCGTCCCGGACTGCCATGACCTCGTGGGAAAACCGTCCCTGCTCCCACTCCTCACGGGTAAAGGCCTGGACCGTCTGGATCTGGGTGAAGACCTGCTCCGCACGGGATACGGCTCCGGCCAGGCGGTCCTGAATCCGGAGGCTCAGGCGCCGGACACGCTTCCCGAAAAGCCAGCCCACCACCGCGGCGAAGGGTACGGCGATGAGGGTGACCAGGGTGAGACGGGGATGGGTGATGGTCACCAGGATCAAGGCTCCCACCAGGAAGACGCCCTGCCGCACCAGCTCGGGTACCCCGAATCGCAGAACGCCCTGGACCAGCCCGGTATCCGAGGATATCCGGGAAGTCAGCTCACCCACACGACGCTGATCGAAGAAGCCCGGAGGCTGGAAGACCAGGGATCGAAAGAGGTCGGTCCTGAGCTCCGCCACGATGCGCTCCGAGGTGGAGGCGAAGAGGTAGCTCTGGGCGAAGTTGTTGACGGCCTGGACGGCAAACAGAGCCAGCAGCCCCAGGGCGATGAGATTCAGGAGAGAGGCGTCGCTCCTGAGGAATGCGGCATCCAGAAGCTCCCGAACCACCAGGGGAAAAGCCAGGCCGATGCCGGTGCCGAAGAGCAGAAGGACCCCGGCCACGGCCAGCGCCTTCCGGTACGGGCGGACCCTGGGGGCCAGAAGGCCCAGGAAGCCGAAGGCTTGACCGGGCGTCAGGCGTGGCTTCGGTGGATCGATGCTCCTGGAGCGCTTTGACATGGAACTCCCGTGTTTTCCCGTCGGGGCTCGAAACACCGCCCTTGGCGCGGCCCTTCGAAGGGGAGAAGTTAGGGAAAGTAGCCGGTGCATTCCACGCCGACGGTAAAACGGCGGCCGGGACTCCCCATGGGGGGCACCCGCCACCCCCCGACGGGTACCTCCAGGCCATGAACAACCAACAGCACCCACGAGCGTTTCTCATCACCATCGTCTGGACGCTTTTCCTCCTCTACCTGGGGAGTGTGGTCCACGCCACCGAGTCCAGTCTCGCCTGTCCGGATTGGCCTACCTGCTTCGGTACCATGGTTCCGGAGATGACGGGTGGGGTGTTCTGGGAACACCTGCACCGCCTGGTAGCCGGAGGCCTCATCCTCTTCTTCACGGGAGCCGCCTACCTGGCATGGCGGGAGGAGCCTCGTTTTTCCTGGATCCGGGGATGGACCCTGGCGGGAATCTTCCTGCTCCTGATCCAGGCCGTTCTGGGGGGAATCACCGTTCTGTACAGGCTCCCCGATGCCATCTCCACCTCCCACCTGGGGCTGGCCTTTCTCTTTCTTGGCCTGGCCACGGTCCTCTACGTGCCCAGCGCCCCCTTCTGGACCGGGGGAGTGGGCCCGCCCGGATCTGTCCGGGATCTCCTGCGAAAGACCGCTCTGGCGGCGGCGGCCCTCACTTTCGGCCAGTCCTTGATGGGGGCGGCGGTGCGACACGCCGACGCCGGGATGGCCTGCCCCGATGTGCCTCTCTGCCTTGGACAGTGGGTCCCACCTTTTCAGAATGGTCTGGTGATCCTGCACTTCGGACACAGAGTCCTGGGGATTCTGGTTCTGGGGGCGGTTCTCCTGGTGGGTCACCTGGCTTTTCGGCGAGGTGGCTCCCGGTGGATCCGGAATCTGGGGGTCTCAGCCGCGGCCCTGGCCCTGGTCCAGGTGCTTCTGGGCTTCTTCTCCGTCTACTTCCGCCTTTCGGTGATCCCCGTCTCCCTTCACACCCTCCTGGCAGCCTCCCTCCTGGTCGTTCTGGTGGCCCTGGCCTGCCTGACCTGGGCGCCGGAAACCGAGACTCCGGCCCGAAGGGAAGAGGGGGAGGAAGACTCTTCGGTGGCCGCTTTCAAGCCGGTAGCAGGCCCATGACGGCCGAGGCCCTGGGGGGTCTCCTGGCCCCGCTGAACGCCGGGCTCAACCTCACCAGCACCCTTCTGCTCCTGGCCGGGTTCCGGTTCATCAAAAGGAGGGACATCCAACGCCACCGGATGGCCATGCTGGGGGCGGTGGCTTCCTCGGGGCTCTTCCTGATCTTCTATCTGTTTCGGTTTTCTCTGACGGGGACTCATCACTTCGCGGGAGAAGGCCTGGCCAGGACCGTCTACCTCAGCGTTCTCTTTTCCCACATGATCCTGGCGGTGGTCATCGTGCCCATGGTCCTCCGCCTCCTCTACCTGGCGTGGAAGGAGAGATTCCATGCCCATGCCCGTCTTGCCGGATGGACCTTCCCCATCTGGCTTTACGTGTCCGTGACGGGGCTCCTGGTCTACGTCCTCCTCTACCATGTGTATGGTTGGGTGTAGGGGCTTCGGAAAAGCCTGGCCAGTCAGTCCTGTGGCAGGATGACCTCCACCTCTGCGCCTCCATCCTCGCGATTCCTCAGGACCATCTCTCCACCCTGGGCCTTCACGGCCATCCTGGCGTAGGGCAGGCCAAGGCCCAGGCCTCCGGGGGTGGTGGAGTAGAATGGGTCCATGGCCTTGATCAGAGCCTCTGCCGTAAAGCCGGGCCCACGGTCCCGAACCAGAATGTGGATCGACTCCCCGGTCTTTCGAAGGGTGACCTCCACGGCCTCCCTGTCCCCGAACTCCCCCGCGTTGTGAAGAATGAGGAAGAGGGCGTCCTTCAGGGGCTCGGGATCCACTCGGGCCCGAAGGGGTCCCGGCGGCGCTTCAACCTTCAACCGGACCGTCAGTTCTCCGGAGAATTCCTGCGTCACCTCCCCCACCAGGTCCACGAGATTGGTGATCACCCGCTCCGTTTCTTCCGATGGCGCCTGGAGGAAGAAGCGCATGTCATCCACAGCGTCCAACACCGACTCCACCCACGCCCGCAACTCTCCATCATCTCCCTCCAGAGAAGCCGATAACGGTTCCGTCACCCGCACCCGCAGGTACTCGGCCACGCGATCGAGGGCCATCCCACCCCCAGGATCCCCTTCCGTTCGCGGCGCCCACTCACCGGCCAGGATCGCCCTGATTTCACTCAGCGGGGGCATCTCTCCCGGAGGTGCCTCTTCAGGAATCGGCCGTCGGCCCGCCCGGAGGGCTTCCAGAAGGCCGGCCACCTGCCCTTCGGCCCGGCGGACCCCTCTTTGAACACCGATGACCCAACCCAGAATTCCCCCCACCAGGAGGCCAAGCCCCAGAAACAGTGCGTCGTCCATGGCTCATTTCGTTTGAGGTTCGTGCGGGTCTCGGAGACGGAGCCCACTCCAATGATGGCCTCCATCCCTTCCACAGGAAACCCGTGTGTCAGATCTTGCGGAACCAGGCAATGGCATGCAATAGGTTAGCCGTTATCCCCAGGACCCGAAACGCGATGGCGGAGGTGGAACACCATGGATGAATTGGCGAGGCTTCAGCAGATCCTGGACAGGAGCCACGATCCTGAGAACCCAGGTCCAGAGGAGATCAAAACGATCCTGGAGACGGTGGAGAGCATCGCCGTGGTGGGAATCTCGGGGAATCCCGAGAAGGCCGCTCGCCGTGTGCCCTCCTACCTGGCCAGCCAGGGGTACGATATCGTTCCGGTGAATCCCTTTCTGGACAGAGCCCTCGGAAAGGACGCCCGGGACTCACTGACCGACGTCACAGAAGCTGTGGACATGGTTCTGGTCTTCCGGCCCTCGGAAGAAGCAGCCCAGGTGGCCGAAGCCGCCATGGAACGGGAGGAAAGGCCCGTCATCTGGCTTCAGGAGGGGATTCGGGCCGACGAAGTGGCGAGCCGGGCCAGGAGCCAGGGGATCCGGATGATTCAGGATCTCTGCGCCTATCAGGCCCACAGGGCCCTGGGGGGATAGGTTCGCAGGCCCGGAAAGGACAGGTGGAAGGTCCGCCGGCACCGGGCCGGCGGCTCCAGGAGTGCCGTCAGGAGGCCAGAGCCTCCGTCACCTTCTGCGCATGCCCCTTGGGCCTCACGTTCCGCCAGGCATGAGCCACCACACCATCTTCATCGATGATGAAGGTGCTGCGCTCGATCCCCCAGTACTTCCGCCCGTACATGGACTTTTCTTTCCATACCCCATAGGCCTCGGCCACCTGGTGGTCCTCATCGGAGAGGAGCGGGAAGTTCAAGGAGAACTTGTTCCTGAACTTCTCGTGGGAGGAGATGGGGTCCGGAGAGACGCCCAGGACCACGGCGCCCTTTTCGTCGATCTCCGGGAGGGTATCCCGGAGATCGCAGGCCTGGGTGGTGCATCCTGAGGTATTGTCCTTGGGATAGAAGTAGAGGACCACCCGCTTTCCTCTCAGATCCGAAAGTCGCACCTGCGAGCCGTCGTCAGCCGGCAGACTGAAGTTCGGGGCCCTGTCACCCTCTTTCACCATCACGCATCTCCCAATTCCGGGTTGCACATGGCAGGTCAGTCTTTCACTTCTGTCGCCACCCAGCGACACAGCTCGTCCTTTCGGGATCGGCAATGAGGGTGGGTGACGGTGACGGGAGACCCCAGATATCGGCTGAGTATGACACGAGTGAAGCCGGTGAGGAGGGCGCAGGCGTCCCCTCCCGGATCCATCTCCAGGAGAAAATGAGCCCTTGCCTCCAGGGTGAACCGGCCCTGGGCAAAGCCGCCCATGGCGCGGCCGAAGAGGGTCCGAAAGCGCCGCCGGATCTGGCGGCGGGCCATCCCGTAACGAATCCTCCGGGGAAGAAGACGCTTCCATCCCCGGATCGGTGCGTCCTTTCCCGCCAGCAACTCTCCAACCTGGTAGAACACCTCTTCGGAGTCGGGCCTTCGCAGGACGAGTCCGAAGAGGTCACGGACCTCCTCGTCATTGATCCGGCGCCGTTTCCGGGCCTCTTTCCGGTATCGGCGGATCTGGAGCTCCACGGCCTCGCTCAATCCCAGGCGGCGGGGCATGGTCCGGGCCGGGTCCTCGGATCCCAGGATTTCGGTTGGAAGATCCCGGGCCCGAATCACCTCCAGGAGGGATAGGGCCACCGCCGCCGCCACCCGCCGCTTTCCGGAGGGGGCCTCCGGAGAAACAGACAGAGGAAGGGGTTGAGGTCTGCCAGGGGGTGGTCTGTCTTCCACGTTACCCTCAAGCCTTCGTTGAAATCGAGCCGGAAGGACCAATCTCTCCTATCCCACCTTCCGGTGCAACGGAGGACGAGGCGGGCGGGCCGGCAACCCCGGCAGCCCCTCTTGCCATCTCCTCTAAAAATTGACATATTTTAAACTCAAAATGACGTGTTCCGGAAAACATTTGACCACGTTTTCCTCCGACGGGGGAACTCTTCTTCAAAGGAAATCGGCATGGCCCACGTAACGACCATGGAACCGGATCAGTTGATGGACCTTCGGCCCCTGGCCGATCTCACCGACGAAGAGTTGGTGACCGCCCACCTTCAAGGCCGGCCCGGTGCCTTCCAACGTCTGTATGACCGTTACCGTGACCGGCTGATCCATTTCATCATCCGGAAGACGGGAGACCCGGACCGGGCTCAGGACCTGGTCCAGGAAGCCTTCATCCGTGTGACCCGGCACCTGCACCGGTTCGACACGTCCAAGAAGTTCTCAACCTGGGTCTACACCATTGCCAGCAATCTCTCGAAGAACGAGCTGCGCAACCGGTCCCGGAGCCCGCTGGTCCTCTTCCAGAAGCTCCAGAACAGCTTCGAGGACGACCAGCGGCCCCTCCAGTTCGAAGACTCTTCCATGCGTCCCGACGATATGTACCGGAAGCGCTACCTCCAGCAGGTTGTGGAGGAGACGGTGGAGGAGTTGCCGGAGCATCACCGCCTGGTATTCCGGCTCAGGGAGTTGGAAGGGAAGAGCTATGAGGAGATCGCCGACATCACCGGAGTCAACCTGGGTACCGTAAAGAGCCGCCTCCACAGGGCCAGGAGCTCCTTCGCCCAGCGCATCGAGCCCTTCCTGAACTGATACCGCTGGAGCCGCCGGGCCGGGATCGGACCGGACCGGAAGACGGAGGACCCGGGGCACTGGAGACAGCCCCGGGTCCTTCTTCTTTGTCAGGGTTTTCCGCCGTGCTAAGTTTTTTACGGTCACGCCGAAGTCCCGGCGAAATTCCGGGAGCCGGTCCAACTCCAGCAACGCTGTGCCTACTCCAGTGAGGAAGCCCGTCACCATGTTTCAGAACCTGCGAGACGCCTTCAAGGAAGCTGTGGAGAACTTCAAGGAGGAGCTGAACCGGGACCAGGTCCCGGAGGTGGTGGACGGCCTCCTGCGGCAGATGCGGGAGGAGCTCACCGACGCCCAGGCCCACCTGCACACTCTCGAGGGGCAGATAAGAAAGGCCCTCCAGATGGTGGAGATGGAGGAGAAGGAGATGGCCACCTGCCGGCGTCGGGAGGCCATGGCCAGGAAGATCGGGGATGAGGAGACGGCCAGGGTCGCCGGGGAATACGAGGAAAAGCACCGGAAGCGCAAGGTCATCCAGGAGAACAAGGCCCTGGCCCTTCGGGAGGAAATGGAGATGAAGAAGGGCGAGATCCGGGAAATGATGGCCCAGTTCAAGGAGGCGAAGGCGAAACGGGAGACCCTCACCGCCACTCTTGGAAGGGCCCAGGCCCGAAGCTCCATGACCGATTCCGATGATCTCTTCGCCGAGATGGACCGGATGGCGGAACGGATCGAGGGAGCCGATGGCCGGAGGAAGGCGGAGGAGGATCTCCTGGCGGAGCTCGGGGAGTCGGAATCGTCGCGGGAATCCTGGGGTCCCACTCCCGAGGAGCTGGCCGAGGCCCGGCTCCGGGAGTTGAAGCGGAGGATGGGGGAGGAGTGACACCCGGGGCCCGGGGTGGTCGCTGCAGAGGAAAGAGGGTAGATTTTTTCGTTTCCTGCTCCCCAACCCAAGCTCGAACGGGATCCAATGGAGAACTGGATCGGAATCGGTGTCTGGATCGTCCTCGGCGGCCTCATGGGGCTGGTCGTGAAGGCCCTGGTGAAGGGTCCCGAGGCGGCCACCTCGGGGCACACCCTCATCATCATGATTCTCGGCGCATTCGCCGCCGTGGTGGGAGGCATGCTGGGCGTGGGTCTCTTCGCCTTCGAAGACCCTCTGGCCCTCAGCCCGGGCGGCATGGCGGGGGCCGTCTTTCTGTCGGTCCTCTTCACGTACATCTATCGGTGGGGAATCCGCGGGCTGATCTGATCCAGGCCGGCGCCGTCCAACTGTCCGACCTTCCCGTCTGAGCACGAAAAGGCGACGACCCCGATGGACCGCCGCCTTTGTTTCGTCCCCCCACGGAGGCACCCCGTGGAGTTGGGTGAGGAGAGGTGACCAGCCCCTCCTGCTCGGATTACGCGTCGAGCTCCGCGGTAACGGTACAGGCTTCTTACAGTACGTAAGACAGCCTCCTCCATTACACCCCGGTTTCCGACCCCCATCCACCACCCACCCGCCCGGGGCTTCCTGCACCTGTTATGACGAACCGGAGAGGAATTTGGTTGCTCCGGTCTCCCCCCCCTACGGGTTTCGGGTGAAAAAGATTCGGGAGGGCCGTACATTGTACTTCTGGTAAAGGGCTCCACCCTGCCTGCCGGGCGTGACGCCCAATGATCTTCACCCACCCCCGAACGCCCAGGAGGACCCAGGCCATGGCAGACGTGAAGGCGTACATCGACCAGGAGATGGCCCGATTCCAGGAAGAGCTTTTCGATTTCCTCCGGATTCCCTCCATCAGCGCCCGGGCCGAACATTCCGCAGATATCCGGACCGCCGCCGCCTGGCTCCGGAACCGTTTGACGGAGGCCGGGCTGGAGGCCTCCATCCTGGAGACGCCGGGACACCCCGTGGTTCTGGGAGAGTGGAGAGAGGCCGGACCCGACGCTCCCACCATCCTCATCTATGGGCACTACGACGTCCAACCCGCCGAGCCTCTCGACGAATGGATCTCACCGGCCTTCGAGCCGACGGTGCGGCACGGCAACATCTACGCCCGAGGGGCCTCGGACGACAAAGGCCAGTTGTTCATCCATATCAAGGCCCTGGAAGCCCGGCTCAAAGCCGCCGGAAGGCTGCCGGTGAACGTTCTGGTCCTGGCCGAGGGAGAGGAGGAGATCGGATCTCCGAGCCTGGTTCCCTTCGTGAAGGAACAGAAGGAACGCCTGGCCTGCGACGCCGTCATCATCTCCGACTCCTCCATGTTCGGCCGGGCCCTCCCTTCCCTTCTCTTCTCCCTCCGGGGACTGGCCTACTTCGAGATCCACGTCCAGGGACCGGCCACCGACCTGCACTCCGGCACCTACGGGGGTTCCGTGGTGAACCCGGGGAACGCCCTGGCGGCAATCCTCGCCTCCCTGAAGGATGCCAACGGGCACATCACCATCCCGGGTTTCTACGACGATGTCATGGAGTGGGACCTGGACACCCGGGAGGCCATCCAGGCGCTTCCCTTCGATCTGGAGGAATTCAAGGAGGAAGTCGGAGCCCCGGGGCTGAACGGAGAGCGGGGATACTCCCTCCTGGAGCGCCTCTGGATCCGCCCGACCTGTGACGTGAACGGCATTCTCTGCGGATACACGGGTGAGGGCGCCAAGACGGTCCTCCCGGCCAGAGCCATGGCGAAGGTCAGCTTTCGGCTGGTTCCGAACCAGACGCCGGAACGGGTCCGGGAGCTTCTCATGGCCCATATCGACACTGTGGCGCCGTCGGAAGTCCGGGTGCGGGTGGAGGAGCTGCACGGCGGGCGGCCCTGGAAGGCGGAGCTGGAAGGGAGCTTCTTCGAAGCGGCCCGGAGGGCCCTGGAGAAGGCGTTCGATACCGTACCCGTCCTCACGGGCGAGGGGGGGTCCATCCCCATCGTGGTGGACTTCCAGGAGATCCTTGAGGCACCGGTCCTCCTCATGGGATTCGCGCCTCCCGGAGCCAACATGCACGCTCCCAACGAGTGGATCCCCCTGGAGAATTTCCAGAAGGGCATCAAAGCGGCGGCCCAGATCTACGAGGAGCTGGAGGAATAGCGAGAGATCTACCGGGCCCCGGACCGGACCATGGCCCCGGCCCTGAGAAGGGCCCGGGCCTTGTTCAGGGTTTCCTGGTATTCCCCTTCCGGGTCCGAATCGGCCACGATTCCGGCTCCTGCCTGGACGAAGGCCCGGGAGGGGGTGAGGACCACGGTCCGGATGGTGATGGCCGTATCCATGTTCATCCCCCCGAAGGAGAAATAGCCCACCGCTCCGGCGTAGGGGCCACGCTTCACCGGCTCCATTTCGTCGATGATCTCCATGGCCCGGATCTTCGGAGCGCCGGACACAGTACCGGCAGGAAAGCAGGCCTGGAAAACGTCCAGGGCCGACAGGCCCTCTCTCAGCTCCCCCTCCACCTGGCTCACCAGGTGCATGACGTGGGAATACCGCTCCACCGCCAGGAGCTCCGGGACATGGACGGAGCCGAAGCGGGCCACCCGACCCACATCATTTCGTCCCAGGTCCACCAGCATCCGGTGCTCCGCCAGCTCTTTCTCGTCCGACTGCAGCTCCTGGGCCAGGGTCCGGTCCTCCTCCGGCGTCCGGCCCCGGCGGCGGGTCCCGGCGATGGGTCGCACCGTTACCCGGCCATCCTCAACCCGGACCAGGACTTCCGGAGATGCCCCGACCAGGGTCAGACCCTCCATCTCCAGAAAGTAGAGATAGGGGGAGGGATTCAGGGACCGGAGGATCCGGTAGAGGTCGAAGGGCCTGCCGTGGAAGGGCATCCCGAGTCGCTGGCTGAGAACCACCTGGAAGGCGTCGCCGGCCCGGATGTACTCCTTCACCCTCCGCACCGCATCCCGGAATCCCTCCCGGGTCATGCTGCTGGAAAAGGGCGGGTCATCCTCCGGCTCCGGGGGGAGATCCAGAGCCGGCATCCGGGGGGCTGCCTCCAGGCGCCGGATCATCTCCCGGGCACGGGTGGCGCCGGCCTCATACCGGCTTCTGAGCTCGGCTTCCGAAAGACCCTCCTCCACATCCACAGCCGCCACGGCCATGGCCCTTCCCAGGAGGTTGTCGATGACCAGGACCAGGTCGGTGAAGAGGAGGAGGCCGTCGGGGAGATCCAGGTCGTCGGCGGGAGGGGAGGGAAGGGTCTCCACCTGCCGGACCACGTCATACCCGAAGAAACCCACTGCCCCGCCCCAGAACCGGGGCAGCCCCGGTACCCGGGCGGCGGTCCGGGCCCGGAGTCGCCGGTCCAGCTCATCCAGGGGGGAACGGGTCTCCACCGGCCGCCATCCCTTCCCGGGGGACCAGACGCTCACCCGGTCCCCCTGGAGGCGCCAGGCTTCCCGGGGGCGGCTTCCCAAGAAGGAGTAACGGGCCCATTGTTCACCTCCGACAACGGACTCCAGGAGAAAGCCGAAGGGAGGCTCAGCCAGGGCTTCGTAGGCCGTCACGGCCGTCTGGGTATCGAAAAGAAACTCAGCCCAGACAGGGACGACGCCGGAACCTGCGGCATGAGCCCGGAATTCTTCGAAGGATGGGTTCGTCTGCATGGCCCGCCTCCCCGAGGCGGCAGGTGTCCGGCATCCCCGGCAGCTGGAAAGAGGAGAAGAGGATCCGATGGAGACACGACTCTCTGGAGCGATGATGAATGTCCAAGAGCGCTGAAGCCACGTCAACACGCATCCTGGCGGTGGATACCGGGGGCACCTTCACGGATCTTCTTCTCCTGGAGGAAGACGGCCGGCTTCGGACCCTGAAGGTCCCATCCACCCCGGGGGACCCCGCCGAGGCCGTTCTCACGGGGAGTCGGCGGATCATGGGGGAAAACGTCCACCCCCACAGGCTCCTCCACGGCTCCACCGTTGCAACCAACGGTCTCCTGGAGCGAAAGGGGGCACGGGTCCTCCTGGTGACCAACCGGGGGTTCGAGGACGTCATCGAGATCGGCAGGCAGAATCGGCCTCAGCTCTACGCGCTGGTGGGACATCGTCCCTCACCCCTGGTGGCCAGGGAGGACCGCCTGGGGATCTCGGGGCGCCTGGGCCCGGAGGGTGAGGAGATCCAGCCCCTGGACCTCCGGGAGCTGTCGGGTCTCCCGGATCGGTGCGCAGGGGCCGAGGCCCTGGCCGTGGTCCTGCTCCACGCCTACGCCGATCCGGCCCATGAAGAGGCGGTGGCGGGGGTCCTGGAACCCATGGGCCTTCCCCTCTCCGTGTCTTCCCGGCTCCTTCCCGAATACCGGGAGTACGAGCGTACCTCCACCACCGTCGTGAACGCCTATGTCTCTCCCATGATGTCCCGGTATCTGGGACGCCTGGACCGGGAAAGCGGTGCCGACAAGGTCCAGATCATGGGCTCGAACGGGGGAGCGGTCCCGGTCCGACGGGCCATCCGGGAGCCGGTGCATACGGTCCTCTCGGGTCCCGCGGGCGGCGTGGTGGGAGCCCGGAGCTGGGCCGATCGCTCGGGATTCCAGCAGATCATCACCTTCGACATGGGGGGCACCTCCACCGATGTCTCCCTGTGCCCCGGCCGGCCTCTCCACACCCGGGAGTTCGAGATCGCCGGCCAGCCGGTGGCCATACCCGTCATCGACATTCATACCGTGGGAGCCGGTGGCGGCTCCCTGGCCCGTGTGGACGCCGGCGGGGCCCTCAGGGTGGGGCCCGAGAGCGCCGGGGCCGATCCCGGGCCCATCTCCTACGGGTCGGGAGGCAAGGAGGTCACCGTCACGGACGCCCATGTCTGGTTGGGCCGACTGCCCCCGGGAGGGTTCCTGGGCGGAGAAGGAAGCCTGGACCGGAATCGCATCAAAGACCCCCTGGGGGCATTGGCAGAGAAGCTTGGCAAGACACCGGAGGGTGCGGCGGAGGGAGTCCTGGAGGTGGCAAATACGGCCATGGAGCGAGCTCTCCGGGTCATCAGCGTGGAGCGGGGATTTGATCCCGCCGAATTCGTATTGGTGGCCTTCGGGGGAGCCGGGGCGCTCCACGTGGCCGAGCTGACGGAGCGCCTGGGCGCCGCCGGGGCTCTGGTGCCGCCGGATCCCGGGCTCCTCTCTGCCTACGGGATGCTGGCGGCCCCTCCCACCCGGGAAGTGTCCCGGACCCTCCTTCTTCTCTCGACCCTGGACGACACCCAGGCCGGAATGGACCTCGCGTTCAAGGCCCTGGAGTCCCAGGCCGTGGGGGAGATGCTGGAGGAGGGGAACCGCTTTGAGGATCTCACCCTGAACTTCTGGGTGGATGCCCGCTACCAGGGGCAGAGCTTCGAGATCCGGGTCCCCAGGGAAGGGTGGGTGGAAGCCTTCCACCGGAGGCACCTGGAACGGTACGGCTACGCCCGGAAGGACACCCCAGTGGAAGCCGTCACCCTCAGGGTGGTCGTGGAAGGTCGGGCCTTCCCTCTCATCCACGATCCCCTCCCGGAATCAGACGCTCCCCCTCCCACCATGGAAAAAACGGTATATCATGCTGGGGAGGAGATCACCGCCCGGGCGGTCTGGCGAAGGGAGCTCCGGAAGGGCCACACGCTCCATGGCCCCGCCCTGGTCATGGAATACAGCTCCACCACCTGGCTCCCACCGGCCTGGCGCCTGGAAGTGGATGCCTGGGGCAGCCTCCACCTCATGAAGGAGTAGAAGCTCTTGACGGACGCGACGGACACCCGGCAGGGGAAGGATCCGAGGCCCCCCTATGGATGGGCCCTGGCGGCCACCCTGGCGGTGGCGGCCCTGTACATCATCACACTGGCCCCCACCACCGCCTTCTGGGATACCAGCGAGTACATCGCCACGGCCCACATCCTTGGAATTCCCCACCCGCCCGGGAATCCCCTCTTCGTAGTGCTGGCTCGGGCCTGGGAGCTGTTGCTGGCGCCCCTGGGGCTATCGGTGGCCGTCCGGATCAACCTCTTCTCCACCTTCATGAGCGCCCTGGCCCACGGGTTCTGGTTTCTCATCGTCCACCAGGTCCTCCGAACCTATACCCGGGACCGGATCTTCCCCCTTGCCGGAGCCTTCACCGCCGTCCTCGTGAGCGCCACCGCATTCACCGTCTGGAACCAATCGAACGTCAACGAGAAGGTCTACACCGTCTCACTCTTCACCATCGCACTGCTGTCCTGGCTTGCCTTCCATTGGCGGCGGAACCTGGGAAAGGGAAAGGACGACAACATCCTCGTCCTCATGGTGTTCATCCTGGCCCTGTCGGTGGGGAATCACCTCATGGCGTTCCTGGCGGCCCCGGCCCTGGGGATCTTCATTCTCATGGCACACCCCCGTGTGCTCCTGAATTTCCGGTTGTACGTGGCGGCCCTGGTGGCCCTCTTCCTGGGCCTCTCCATTCACCTCTACCTGCCTCTGCGGGCGGGACTGGATCCCATCATAAACGAGGCCTCTCCCACCTGCGAGTCCCTGGGCGGGGCCCTCACCAGCATTCTGACATGGGGACAGGCCGGGTGCGAGAACCTCTCGGCGGCTCTCAGCCGGGACCAGTACGTGAAGCCCTCCGTCTGGGGCAGGCTGGCTCCTCTGCATCTCCAGTTCGCCAACTATCTACAGTACTTCGACTGGCAGTGGGCCCGGGCCCTCCAGGGTACTCAGAGCCTTTTCGCCGCAGCCAGGCTTCCCTTCACCCTCCTCTTCACGGGGCTGGGAGTCTACGGGGCCGTGGAGCATTTCAAGCGGGATCGGGCCACCTGGTGGTATTTCCTGACCCTTTTCGGCACCCTTTCGGTGGCACTGGTCTTCTACCTGAACTTCAAGTACGGGTATACCATCCCGGATCCTGCGGGTGATCTGAGCCTCCACGAGGTCAGGGAGCGGGACTACTTCTTTCTCGTGAGCTTCTCCCTCTGGGGCCTCTGGGCCGGTATGGGAATCGCCACTCTCTGGAAGTCGTTTTCCGAACGGATGAAGGGAAGCTACCGGAAGGCGGCACCCATATTGGTTCTGGCCCTTCTGCCCCTGGCGCTCAACTGGCCCTGGGCCAACCGGGCCGGGGATTACTCCACCAGGGACTGGGCCTACAACCTTCTCATGAGCGTGGAGCCCTACGGGGTCCTCTTTACCAATGGAGACAACGACACCTTCCCCCTCTGGTATCTTCAGGAGGTGGAGGGGATCCGGCGGGACGTCACCGTCATCGTCACCTCCTACCTGAACATCGACTGGTATGCCTTCCAGCTCCGGGGGCTCACGAGACCCTGCGGCCCCGGGGAGGATCCGGCCTCGAACCCCACCCGCATCGTCTGCCAGCGACCGTACACGGGAGAAGGCTCTCCCGGGGCCGAATACGTTCCGGCGGCGAAGGCCCGGGAGGTGGAGAGCCAGGGCAAGATACCCCTCATCCTCTCCGGCGCCCTCCGGAAACCCACCCGCTCCATCCTGAACCTGGACGACGACACCATTCGCCGTGTCGCCCAGGCCGTGGTCCCTCTCCGGGAAGAGCGGACGGTGGATCTCGGACGGGGGGTTTCGGCACGCCTGCGAGGGGATACCTACCTCTACCCCTGGCATCAGTTCGCCCTGGCCATCATCAGCAACTCCATGGGAGACCGTCCCGTCTACTTCGCCTCCAGCGGAAGCGCGGCCGAGAGCCTGGGGCTGAGCCCCTTCCTCATCCGGCAGGGGCTGGCCTATCGCCTGAATCCGGGGATTCCGGATCCCGAGGCGATGCCGGGAGTGACGGAGCTGGAGCTTTCCCCCATGACCTCGGTGACGGGAATCTGGCTGGACGTGGACCGCACCCGGTCACTGGCCTGGGAGGTCTTCATGCACCGGGGAGGACTCCCGGACGAATGGTCCCGCTGGCCCTACCGTGCCGTCCTGGGGGTGCCCAGCTACTATGCCTGGGTTCACTACGCCCTCTACCGGGCCGCCGCGGAGGCGGGGCGGGAAGAAGAGGCTGTGCTGAACATGGAGCGGGCAGAATCCTGGGCCAGGCTGGGGAGTTAGGAGCCATTCCCTGAAGTCACGCTGGTCTCCTGACGGATCCGCAACATCCCGACACCCGCCGGCAGGGACCGGAGGGGAGGGAGCCCTTCGGCGGGAGCTTCCCGGAACTCGAAGAGGCCGTCGAAAAACTCCGGCGCACGCTCCACCACGGAGCCTCGGGTCAGAAGCATGATCTGGGGGATCCGGAACAGGACCCCCCTCAGGAGGCTCAGGCAGCGGAGCTGATCCTCCTCCCCCATTCGATCGAAGGGATCCCCCAGGACGAAGGAGCCCAGGGTGCTCCACTCCTCGGCCAGGAGCTCCACCAGAGCCATGCGAAGGGCTACAACGGCGGCGGCCCGGTCCTGGTCCGTCTCAACGCCCCCTGTTCCTCCCCCCTCCACCAGTTGAACCTCTCCCTCCCATCCCTCCACCTCCAACCCCAGGATGCGCCCACCGGTGAGCCGGTTCAAACGCCGTCCTCCACGGTGCAACAGGCGAACCCGACTCTCCTCCATGATCTCCTGAAGGAGACCCTTTACCAGTTTGAAGAGCACCCGGGCCTCCTCAGGGACCCCCGGGGCACCGGGCCCCGGAACCCCTGTCCCGCCCTCACCCGCCCCTCGTCCGCCTCCACCCTCGCCATCCAACTGCTCCCGGCGAAGCTGGACCTCCTTTTCCCGGTCCCGGATCTCGTCTCGCTCCCGGAGGGAGGAGCGGGCCCGCTCCAGCTCCTCCGTGAGGGCCTCCTGCTCTGCGTTGATGCGCAGGGACCTGCCTTCCAGATCTCTGAGGCCTTCCGGTTTCGCCTCCAGCTGCTCCCACCGCTTCCTCCACCACTGCCCGTCCTGAACCAGACCCTCCCACTCCTCCCGGAGCTTTTCCAGGACCTTCTGGGAATGCTCTTCCAGGAGCCGGCCACAGGTGGGGCAGGGACTCTCTGACCCCAGGGACTCCAGTTTACGAATCCGGTCCCGGACCTCCCGCCCCCGGTCCCGGTAGGCGTGGAGATGGGTCTCGGCATCCTGCCGCTCCCGGTGCCAATCCATGGTCCCGGCATCCAGATCTCCTATGACCTCGGCATATTCGGCCCGGAGCTCCCGGAGCCTACTCTCCAGCTCCATGACCCGGTCGGGTACGTCCTCCAGGGCCCGGAGCTGGGCCTGGAGGTCCGCCATCTCCGATTCCAGGCGCAGCCGCTCATAGTCCTGGGGCGACAGCCTGCCCAGGTCCGGGCCGTCCTTCAATCCGGGGTGCAGCTTCCAGAGCTTCTCCTTCAGCGCCCCCAGGTCTTCCACTCCCCTGGCAACGGCCAGAAGACGTGCCCCCTTCTCCAGCAAGGCTTCCGGCGTCTCACCTCCCACTCCGCACCAGGCCAGGGCCACGCCTTCCCGGCGAAGGCCCCAGTCCGGCCGGGTCTCGCCACCTCTTCCCGGAAGGGAGCCGCTGCCCGCGGGACCGTTCCCGACCCAGAAGCTTCCCTCCCTGAGCCCCAGGCGAATGGCCACAGAAGGCTCCGGCTTCATTCCCTCCGCCCCCTTCTGTCCCGGCAGCCCCGGAGAGAGTCCCACTCCCCATAGGAGTGTGGAAGCGAAGGACCTGAGGTCCCGGCCGTCCCCGCCCATCCAGGCCAGAAGCCCCTCCTGGGCCTCCATGCTCAGAGAGCCCAGGTACGGGAGGTGGGACCCGTGGAGCTCTCTCAGCAGGAGATCCTCTTCCCTCCCGGGGGAATCTTCCGGGAGCGTGGCGTCGGAAGACAGCTCATCCAGCAGCCGCGAAACCTCCTTCCCGCCTCCGGCGCGGATCTGCTCCCGAAGGGCCCGAAGGGCGAAGCCCCGATCCCGGGAAACCAGGGGAAGACGATTTTCGTCTCCCATGTCGTGGAAGTCGTCCACCTCGATGGCAAGGTGGAGAGCCTGGTTCCAGAGGGGAGAGAAGAGATTCCGGTCCTGCCGCTTCACCTCCTGGGGAGAGAGTCCCTCGATCCGGAGCCGCACGATCTTTCCGTCGATGCCGCCGGGCACTTCCCCCAGGACTTCCCGGACCCGTTCCGCAAGGTGTGAACCCTCGCCGTGAGGGATCCGTATGGGCGCCAGTGCCACCACCGCCCGCCCGGGAATGGCATGAAAGCGAGACACCCCTCGTTCCATGTCGAAAGTCAGGAAGCCCTTCTCCTGAGCTGCTTCCCTCCATGGCTCAGGCCCCACCCGCTCCAGGGATCCGGGATAGAAGACCCGGGGGGCTACCTGCTGGCGCTGATGCAGGTGTCCCAGGGCCACGTAGTCCCATGGAGCCGGGTCCAGGGGCAATCCCGGCCCCGGACCCGTTCCCACCCCGGCATAGGCCAGGAGGATGTTCCACCGGGCCTCCGGGTGAACCCTCAACTCCGGATAGGGCCGGCGGACCACCGCCCCGTGGGGAATGAGGTAGAGGTGGGTTTCCATTTCCCTGAGGAAGATTGAACGCGCCGTGCCCGTCACTGCCTCCACCTGGGGAAAGGGATCCAGGGCCGCCAGGGCCCCGGGGTCCGACACCGGCCTGGGGGTATCCCGGGCCCCCGCCACCATGAAGATCAGGGCGCCGGGAATGGCGCTCCGAAAGGCCTCCAACCCCCGGGCCATCTCCACCAGGGCGCTGGGGGGCGGATCCGGACGATCGAAGATGTCACCCACGAGAAGAACAAGGTCGGGCTTGAGCCGGATCACCTCCTGGACGGCACGTTGGAAGGCGGCGGCCACATCCCTCTCCCGGACGTTTCTCCCCTCTTCCACCCTGTCATAGGCCCGGTGGCCGAGGTGCAGGTCCGAAAGATGGGCCAGTAGCATCGGCTACCCGTCCAGATCTTCAGTGGACACCGTGGCGCGGAACCCCGGGAGGACCCGGGGCCAGATGGGGGCCCGGGATCCGGAGGCGAAGAGGAAGGCCTCCTCGTCTCCTTCATAGACGACCCCTGTCGCGAAGTGCCGGGAAGCCTCCCTGAGGAGGCCTTCCACAGGGGCTTTCCCCAACCGATCCCGGAGGGCGAGCCCTCCCAATACGACCAGGCCTTCAGCCCCCGCCCGGCAAGCCATCTCCTTCCACACCCGGGCGGGGATGTCCGGGATCGGTCCCAGGGACGGAACCGCCTCCAGGTCCACCAGGAGGAGGGGAAACGTCATCTCCAGTTCCTCCAGTATCCGCCAGGGACGACCCATCTCGCACCGCACCCGTTCCCAACCAGGGAACGGCCGGAGGTGTTTCCGGGCCAGCCGCAGCACCTCCCGGCTCTCCTCCACCACCAGGAGGTCCACTTCAGGAAAGTCGTCCAGGAGAAGCCGGGCCAGGGTGCCCCCCCCTCCTCCCAGGAAAAGGACGGGGCTCGGACAATGTTCCCCTTCTTTCAACCCTTCCAGGACGGCGTTCTCCCATCCCCGTCCGCTCCTTCCGTCCACACTCTCCCGGGCCCGAACGCGCCCTCCCTCCAGGATGACGCGCCACTGGAGCCCGGCTGCACCGGTGCGGCGGTCCTCCACCCTTGCCATGCCCCGGGGGGTGGGAATCTCCTCCACCACCGAGGCCTGGAGACGCCCGTCCAGGACCCAGCCGTGAAGGAGGGCGCCGCCGGATAGGGCCGAGAGGAGGAGGAGATAGAAGGTGTAGGGAGCCATGTTCGGGAGCAGGAGCACGCCGGTAAGGAGAAAGCCCGCCGCCAGCCCAAAGGCCGCCGACACCCCCGGTTTCCAGGCCCCGGAAGGCCGGGATCTTCCCATGGCCGCCAGGAGGGAGCCCAGGGCGAAAAGGGGAAGGCTTCCCAGGAAGGCCAGGCCGAACCCCTGCCACAGCCCCCCCCTGAACACCTCCTCCATGACCGTCATCCCCGTGGAGAACGCAGCCGCCAGGGACAGGGCTACCAGGGCAAAGAGCCACCGGAGCCGGAGCTGCTCCACACTGACGGATCCCACCTGCGCCGAACCGCTCCACAAGCCCAGGGCGAAGGCTCCGGCTTCGACGGTGAGGATCAGGGTCAACGCCGGAAGGAACCCCTCGGCGGAATAAAGGAGGAGGGTGGCGGAGATCTCCGCGACTCCGGCTCCGGCCAATCCGATGACGAAAGGGGGCAGGGCTCCCAGCACGGATCGGCCGCGACTCACGAGATCCTGCCTTCGAGACGTCCCTTGAAGAAGAGGAGGGGCCGACCCTCCCGGGCGTCACAATCCTGAACCTCTCCCAGGATCACCGAGTGGTCCCCTCCGGGCCAGACTTCCCGAACGCGGCAGGTCAGCCAGGCCAAACCGGGCAGAAGCGGATTGCCCAGCGGGTCATCTCGAAATTCCAGCCCCCGGAAGCGCTCCCCCGTGGGGCCTGTGGCGAACCGGGTAGCCAGGTGCGCCTGATCTGCCGAAAGGACGTTCACGGCAAAGCTCCTGCTTTTCAGAATGGCATCGTGCGGCCCGGCATTCTTATGGACACAGATGAGGACCTGAAGGGGTCGCAGAGAGACGGAGGTAAACGCGCTTACGGTAAGGCCCAGGGGAGTCGCGCCTCCGTCCCGGGTGGTCACCACCGTCACGCCGGTTGCGAAATGTCCCATGACGGTTCGGAACTTCATCTCTTCGACCATTCTCTCCCTGCCTGACCGTTCGATCCCTCCGGAACCCCCACTGGGCAGGGACTCCGGCTCCTCCCTTTTGCCTCTGCCCACCTGGCACCCTAGCTTTTATGTGCTTTCTTCGGGTTTCTCCCATTTCTGGAACTTTCAGGGTGCTCCGGCGGGCCGTCCCTGGCGCCCGGCCGGGGGGGATTGAAGGGAATTGATGATCGGAAGAGTACCCCACTGGCTCCTTTTGGTTGGCATTGTAAGCGCCGCATCTGCTTGCGACAACGTATCCTGGGGCGGCATCGAGGTGGCACTCCGGGCTCCTGCGGCCGACTCCGCGGCCCCGGCCCCGGATTCGGGACAGGCCACCCAGCCCGAGCCACGGGACCAGGACCCGGGTCCCTTTCTCTACGCGGGCCTCCGTGAGGGAGACGCGGTCCGGATCTTCCCGGTGGCGGTCCTTACCGAGGAGGGCCTTCAGCCTCTGCCCCCAGCCCCGGAAAGCGAGGAAGCGTCCCGGCAGCTCCTGAGCCGGCGCCTGGCTCCCGGGACGGCCCTGTCCCTCTTCCACCAGGGCGTCCGGGTGGGCACAGTGGAAGTGGAAGAGGCGAAGCTGGTCACGGAGCCCTATTGCGGGGTCCGGGCCCAGGCCGTCGGCCGACTCCAGCTGGTACCGGAGGCTGCCGAGGCCGAGAGATTCATCGCGCTGGAACCGGAACGGGTTTCGGGATTTGGCTTCGGGCCCTTTCAGACTCTTGGCAGCGTATACGACCAGCGAGTGGCCTCTTTGAACCTGGGTGCCGAAGCCATTCCCCTGGTAGGGGCTTCCTGGCCCGCCTCTCTCCTGGAAACCCGGCGGGATATCCAGGTGTTCGAGCTCCCTGGAGCAGGAGCGCCGGCCGTCATGGCTACCTTCGTCCATGGGGATGACCTCCGGGTGGGTCCGGCCCCGGACAGCGCATACGCCCTCATGATTCTCGGCGAGCCCCGGGGCTCCACCTTCGACCTCGCCTTCACCTGGTACCGGAAGGTGGGGGAGGACGGAAAGGGAGCTCCCCGGTACTTCTCCCGCCTGGATTGGGACCGGGACGGAGACCAGGAGATCCTCCTGGAGGTCATGGGAGAAGAAGCGCGCTGGTTTGCAGCCCTGGAGCGGGGCCCCGACGGCTGGGTCCTCACCTACCAGGATCCATGTGGGGACTCCGGAGACGGCGGGGCGTGAGGGCGGCCCTTCTCTTCCCGCTCCTCCTCCCGCTCCTCCTGCTGGTTCCGGGCTGCGGTGTCGAAAGCTCCCGGGAGGAGGAGAGGGAGGAGGAGCCTTCGGAAGGATTTCCCCTCCGGCTGGTGGACGCTTCCGGCGACACCATCCTCTTCAGGGATCCTCCCCGACGTGTCATCTCCCTGGTTCCTTCCGCTTCCCGGATCCTGCTGGCCCTGGGGGCAGGCGAGCGCCTGGCGGGGCGAACGGATTTCGACACCGCCGGGGCACTGGCCCATCTACCCTCGGTGGGAGGCGGGCTGAATCCGAGTCTGGAAGCGGTCATGGCTTTGGACCCGGACCTGGTAATCCGCTTCGGCGGAGAATCGGATCCCACCACCTCCCTGCGCCTCGACGATCTGGGCATTGCCCATCTGGCCGTCCGGCCCGATGGCCTCCGGGACATTCGGCGAACCATCCGGCACCTTGGCAGGATTACCGGCAGGGAGAAGGAGGCCGACAGCATTCTGGGCGCAATGGCCCGGGACCTGGAACGTCTCGAAGCCCGTGTCGCCGGAAGACCTCCGGTGCGGGTGGCCTATCTCCTCGGCGGGAGTCCCCCATGGGTGGCCGGGCCCGGGAGTTACCTCCACGAGCTTCTGGAGCTGGCTGGTGGCGTGAACGTCTTCGCCGACCTCGAGGGTCTCTACGGGCCGGTGAACGCCGAGGCATTCCTGGTTCGGGACATGGATCTCATCCTCGCCCCGGAGGGCATCGAGGTGCTCCTCCCCAGAATCCCCGTCCCTCTTCGGAGGGTCTCTCCGGAGCTGGAGATCCCGGGGCCGGATCTGGCTCGACAGGCGTGGGATCTGGCCCGCATCCTCCATCCCGGGGTTTTCCGGTGAACCGGCGCCTTCTGACCCTCCTCCTGCTGGCCGGGCTTGGGGCAGCGTTTTTTCTGAACATCCGGCTGGGCCACGTGTCCCTCACAACCCTTCAGACGCTCCAGATCCTCACAGGAGAAGGGGATCCCATCTTCCGTCGGATCCTCCTGGAGATCCGCCTTCCCAGAGCCCTCCTGGGTCTCCTGGTGGGGGGCGGCCTGGCCCTTTCCGGCTCCGTGTTCCAGGCTCTCCTGCGGAACCCTCTGGCCGAGCCGTACATCCTGGGCATCTCCGGCGGGTCTGCGGCGGGGGCCGTGGCGGTCCTCTCCCTGGGATTGGCCTCCCGGAGCTCCGTCCTCTTGCCGGCCGCCGCATTCGGAGGCGCCCTTCTGGCCATCTTCCTGGTTTTCGGGGTGGCTGCCTCGGCAGACCGGCGCCTGGACGTCCGGGTCCTCCTCCTGGCCGGCGTGGTGGTGGGGGCCTTCTTCACGGCCGTCATCGCCCTCATTCTGTCCATCTCCGAGGCCCAGGCCGTCCGGAGCGCCGTTCTCTGGATGATGGGGAGCCTGGCCGGAGCCTCCTGGAAGAGCGTCGCGGTGGTGGCGGCCTATACCCTCCCGGCCACGTTGATCCTGATGGGACTGGCCCGGGCCCTGAACCTCATGGCCGTGGGGGAGGAGACGGCCAGCTACCTGGGCACCGATGTGGAGCGGGTGAAGCGGATCGCCTACGCCGTGGCCTCCCTCATCACTGCTGCCGGGGTGGCGGTGGCCGGAATCATCGGCTTCGTGGGCCTCATCATCCCCCACATCCTCCGGCTCCTGGTGGGCTCGGATCAGCGTGTGATCCTTCCCCTCTCCTTTCTGGCCGGGGCCGCCTTCCTCATGCTGGCCGACGTGGGGGCTCGCCTCATCCTGGATCCCACGGAGATTCCCATCGGCGTCATCACGGCCTTTCTGGGGGTGCCCCTCTTTCTCGTCCTCCTCCGCCGGAGCCTCTCGGGATGACTTTCCAGACCCGGGATCTGGTGGTGCGCTACGGGAGGTTTCATATCCCGGCTCTGGACGGGGTCACCATGGCGGTTCCCCACGGTGCCCTCTACGCCGTGCTGGGACCCAACGGCTCAGGCAAGTCCACCCTCATGAGGGCCCTCCTGGGGCTCATTCGACCCTCCGGCGGCAGCACCCTGGTGGAAGGGAAGGAGACGGGGAAGTGGAGCCGCCGGGAGCTGGCCAGGACCGTGGGTGCCGTGGCCCAGAACGAGCACCTGGCCTTCCCCCTCTCGGTCCGGGATTTCGTGGCCATGGGTCGCTATCCTCATCTCGGGCCACTCCATGCCGAGGGGGCCAGGGACCGGGAAGCCATCAGGAAGGCCCTCCATCGTTGTGATGTGGCGGATCTGGGGGGCCGGGACGTCACCACCCTTTCAGGAGGGGAGATCCAGCGGGTTCGCATCGCCAGGGCCCTGGCCCAGGAGCCCACGGCCCTGGTTCTCGACGAGCCCACGGCCAGCCTGGACGTCCGTCACGAGATGTCCATCTTTCAACTCCTGAGGGCATCGGCAAACCAGGGAATGACGGTGATGGTCATCACCCATAACATGAATCTGGCTGCCCGGTTCTCGGACCGGATCCTCCTCCTGGACGGGGGAAGGGTGGCGGCGGAGGGAGGGGTGCAGGAGGTGTTTCGGGAAGAGATCCTGGAGGCGGTCTACCGCTGGCCCGTGGCGGTCCGGAGGGACCCGGTCACGGGAGCCCCCCAGATCACCCCCCTCGGGGAAGGAGCCCCTGGACCCGCCAAGAACAGGTGAGGAGGGTCACCTGAAGAGGCGCCGGTCCGCTTCCTGGGCTTCCTGGAAGAGGATCCGGTAGCTCTCGTAGCGCCCCGGATCTATCACCCCTTCTTCCAGCGCGCCCCGGACCCGGCACCCCGGCTCGTGGAGGTGGGTGCATCCCCGGAAACGACACCCTTCGCGGTAGAGGGAAAACTCGGGGAAGCACCCCTCCAGCTCCCTGGCCTCAACCCCCCACACCCCTACATCTGAAAAGCCGGGGGTGTCCGCCACCACTCCGCCGCATGCCAGGGTGAGGAGCCGGGCGCTCACGGTGGTGTGACGACCCCGGCCCGCTTTCAGGCTCACTCCCCCGGTTCTCAGGGAGAGGCCGGGTTGTATCGCGTTCAACAGGGTGGACTTTCCCGCGCCGGAAGGCCCCACCAGTGCCGAGATCCCCCGGCAGAGGAATCCCCGCAGGGATTCCATCCCCCGACCGTCCCTGGCGCTGGTTTCCAGGACCGGGTATCCCAGGTCCCGGTATAGCTCCACCAGCGCCCGGAGCTCCTCTGCACCCTTCTCTCCGGCCCCCTCCCCTCCTTCGGCCCCGGCCAGGAGATCCTGTTTGTTCACCACCAGGACGATTTCCAGGCGATTGACCTCTCCCACCACCAGAAGGCGATCGATGAGGGCCTGCCTGGGAGCAGGTCTACGGGCCGCCACCACCGCCACCAGGCGGTCCACATTGGCAGCAACCACCTTGGCTCGACGCCCCCCCGGCCCTCTTCGGATGACCTGGGTGCGGCGGGGGTGAACGGCCTCGATGGTCACCGAGCCGTCAGCATCCCGGCGAACGTCCACCGAGTCCCCGATGACGACCCGGTCACCGACCCGGGCTTCCCGCTTGACGCGCCCCCGAAGAGAGGCATCCACCTGCTCCCCCGAATCCAGGACGACCTGGTAGACACCCCCTTCGCTTCCGTGGACCAGCCCCCTTTCCACGGTCACCCCATGTCCCGGGAAAAAAGAAGACCGCCCTCCGCACCCCTCAGGTTCCGGGGTCCGCGGAAGGCGGTCGGATTCCACCGCCGACGGGGCGGCGACGCCTTGAGCATCAGGCGGCGAAAGACTCCAGGGCGATCCCCTTGTCACCCTCCCGGAGGCGTCGCAGGGCACGGTCCCGAAGCTGTCGAATCCGCTCCCGGGTCACGCCCAACATGTTCCCGATCTCCTCCAGGGTGTGCTCACGCTCTCCCTCGAGCCCGAAATAGAGTCGAAGCACCTTGGCATCCCGGGCCTCCAGGGTTTCCAGGGCCTCGCTGATGGCCTCGCTGAGGAGGCGGCCTTCCACCTCCACCTCCGGCTCGGCGGCCTCCTCGGTGATGAAACGCTCCACCAGCTGGGAGTCCTCGCTGTCCCCGATGGGGGCGTCCAACCGGATTTCGGCAGCGTTCAGCGTCTGAAGGGACTCCACCAACTCCGGCGTCAGATCCGTGGCGGCGCTGAGTTCCTCGGCGGTAGGCTCCCGGCGGAGCTCCTGCTTCAGACGCTCCTTCTCCCGGAAGATCCTGGCCAGGTCCGAGGCCCGGTTCAGAGGCACCCGGACGGCACGGCCCTGATTGGCCAGTGAGGCCAGAATCGCCTGGCGGATCCACCAGACGGCGTAACTGATGAACTTCACACCCTGGTCCGGATCGAACTTCCGGGCGGCCGTCACCAGTCCCACATTCCCCTCCTGGATCAGATCCGTGAGGGACACGCCGCGGTTCTGGTACTTCTTGGCCACACTGATGACGAAGCGGAGGTTCGCTCTGGCCAGCTCCTGGACGGCGTCCTCGTCACCCTTCTGGGCCAGGGCCCCCAGCTCCTTCTCCCGGTCCGGTGAGATGAGCTCGTGTCGGCTCACGTCCCGGAGGTACTGATCCAGAGCTGATTGCTCCTCCACGGTGGCGGAGAACCCCGCAAGAGGATTCTTGCGGCCCTTACGCTTCCGATTTGTATCCGTGGCTGCCGTGCTCATTAATATCTCCCAAGAGGGTCTGCCGGGGCGTACCCTCGAAAACTCTTTTGGTCCCTGCTCGAACCACAGGCCCACCAACCAGAAGCGGCGGCGGGCGAAAAGGCGTTGGATGCGGCTCCTGTGACCAACCGCAGGGTGATGAGCCCTTCATGCTATCATAGTGATAAACTCGTGTCCAGCCTTTTCCGACTCTGTTACACCCCTGTCCCCGGAGAAGGTTCCTGGCCACCTTCCTCCCATGTATTGATAAGTTCCAGGAAGGCTTCTGGTTCCATCCGGCGACGGCGAAAGGAGAAGATCCGGAGCACCCGGGCAGTTCGATAAAGCTCGGACGTGACCCGGGGAAGGTCGATGACACCCGGCAATCCACCGGCACCCACCCGGGCCACCTCCCCGTTTCTCCGCTCCAGAAGGATGTTCAGCTGGAACATGCCGGCTTTCGCCGGATAGTCCACCACCACCTCTCCCGGATCCAGTCCAAGGCTCGCCGCGATGCCGTCTTCCAGCTCCCTCTTCCGAGGAGAGTCCTGCCCCATCCAGGCTGGAATGGAGACGTGAGCGAGATCCGCGGCCGTCATCTCCAGGGCCCGCTTGGGCAGTCGCCGGTTTCGGAGGTCGGGGAGCCATCGCTCCCGGAGGCGGACGGCGGCCCGGGATTCCATGGTCTCGACCCGTCGGCCGACCACGTGGAGCATCTCCTCGTCGGTAGGTCCCACAAGTTCTTCCGGCGTCACCAGGGCCAAACGCACGGCTTCCTCCACGATCCGTTTGTAGAGGGCGGTGGCGGCCCGGACGCCATGGTGCCAGTAAACGTTTCTGAACATCTGGTACTTGGCGAAGAGGAGGGACTCCAGGGACGCCACGGCCTTCTCGTGGACCCCCACCTCATAACGCCCGGTCCGGGGATCTTCCAGGAGGACCATCCCCTGAAGGAGGCGGTCCACGTCCACTTCTCCGTAGGGCACGCCGCAGAAACGGGCGTCCCGCCGGAGATACTCCATCTTGTCCAGATCCAGGCTGCCGCTCACCAGGCCCCTCAGAGGCAGGGGGTCCACCCCTCGGATCATGCGGTAGATCCGATCCGCGGCCCCGGCCCCGAGCTCTTCCAGGGCGTGCTTCAACTCCGGCGACTCGAAGAAATGGGCGCTCACAGCCTCGTGATCCCCGGGAAGCTGATTCGCCTCCAGCTCTTCCAGCGCGTGGGAAAAGGCATAGTGCCCGATATCGTGGAGGAGGGCGGCGTAGGGGATGAGCTCCTCTCCCTCCCAGATCTCCGGGGGAACGGATCGGCGCTCTTTCAGGAATCGGAGAGCCGTCTTGGCCAGATGGTAGACTCCCAGGGCATGATCGAAACGAGTGTGTGTGGCCCCGGGATACACCAGGTGGGCGAGGCCCAGCTGCCGTATGTAGCGGAGGCGCTGGAAGGCCGAAGTGTCCACGATACGGACGGCCGTAGGATCCAACCGGATGGTGTTCCAGAGAGGATCCCGGATGACGCGGAAACGGGATGGCTCAGGCATGCCGGGAGAGTAGCCCAGGGAGTGGGGCGGAGCAATGGAAGGGTGGGCAGTCAGAAAGAGAAACCGGAGGAGGGCCGGCCGAAAGAGGGCACTGGCATCGCGGGTCGTCCTTTCCCTATCTTGACCCGAAGGAAAGGCGAATGCGCCCTGGAGCTTCCGCACGGGTAGAGCGCGGAGACTCCTCAAATCTCCCGGGATCCCGAGGAAGGCCTTGATCCGCAGCTCCGCCCTGAAAGATCACGTGCGGCAGTACGCCGAGGATCGGCCCGGTGTCTATCGGATGCTGGGGCCGGAGGGCGAGCTCCTCTACGTGGGCAAGTCCGTCCGGGTCCGTACCCGGCTCCTCTCCTATTTCCGGGCCCGGCCGGGAGAGAAACCTGGGAAACTCGTCCGGGACAGCCGGGAAATCACCTGGGAGTACGTGCCCAACGAGTTCTCGGCCCTGCTTCGGGAGATGCGCCTCATCAAGCGGTGGCGGCCCCGCTACAACGTGGAGCACAAGCGAAAACGGAGCTTTGCCTTCATCAAGGTCACCCGGGAGCCGGCCCCCAGGGTCGTTCCCGTCACCCGGGTCCTCCCCGATGGCGGCACCTACTACGGCCCCTTCCCCAGACCCCGGTTCCTTGCCCTGACCCTCCGGGAGCTGACCCACATCCTGGAACTCCGGGACTGCGCCGCAGCCGTTCCCATGGTATTCGGTGACCAGCTGGAAATCTTCAAGCAGGGCCTCACACCCCGGTGCCTCAGAGCCGAGACCGGCAGCTGTCTGGGCCCCTGCTGCGGAGGATGTGACACCCACGCGTACCGGGGGCGGATCGAAATGGCCCGACGGTTCCTGGAGGGGAGGAGCAAGACCCCCCTCCGCCTTCTCCGCGAAGAGATGGACCGGGCGGCGGCAGTCCTGGAGTACGAGTACGCGGCCATGGTGCGGGACCGTCTCGCCCGTCTGGAATCACTCCAGAGGGAGCTGGTGGGATTCCGGGGTCGGGTGGAGGGGCTCTCCTTCGTGTACAGGGTCCCCGGCTTCAAGGGAGACGACCGGATCTACCTTATCCGGAAGGGGCTGGTCGAAGAAGAGATCTCCCACCCGCGGGGGAGGAAGAACAGGGAAAGAGCCCGACAGAAGGTCGAGGAGGTCTACACCCGACCCCCGGTTCATGCAGGGACCCTCACCCCGGAGGCCGCCTCGGAAATCCTTCTGGTGGCCCGCTGGTTCCGACTCAGACAGGAAGAGCTGCGCCGGACGCTCCCCCCGGAGGAATGGATGAAAGCCCACGGACCGGCGGCCTGATCCCGGCTCATCTACCCTTCCGGCCCATCTTCATGATGAGCTCGAACTCCTTCTTTTCCACAGGTTGGACGGAAAGGCGGGCCCGCTTCACCAGGGTCATCTCTCCCAGTTCCGGGGTCTCTTTGATCTCCGCCAGGCTCACCACCTGGGGAAACGCCTCCACGAACTCCACATCCACCATATACCACCGGGGGTTCTCCGGGTCTGACTTCGGGTCGTGGTACCGGCTCTGTTCATGGAAGGCGAAGTGGTCCGGATAGGCGCTCCGAGCCACCCTGGCCAGCCCGGCCACGCCGGGAGGATTGGCATTGCTGTGGTAGAAGAGGACCCCGTCACCCTCCTTCATCTGGTCCCGCATGATGTTCCGGGCCTCATAGTTGCGCACCCCCTCCCAGTGGGTCGTGCCCTCCCTCTCCAGGTCCCGGATGGAATAGACGTCTTCTTCGCTCTTCATGAGCCAGTAACGCTTCGCCATGCCCTGGTCTCCCGTGTGATCTTCGGTCCGATCGGTTCTACCTCTTTGGCTCCAGGCGAATCCGCTCCCCCGTTACCGACTCCACCTTTTCCCGGGTGTAGAAGACGGGGTGGAACCCGTCCCGGGCCCAGAGCCGGAAGAGGTCCTCATAATGGGGGTGGTCCGGATGGCCTCCCTGGCCCGGATTGTTCATTCCTACCGTGCGATCCCAGTCCTCCGTGTCCACGATGATGCGGAAGGAGGCTCCGGAGGTCTGGTTGTCACCCCCTCCGGTCTGGTTCAACGTATAGGAGTTCCCTCCCCGCGGGGCCGGCCCCACCTCCAGCCGATCCCGCCACTCGGCACTCACGGCCCGGCTCAGGGGATGCCGGAGGCGGATGTGCTTGTAGGCCTCCTGGCCGTAGACCCAGGCTTCCTGGTCCCGGCCGAATCGTTCCGAGAGCTCCTCCACCGCCGCATCCAGGGCCGAAAGGAGGAACGCGTCCCGTCCCGCCACCGGATCGTCCCCGAAATTCCCGTCGGGCAGGAGGATCCATTCCAGCATCTGTCTCATGGACACGGAGCCCAGGTGAGGTCGGAGGGCCTCCGGCATCATCAGGCTCCGAACCCGGCTTCTGAGATGGCCCTCCCAGGCGACGTAGATACCGGCGGCCACGGACCCCCGGTCCAGAACATGATCCCAGCCCACCAGACGCAGCCTGGCCGACTCCACGGCCGGGCTCCCCGCCGAAAGCTCCGCCAGGAGGGGCACCAGGGTCCGGGCCGGAATGGAGAGCTCGTCGGTCTGGAGTGCCATCATGTCCTGCAGGGTGAAGCGGCGGCCTCCGGCCAGGACCTCCACCGCCCGGAGCCACCTGTAGGGATCGGACCACTCGAAGCCCACGGCATCGGGAAAGGGATAGTCCGGTGGAACGAGGTAGTTGTTGGCCGTGGCAAAGTACCCTTCCGGGGGATTCACCAGATGGGGCTTGGCCTGGATGGGCAGGTAGCCATCCCACTCATAACGGCCGTCTCCCGGCACCGGCACCAGGCCGCTCCAGTTCCGGCGGATGGGCGCGATCCCCACGGCCTGCCACCCCGTGGTCCCGGTACGGTCCCCCCAGATCATGTTCTCCCCGGGGATATTGGAATAGGTACAGGCATCCCGGAATTCCTCCCAGCTCGTGGCCTGATCCATTCGAAGGGAAGCCAGGTAGGGGGCTCCCCCCACCTCCATCCAGGCCGCCCGGACGGCGTAGGCGATGCCGGCCTCCTCGTCCCGGTAGACCACCGGGCCATGGCGGGTATAGCGATGTTCCACCACCTCCGGGTCCCGGCCCCGGACGGGGATCGTGTCGGAGATCACCGTCATCCGCTCCCAGCTGCCTCTGTATCGATAGAGGTCCGCATCCCGGGAACTCAACTCGTAGACGTAGAGATCCTCGGTGTCGGTTGCGAAAACCGTGAGGCCCCAGGCCCCGTGCTCGTTGTGGCCGATGGACACTCCGGGAAGGACCGGCTCCCCACCGCCGATGACGTTCCACCCGGGCCCTACCAGGTGAACCCAGTACCGGAGGGACGGGGCGGCCTGGGCCCTGTGGGGATCGTTGGCCATGATGGGGAACCCGCTGGCGGATCGCCGTCCCGAAACAATCCAGTTGTTGCTCCCGATGTCACGAAACGAAACCGCGGGCCCCCGCCCCGAGTCGACCCACCCCGGCGAATCCGGAGACCCTCTCGGAAGCTCCCCGACCTCGGTCCCGGCTTCTTCCCGGAATTCGGGAAGCACATCCTCCGGCTGGAATCGGATGGAACCCCGAAAGGCGGAGTAGAGAGCCAGAACGTCGTGCTCCAGGAGGTGATCCTTGTCCAGGGCCGGGTCCAGGGCCAGTTCCGGGTCCCGGGGCTGAAATGCCGCCACATCCTTCACCGCTTCCGGACCGGCCACCGCCACGGCCCTCCCGTACCCAAGCTCGGACCGGACGTTGGAGAGGAGACCCTGATGTCTGGAGATGACCACCTCCGGCGTCCAGTACCCTGGCTGGATCCCCAGCATCCTGAACTCCACCGAAAGGAGGTCCGGATCTTCCAGGGCCGCCGCCACATAGGCGTTGATGCCGTCCACGAAGGCCTGGATGATCTCCACCCCCCGGGGATGGTAGTGCCGGAGCTCCTGCTCCAGGTCACCCCGAAATCGGAAGAGCCGGGCCCCCACGTCCCGTGCCAGCTCCCGGGGTCCCAGGATCTCCGCCACCGTTCCCGTGGCCTGTCGCCTCCAGATCTCCAGTTGGAAGAGCCGGTCCCGGGCAGCGTTCCACCCCTGGGCGAAAAAGAGATCGTGCTCCGTCTCGGCATAGATATGGGAGATGCCCCAGCGGTCCACCAGGATCTCCACCGGATGGTCCAGGCCGGGAAGGGAAAGGCGCTCCTGGGCTTCCAGGGGCCCGGAAACCGCCGCCGACGGAAGGAGTCCGGAGAAGAGGAGGAGGATGAGGGTAAGGCCCCCCCATGGCGTTCCTGGGGAACCTGCGAAGAAGCTCCTCGCGCTCCGATACCGGCGTCGGCCGGCGGTGAAAGCCCCACTTCTCATGGTTCTCTCCCTCTTCGAAAATTCGTGCCTACCGGAAGATTCTTGCCTACCAGACCAGATGGAAGTCTGTCTGCCGCTTGTAGACCCAGTGCCGATCCCCCTCCTGGTCCACATAGGCCTCCTCCTCCTGCCGACAGCTGGCCACCTCCCCCCCCCACTCGGGGATGGGGACCCGGGCCTGGAGCTCGATGGAGTGCCACGTGGAGGCCCGGAGGGGGATGTCCCCCCGAACCGGCACACCCTGCTGGGCGTCCCATCGACCGATGAGGGGTCCGGAGCCGTGGCCGTTGTCCCCGATGGGATGGGTGTAGATGGTGCCGTCGATCCCCTCCTCCGCCAACCGGGCCAGAGCCGCTGCCAGGATCTCGTTCCCCGTCCGCCCCACCTCCATCTCCTCCAGCAGGACGTCCTGCATCCGATTGGAAGCGGCCATGCACCGGCGAAGCCCCGGGGGCACCCCCGTCTCTCCGGCCTTCAGAACGTAGCCCAGGTGCTGGGTGTCGGTGTGGAGGTTCATGGCCACCGTCCCCAGGTCTGTCCAGAGAACGTCCCCGGGCCGGATGACCACCGGCCCTTCCTCCGGGATGTCACCGGCCCGCTGCACGTCCACCGAGGGATGGAACCAGGTGGTCATCCCCAGCTCCTGGATCTTCTCCCGGATCCACCACTGGACATCTTCCGTGGTGGTCTCGCCGGGGGTGATGACGGCGTTGGAGAAGGCGTGGGAAACGATGGCATGGACCGTCTCCTCCCGCTCCCTGTAGATGGGCATCATCTCCGGGAGCCGGTGGGCGATGAATTCCACCGCCAGCCGGGGCACCCGCCGGACCCGGGCCAGGTACTCGGGCCCCAGGGCCCTCTGGAGGGCTTCCCACTCCCCGGCTCCCAACCCATCGGCAAAAGCCCAGTCCTCGTCGATGTTCACGGCGACAACCCTCGGATCCCGATCCTCCACCAGCTCCCGGAGAAGGCTCCACTGCTCGTCCCCCACCAGCTCCGGCTGCCCCGTGGGGTCTGCCGGACGGGATGAGGTGAAGGCCGTGAAGATCCCCCCCTGGCTTCCCCCTCCCAGCGCCAGGCGTTCCATCTCCCGCCCCTGCCCCGGGTCATGGAAGACGTAGATGGACCGCCGGCGGGCGGCGAAGGTGGTGGGGGCCTTGATGCCCCAGAACACCGGATCCTCCCCGTACTCCCGCATGGAGAGGATCCACATGTCCACCCCGTGCTCCCGCATGAGCATGGGAATGACCCGGGTGACCCGCATGGCTGCCCACTCCTGCTGGATCCTGGCCTGCTCCCTCAGGGGTGGGAGCGGGTGGAAGCGGGGGGCCGCATCCCGGGGAACGATGACGGGTTCCTGGGCTCCGAGCCTTCCCTGCCCTCCGGCTGTAGCCAGAAGAACGAGGAGGAGGACGGAAGCCAGGGCCAGACCCCTACCCGGGCCCGGAAGGGACGAATTGAATGGAGAGAGGGCGGCCGGCGGCAAGCGCATGAGGGTCATCTCCGATGGGGGTGTTTCTCCAGTAGCCTTCCTCCCCGGCTCCGAAGCCGGGGAGGCGCCACCACAATCTGGGGCGGAGACTCCGCCGTCGCACCCCCCGGGGAAACCTTCCGGGCTCCCGGAAGCCCCTTTGGCTGAGGAAGCATCTCCCTGTGCTCCACCCTCTTCCTGGATTATTTTCGAGTCGGCCCCCGAAAGGGCCCCTTGATAGGTCATTCATCCCGCCCCGGGAAAGGCTGCCCTCCCAGTGCCTGTTCCGAAGGGCTGATTCCCCGGAGAGCCATGCCCAAGCGTTCCGCCCCCTACCCGGAGGAGGGAGGCATCCGGGCATCCTTCCCGGCTGTCTTCCCGACCCTGGACATGCGCCGCCAGGGGGATCTCTTCACCTGCGGTCCCACCTGCCTCCACGCCGTTTACCGTCACTTCGGAGACGACATGGAGTTGAACGCTCTCATTCATGAGGTCCGGTCCCTGGAGGGAGGCGGTACCCTGGCTGTCCTCCTGGGCTGCCATGCCCTGGAGCGGGGGTATCGGGCTCTTCTCCATTCCTACAACCTCCGGGTCTTCGACCCCACCTGGTTCTCCCTTTCTCGGAAGGTGTTCAGGGAACGGCTCAGACAGTCCATCCTGACCATGGAGGGGAAGCGGCGGAGAACCGCCGCCGAGGCCTACGAGCGGTTCCTGGCCCTGGGAGGCGAAGTCCGGATGGACGACCTCTCCGGCAGCCTCATTCGCGGATATCTGAACCGGGGACTCCCCATCCTCACCGGCCTCAGCGCCACCTACCTCTACCAGGCACCCCGAGAGGTGGGCGTCCGGGACGACGACATAAAGGGGGACCCCCAGGGCCATTTCGTGGTCCTGGCAGGCCATGAGCCTGAATCGGATCAGGTCCTGGTGGCCGATCCCCTGGGGGGCACGCCCTGGGTAAGCTCCACCTTCTACCCGGTCCGGATGGAGCGGCTCATCACAGCCATCCTCCTGGGGGTCCTGACCAATGATGCCAACCTCCTGATCCTGGAGCCGAAGGAATGAGCGTGGACATCGACCGAACCCGGGTGGCGGAGACGATTCCTCGGTTCGCGAAGACAATTCCTGTGATGGCGGGTCCGGAGGACTGATCATGGACAGGATTCTGGTTGTGGAAAGGCCCGAGAACTGGCCCCTGGACGTCCCGGGCGCCCGGGTTGTCCTTGCCAGGACGTACCTGACGGACCCCATGTGGAGTGGGCAGCGGGGAGTGAGGGTCTTCAACGTCTGCCGGTCCTACCGCTACCAGAGCCTGGGATATTACGTGTCGCTTCTGGCCGAGGCCCGGGGCCACCGCCCCCTTCCCGACGTGGCCACCATACAGGATCTGAAGCACCAATCGGTGGTCCGAATCATCTCCGAGGACCTGGAGATGCTCACTCAGCGGAATCTCGCCAGCCTCACCACGGACACCTTCTCCCTGAGCATCTACTTCGGAGAGAACCTGGCCAAGAAATACCGGAAGCTCAGCCACCAACTCTTCGGTCTCTTTCCGGCGCCCCTCCTCCGTGCCCAGTTCGTCCGGCGGAGCGGACGCTGGGAGCTCCGTTCCCTCCGGGCCATCGGCGCCAGGGAGATTCCCGACAACCACCGGCCCTTCGTCATCGAACAGACCCAGCGGTTCTTCGCCGGCCGGGCTCGAGCCCGGGCCAGGCCCCATGTCTTCCGCTACGACCTGGCCATCCTCACAGACCCCGCAGAGACCCATGCTCCCTCCGACGACCGCGCCCTGAGCCGCTTTGAAACGGCGGCGGAGGAAATCGGAATCCGGACGGAGCGAATCGGAAAGGACGATCTGGGTCGCCTCCTGGAATTCGATGCCCTCTTCATCCGGGCCACCACTTCGGTAAACCACTACACCTTCCGCTTCTCCAGAACCGCTGCCGCCGAGGGATTGGTGGTGATGGACGACCCGGAATCCATCCTGCTCTGCACCAACAAGGTCTTCCTCGCCGAGCTCTTCAGTCGGCACAAGATACCGGCCCCCACCACGGTGATCCTCCACAAGGACAACCTGGACCAGGCGGCAGCCGCCCTGGGATTCCCCATGATTCTCAAGCTCCCGGACTCCTCCTTCTCCCAGGGAGTGGTCAGGGTAGACGACATGGAGAGCTTTCGGGCCAGGACCAGGGAATTCCTGGAAGGATCGGACCTCCTCATCGCCCAGGAGTTCTTCCCCACCCAATTCGACTGGCGAGTGGGGATCCTCGGGGGGGAGCCTCTCTTTGCCGCCCGGTATCACATGGCCCGGGGCCACTGGCAGATCATCCGGGGAGACGGGGGAACCGACACCCGCTATGGCGGGGTGGAGGCCGTCCCTCTCGGCGAGGTCCCCCCCGAGGTGAAAGAGACCGCCATCCGGGCCACCCAGCCCATCGGCCGCGGACTCTACGGGGTGGACCTCAAGGAGCGGGACGGGAGGATCCACGTGGTGGAGGTCAACGACAACCCCAATGTGGACGCCGGGTACGAAGACAGGGTAGAAGGGAAGGAGATCTACAGGAGGGTCATGGCCACCTTCCTCCGGCGGCTGGAGGCGCGACACGTGAGGAACGGCAAATGAGCGGAAGGCTGGGGCTCTTCCAGGGCTTCGGCGTAGAGCTGGAGTATATGGTGGTGGATGCCGGATCCCTGGATGTCCTTCCTGTGGTGGACCGGATCCTGGCGGCCCAGGCCGGAACGATCGTGCCGGAGGTGGAGGTGGGCTCCCTGGCCTGGTCCAACGAGCTGGTCCTTCACGTGGTGGAGCTGAAGACCAACGGGCCGGCGCCGTTCCTGACCGGGCTCCAGAACGCGTTCCAATCCCACGTGGGAAAGGTGAGCAGCATCCTCTCGGACATGGGGGGAATTCTTCTCCCCACGGCCATGCACCCCTGGATGAACCCCCACCGGGAGACGGTCCTCTGGCCCCACGAATTCAGCCCCGTCTACCACGCCTACGACCGGATCTTCGGGTGCCAGGGACATGGCTGGTCCAATCTGCAGAGCACCCACATCAATCTTCCCTTTGCAGACGATGGGGAATTCGGCCGCCTCCACGCCGCCATCCGCCTCATCCTCCCCATCCTCCCGGGAGTTGCCGCCAGTTCCCCCCTGGTTGAGGGGCGGACCACGGGTTTCCTGGATTCGAGGATGGAGGTCTACCGGCACAATTCCCGACGAATCCCCTCGGTGGCCGGGGAGATCATTCCCGAACCCATCTTCACCCGGGGGGACTACGAACGGGAGATCCTGGGAAGGATGTACCTGGACATCGCACCCCTGGACCCGGAAGGGATCCTGCAAGAGGAATTCCTGAACTCAAGGGGGGCCATCGCCCGCTTTGGCCGGGGGAGCATCGAGATCCGGGTGGTGGACGTGCAGGAGTGTCCCGGGGCGGACCTGGCCCTGGTTGGGCTAACGGTGGGGGCCCTCAGGCTCCTGGTGGACCAGGTCATCTCTCCGGTGGCCCGGCAAAAAGCCATGGCCTCCCCGCCACTGGTGGCTGCCTTCCAGGAGTGCATCCGCCATGGGGAGGCCGCCGTCATCCGGGACCGGGAGTATCTGGAAGTCATGGGATTCCCGGGGAGGGGGGCCCGGGCCCGGGAGCTCTGGTGGCACCTGCTGGAGCGGGCCGACGGGGAATCCTACCTCCAGGACCCGGATCAGGCCCGGGAAGCCCGGCACATCCTCCGAAGGGGAACCCTGGCCGACCAGATTCTCAGGGCGCTGGGGCTGAACGGAAAGGGCACCGGAGGCGCGGGGGCCCCGGTGCCCAGGGGGGCCATGGAGGAGTTGTTCAGGGAGCTGGCCGCATGCCTGCGAGCCGGTCAGCTCTTCTACGGAAGCTGAGCTCCACTACTCCTACTATACTCCTACTACTCCTCCACCCCCTGCTCCCTCAGGGCCGCCTGGGCCGCCGCCAGGCGAGCCACAGGCACTCTGAAGGACGAGCAGCTCACGTAGTCCAGCTTGATCCGGTGACAGAAGTCGATGGACTTGGGTTCCCCCCCGTGTTCGCCGCAGATCCCCACCTTCAGGGAATCGTTGGCCGCCCGGCCTTCCCGGGTAGCCAACGCCACCAGCCGCCCCACACCATCCTGGTCCAGGGAGTAGAAAGGATCGTCCGAAAGGATACCCTTGGAGAGGTAATCCGGGAGAAAAGTGCCTGCGTCGTCCCGGCTGAACCCGAAGGTCAACTGGGTCAGGTCGTTTGTTCCGAAGGAGAAGAAATCCGCCTCCTCGGCGATCTCCCCGGCCGTCAGCGCCGCCCTGGGAACCTCGATCATGGTCCCCACGGGAATCTCCAGGTTCCCGGTGTATCCCTGGTGGTCCATGACGGCCTTGATGGTGTCCTCCACCCGATCCCGAAGATGGGAGAGCTCCCTCCTGCTGCCCACCAGGGGGATCATGATCTCCGGAAGGGCCCGGATGTTGTTCCGGCGGCATTCAACGGCGGCCTCCACGATGGCCGTCACCTGCATCACGAGAATCTCCGGATACGTAATGGCCAGGCGGCACCCCCGGTGGCCCAGCATGGGGTTGGACTCACCCAGGTCCTGGACCCGATCCTGGATCCATCTGACGGGCAGATCCAACTTCTCCGCCAATTCCTGCTGGTTCTTCTTGTCCCGGGGAAGGAACTCGTGGAGAGGAGGATCGAGCAAACGGATGGTGACGGGGAATCCCTTCATGGCTGAGAGAATTTCCACGAAGTCCTCCCGCTGGAAGGGCAGGAGCCTTTTCAGCGCTTTTTCCCGGGCATCGGAATTGTCGGAGAGGATCATCTCCTGGACCACCTCGATGCGGCCTTCTCCGAAGAACATGTGCTCCGTCCGGGTCAGGCCGATGCCCGTGGCCCCGAAGTCCCGGGCCCGTCGGGCTTCCTCCCGAGTGTCAGCGTTGGCCCTGATCCCCAGTGTGCCGAATTCATCAGCCCACTCCATGACCAGTGCGAAGTTCCCGGAGAGTTCCGGTCGGGAAAAGGGAACCTCCCCCGCCATGACCTCCCCGGTGGAGCCGTCCAGGGAGAAGACGTCATCGGGCCCGTAGCTCTTGCCGTCGATGACCACCTTCTCCTCATCAGCATAGATGGAAAGGCTGCCGGCCCCGGCCACGCAACACTTTCCCCACCCCCGGGCCACCACAGCCGCGTGGGAGGTCATTCCGCCGGTGGAGGTGAGAATGCCCTCGGCGTGGTGCATCCCGTCCACGTCCTCGGGAGACGTCTCTCTGCGCACCAGGATCACCTTCTCCCCCGCTGCCGCTCTCCTGACGGTGTCCTCCGCCGTAAAGGCCAGCTTGCCTCGGGCGGCCCCCGGAGAAGCCGGCAGGCCCCGGGCCAGAATCACAGCCCCCTCCTTGTCCCTGGCGGAGAAGCTGGGCAGGAGAAGCTGGGTCATGGCCTCCGGCGGAATCCGGAGCAGGGCCTCCTCCCGGGTGATGATGCCGCCCTGGGCCATATCCACGGCGATCTGGACCGCCGCCGCCCCTGTCCGCTGCCCTCTCCGGGTCTGGAGCATGTAGAGGTCACCCTTCTCGATGGTGAACTCCAGGTCCTGCATGTCCTTGAAGTGCTCCTCCAGAACCCACTTCATCTCCATGAGCTCGTCGTAGACCTTCCGGTTCCATTCCCTCAGCTCCTTCACAGGCCTGGGGGTCCGGATTCCCGCAACCACGTCCTCGCCCTGCGCGTTCACCAGGAACTCCCCGAAGATGGCATCCTCTCCCGTGGAGGGATTCCGGGTGAACGCCACCCCGGTACCTGAATCGTCCCCCAGATTTCCGAAAACCATGGCCTGGATGTTCACGGCGGTGCCCAAAAAGCCATGGATGTGATTGATCTCCCGGTACCGTACGGCCCTGGGCGTATTCCAACTCCGGAAGACGGCGTCGATGGCCATCTCCAGCTGCTTGAATGGATCCTGGGGAAAGGGTTCCCCGGTGTGCTTCCGGTAAAGGGTCTTGTATTTCTCAACCAGCTCCTTCAGGCCCTCCAGGGGCACCTCGATGTCTTCCCTGGCGCCATAGGCCTTCTTGATCTCTTCGAAGGCGTTCTCGAAGTATTCGTGACCCACACTCTTGACCACGTCGCCGAACATGTTGATGAGCCGCCGGTAGGCGTCGAACGCTGCCCGCTCGGTTCCCATCTTGCGGCCCATGGCCTCCACCGTCTCGTCATTCAGGCCCAGGTTCAGGACCGTGTCCATCATCCCGGGCATGGAGGCGGCGGCGCCGCTTCGAACAGAGACCAGAAGAGGGTCTTCCGAAGAGCCGAAACCCTTTTCCATCTCCTCTTCCAGCTTGGACAGGTTCTCCCGGACCTGCTCCATGAGCCCGGGGGGGAGCTTGCCACCCCGGTCGTAGTATTCGGCGCAGACCTCGGTGGTGATGGTGAAGCCGGGAGGCACGGGCAGGCCAAGGGATCGCATGTAGGCCAGGCTGGCCCCTTTCCCTCCCAGTCGCTCCTTGGAGAACCGGGTCCGCCTGGAGCCCAACCGCCCGAAGTAGTGAATCCGTTTTTCCGGCGGTACCTCCTTGACGTTCCGATCCCGTCCCCTCTTCGATCCCTGTGCGGCGCCTTCTGACATGGAAGCTCCTCCTGGCGGGGTTTTCCCCGAAGGGTGCTGAATTCCCGGCAATCCTGCCAGGGTTTGCCTGGATTCGAATAAACCGGGCCGGCCCCCTCTTGAGGAAGGAACCGGCCCGTCACTGCCGATCTACACGCCATCACCCGAATGGGTCGGCTGGAGCCGCCCGCTACTTCGCCACTCGCCCCTGAGCATCCACGGTGGCGATGGTGATGAGGTTGGCGATCTCCTGCATGGTGGCGCCGCGCTGAAGCACGTGGACCGGCTTCCGCATTCCAAGAAGAATGGGACCGATAACCTCGGCCCCGCCGATCTGGCCCATGAGCTTGTAGGCCGTGTTGGCCGCCGCCAGGTTCGGGAAGACCAGCACGTTGGCCGCTCCCTTGAGGCGGGTGAAGGGATAGATGGTCCGGTGGATGTCATAGTTCACGGCGGAGTCCGCCTGCATTTCCCCGTCCACCTCCAGATCCGGAGCCAACTCCTTGATGCGGGTCACGGACCGGGCAACCTTCTCCGAGAGGGGATGCCGCGCCGAACCGAAGTTGGAGAAGGAGAGCATGGCCACCCGGGGCTCGATGCCCAGCTCCTGCACGAATCCAGCCGAGAGCAGGGCGATCTCCGCCAGCGTCTCCGTGTCGGGATCGATATTCACCGAGGTGTCAGCGAAGAAGAGGAGCCGCTTGTCCGGAAGGGCGATCATGTAGAGGCCCGCCACATGCTTCACCCCATCGGCTCGCCCCACCACCTGGAGGGCCGGCCGGATGATCTCGGGGTAGTTGGATTCGATTCCAGCCACCATGGCGTCGGCGTCCCCCTCCCGGACCATCATCCCGGCGAAGTGCAGGGAGCGGGACATCTGGTCCCGGGCCTCGGCCAGGGTCAGACCCCTGCGGAGCCGGCGCCGATAGAGGGCCTGAGCATACTTCTCCCGTTGCTCCTCCTCCTCTGCCGGATGGACAATCTCCACGCCCTTCAGCTCCAGCCCCAGCTCTTTGGCCCGGGCTTCCACCTGCTCCGGCCGTCCGATGATGATGGGTCGGGCTACGCCATCTTCCACCACGTTCACTGCGGCCCGCAGGATCCGGTTGCTGAAACCGTCCGGCAGGACCACCCGCTTGGGGGCCTTCCGGGCCTTGGACACCATGCGCTGCATGACTTCCATTCCCGGTCCCAGGCTGGCCTTCAGTCGATCCCGGTACTCGTCCAGATCCAGTTCAATGCGGGACACCCCGTCTTCCATGGCAGCCTTGGCAACGGCCGGGGCGACGAAAAACAGGACCCTGGGATCGAAGGGCTTGGGGATGATGTACTCTCTCCCGAACTCGATATGATCCCCGCCGTAGGCCAGGATGACCGATTCCGGGACCTCCTGCTGGGCCAGTTCGGCCAGGGCACGGGTGGCGGCCACCATCATGTTCGGCGTCACGGACCGAGCCCGGACGTCCAGGGCGCCCCGGAAGATGAAGGGAAAGCCCAGCACGTTGTTGACCTGATTGGCATAGTCGGAGCGCCCCGTGGCCATGATGGCGTCGCTCCTGACCTCCGCCACCTCCTCCGGGAGGATCTCCGGCACCGGGTTGGCCAGAGCGAAGATGACCGGGTTGGGCGCCATGGACCTGACCATCTCCTTGCTCACCATTCCGGCCACGGAGAGCCCGACGAAGACGTCCGCGTCCTTCATGGCGTCGTCCAGCGTCCGGGCCTCGGTTTCCACGGCCCACTCCTCCTTGTATTCGTTCATCCCGGCGGTGCGGCCCTTGAAGATGACCCCCTTGGAGTCAACCATCATCATGTTCTCGTGCTTGACGCCGAGACGCATGAAATGCCGGGCGGAAGAGAGGGCCGAGGCACCGGCCCCACTGAAGACCACCCGGACTTCCTCGGGTTTCTTGCCCACCAGCTCCAGACCGTTCAGGAGACCCGCAGCTCCGATGATGGCCGTGCCGTGCTGGTCATCATGGAAGACGGGGATCTCCATGGTCTCCTTGAGGGTCTCCTCGATGCGGAAACACTCCGGAGCCTTGATGTCTTCCAGATTGATTCCGCCGAAGGTGGGCTCCAGGAGCTGGCAGGTCCGGATGACTTCGTCCGGATCCTCGGTGTCGAGCTCGATGTCGAAGACGTCGATCCCGGCGAACCGCTTGAACAGTACCCCCTTGCCCTCCATGACGGGCTTGGAGGCCAGAGCGCCGATGTTCCCCAGACCCAGGACAGCCGTGCCGTTGGAGACCACCGCAACCAGGTTGCCCTTTGCGGTGTAGAGGAAAGCGTCGTCGGGATTCTTCTCGATCTCCAGACACGGATCTGCAACACCGGGGCTGTAGGCAAGAGAGAGTTCCCTCTGCGTGCCCATGGGCTTTGTCGCCTTGACCTCTATCTTGCCAGGCCGCCCACCCATGGTGTGATAGTCGAGAGCGTCCTGCTTCGTGATTGCCATTTATTCCTTCGATCCTGGTGAGGTGACGGATATTCGGTGTCGAATCCTACCCTTCGGAACGGGGAGGGTCAATGCAACTTCCGCACCGGCGACCCAGGGTCGTTTGCCCCTTGCCCCGGACCCTCTAAATTAGCAGAGAACCCGGTCAGGAGGCGACCTTGGAGATCAAGCAGGGCCGAATGGTCCACCTCGGCTATGGGAAGTACTGGCGCTCCGACGAGATCGTGGGGCTGTGCCCCATTGAAACCAATCGCGGCCCCGGGCGGCGAACGGAGGTCTACGTGGCCACCAGGGAGGAGCCTCTGGTGGTTTCCCGGTCGGAGCAATCCATCCTCAGCGACATGGGCACCGCTCCCAGAAGGGAGTTCCGGGCCGAGGAGGCCCGGGGCCTCCTGAGCGAGTTGTTGGAGGACCTGAGGGACGTGAACCCGGTGCTCCGGCGGATGCTGGAAAACGAGGTTCGGTTGAACCTGGACATCTGGGAGCGGCGAATCCGGTCCCTCATTCATCAAGCCTCCACACGGGAGGAAGAGGAAGACGAGGACCAGGAAGACCTCTTTCCTCCCAAGGAATGACCGGATCACCATCATCATCCCGTCCCGTGGCGTCATCACCCCGTCCCGTGGCGCCACCGTCCGATCCCGCGCCATGGGCCGCCCTCCAGCGTTGAGACAGGCACGTTTTCTCCCGGCCTTCCTCCTGGTCATCCAGACGCTGTGCCCACGGGGTTCCGCGGCGCAGGAATGCCCGGAGGGTCGGATCTCCTACATCTTCATTGACAACCGCTCCATCTTCGATACGTCGGAGCTGGCCCCGGATACACGCTTCCTCTGGGCGTACCGCCTGGCCAACAGCCTTCACATGAGGACCCGGGAATCCTTCCTCCAGGATGAGCTCCTCTTCGAGACCGGAGAGTGTCTGGATCCTCTTCTTCTCTCGGAAACCGAGCGTCTCCTCCGGGCCTACGGGTTCATCGCACGTTCCGACGTGTACGCCGTGGCCCAGCCGGACGGAACCCAGCACGTCATCGTGGACACGCAGGACGAGTGGACCACCAAGGTGGACGTGGGCTTCGACTTCGAAGACGGTCTGCGTTTCACCGGAATCTCCCTGGCGGAGGAGAACCTCCTGGGCCGTGGGATGCTCATGCGACTTTTTTTCGAGGAGGACCGGGAACGTCAGGACATGGGATTCGAATTCGAGACCCCGCGCCTCCTGGACACCCGATGGGACGCCCGGATCAGCATCGGCAGAACCCGGACCGGCGATTTCCTGGAGGAATCCCTCTTCTATCCCTTCGTGGGAGAGGTGGGCCGGCTGGGGGGCAGGCAGAGCTTCCTCCGGAGGGAAACCCTCTTCTCCTACGTCCTGCCCAGCCACCCCGAATTCACACACCTTCTTCTTCCCTTCGTGGATCGGCGGTGGGATCTGGTGGGGGGGATACGCCTGGGCCGGCCGGGGAATCTCACAGTCCTGGGAGCAGGGGCTTCCGGAGAGTCCGCCCGATTCAGATCTTTTCCCTCCGACGTGGAGGTGGTCAGGAGGGAGGACTATGCCTCCACCGTGCCCGCCACCGATGCCCAGATCCAGGAGATCCTTCCCCATGTCCGGGAACGCACGGCCCATCGGATCAACTTCTTCCTGGGTCAGCGGAACCTGCGCTTTGTCCAGCGAAGGGGCCTGGACGCCCTGAAGGGAATCCAGGATATCCAGGTCGGAACGGAGCTATTTCTTGGAATCGGGCGGACCCTGGATGCCACCGGAGAGGATGGCCTGAACCTTCCGGATGACCTCCATACCCAACTCTCCCTCTTCGCAGGCGGTGCCTGGGAGGAATGGACAATCAACGTCCAGGGCCAGGTGGAGGGGAGACAGTTGTCTCCCCGGGGGGGACAGGGGAGAAAGTGGAAGGATCTCTTCGGGGAAGCCGACGCCTACGTCTACTGGCAGCCCGCCAGGCAGCCGAAGCACACAGTGCTCTTCCGCCTCTCCGCCGCCGGAGGCTGGGAGGTGGAGACGCCTTTCCAGCTCACCCTGGGCGGGTCGGAGGCTGTTCGGGGGTACCGGGAGGAGGACTTTCCCGGGGGACAACGCGTCGTCTTCACCTGGGAGAACCGGACCTATATTCCCTGGCCGGCACCGGAGCTCTTCGATTTCGGTCTCTCCGCCTTTGCCGACATCGGCCATATCCAGCCAGGAGGCGTTCCTTTCGGGGTGGAATCCGGGTGGAGAGCCTCCATTGGAGCCGGCATCCGCTTCGGTCTTCCGCCCGGCACCGGGAACATGACCCGAATCGATCTGGCCATGCCCCTGGGCAACCGGACGCAGCTCAAGGACCTGGTGCTCCGGGTAAGCCTCCGCGAGGTGCTGGGGCTCCTGCCGGGGGTCCGTGACCCCCAGTTGATCCGAAGCCTCAGGTCCGGCGTACGCCCCAGCGTCATTGCCCTCCCATGGTAGGGACGGGTTTGGGGGGATCGTGTCCCCAGTCCGGTGGCAGAATACCCCCTGTCCCACCTTCAGCCGAACTCTGAGGAGGCGTCAATCACACATCTGCGCATCCTCTTGACGGCATCCGACGGATCCGTGACGGCACTTTTCTTGCAAAAGAGCACCTCAAAGGTGGAATCTCATAAGTGGTAAAGGAACCTTTGACTTAGGTCGGTTACTCAACTAGATTTCACGGGCTTTTCTTCTCCAGTTTGGTGGATGACCCAGGGCTGGAATGGGGAAAGCGACGCCGGGGGCTTGTTGTTCATAGATCCGTTTCCTCCCTCCTATGGTCATCTTTTCAATCGCGAGGTATAGCAGAGCGGATGTTTTCTACTTCCCGAGGCCTGGATTCTTTCGATCAATACCTGCAGGACGTCGAGAAATACCCCCTCATCCAGGACCCGGCTGAAGAGCGGGCTCTGGCCCGTCGAGCCCGATCCGGCGACAAGGAAGCCGCTGAACGGCTCGTGACCGCAAACCTCCGGTTCGTCATCTCCTACGTAAAAAAATACCAGGGGCGGGGACTGGGGTTGGCGGAGCTGGTGTGTATCGGAAATGAAGGATTGCTGAAAGCCGTCAAGAAGTTCGATCCCGACAAGGGAGTGAAATTCATCAGCTACGCCGTCTGGTGGATCCGTCAGACGGTCCTGCAGGCCCTGGCCGAGCAGACACGCTCTGTCCGGATTCCCCTGAACCAGAATTCCAATCTGGCAAAGCTGGCCCGGACCAACACGGCGTTGACCCAGCAACTCGGTCGTACCCCCACCGACCAGGAGCTGGCCGGCGAGATGGAAGAACCGGTGGAGACCATCCGTGCCCTCCGAAGAGTGGCCGCCAGCGAGTTGAGCCTGGATGCGCCCATCGACCGGAGCGACCGGGACAGCGCCAGCTTCGGGGAGCGCTTCTCCGGAGCGGAAGCCAGTGACATCGAAGAGGACGTGGAAGCCATCGCCCGGAGGGACTATCTGGAGCAGATGTTCGAGCAATACCTCACGGAGCGGGAGCGGAAGATCCTCTACCTCTACTATGGCCTGGATGACGGCGAAGAGCGTACGCTGGAAGAGATCGGCTCTCTTCTGGGCGTCACACGGGAGCGCATCCGCCAGATCCGGAACCGGGCCTTCGAAAAGCTCAGGGAGAGCCCGCATGGTGAGTCCCTCTCCGGGTTCTGGACCGCCAACTGAGCCCTTCTGTGGCGAAATGGGAGGGAATGGGCCCCGCCTTCTGAAGGGCGGGGCTTTTTTCCTCCTTCTGGCCTGCCTCCTCTTCCTCATCCCCTCCTCCACGGCCCGGGGCCAGGGATGGAACGACGCCAGAGTGCTGGATATGGTCCAGGACGCCCGCCGGGTCCGTCATGGAATCGCCCGGGACCCTGAATTCCGTTCCTACTCGTCCCAGGCCCGGGGCTACGTCCACTTCTTTCTGCACCGGGAAGACACAGGAGAGCGGATTCTCGTCAAGACGGACCAGATCGCGCTGGAGGTCTACTGGCAGGCCCCGGACCGGACCCGGCAGCGGATCGTCGGCCTGCGAGACGAGGAGAGCCTTCCCACCGACATCCATTATCACCTGGATCACCTGGTGGTGGTCCAGGACGAGTTCGGGGATCTGATCCGCATCGGAGACGGAGACGAGGTGGAGGCGGTCCTCCATCCGGTGGCGCCCCGGGCAGAGGAGTTCTACGACTTCCTGTTGACCGACTCCATCACCCTTTCCCTCCCAGGCGCCCTCCAGGACGTTCGGGTCTATGAAATCCAGGTTCGCCCCAGAAATCCCGACATCCCCGGGTTTATCGGTAGTGTATTTCTGGACCGGGATACCCGGGCCATCGTCCGCATGAGCTTCACCTTCACCCCGGCCTCCTACGAGGATCCATACCTGGATCATATCCGCATCTCCCTGGAGAACGGTCTGTGGAACGGGAGATTCTGGCTGCCCTACCGGCAACAGCTGGAGATCCGGAGGGAGGTGCCCTGGCTGGACATCCCCGCCGGGACCATCATCAAGGGGTGGTTCGAGGTGGGGGAATACGAGATCAATCCCACGCTCCCCCAGGGTCTCTTTCAGGGACCCACCATTACCGCCCTTCCCGAGGAGCAGCGAAGAGCTTTTCCCTTCGAGGAAGGCCTCCACGAGCACCTGGACACGGAGGGACTCACTGCCCCTCCGGAGATGGAGGAGATCCAGGCCCTGGCGCTGGGCTTGGCCCGCGACCGATACCTCAGCGGCCTCAGAAAGCTCCGCCTGCACCTCCCTTCCCCGGTCGTCTCCTCCGGTCTTCGGTACAATCGGGCCGAGGGGCTCTTCCTCGGTTCTGGAGCTTCATACGGGATCCGGCCGTGGCTCTCGGTATCCGGCCACGGCGGCATGTCCCTGGGGAGGGAGCGACCCTCCATGAGCCTGAGCTTCTCCGGAGGGGAGCGGCGTCCGGAGAGCCGGATCGCGGGGTTCTGGAATCGTCCCGTGGACATGGGGCCGGAGCCGGCCATCAGCGGCGTCTTGAACTCCCTGTCCACCCTCCTGAGAGACCAGGACTACACGGACCTGGTCTTCGCCACCGGGGGCCGATTGACCCACCGGTGGAAACTTGGGGAGGAACGTTCCGTGGGCTTCGAGGCTCGATGGGAAGATCACAGCCGTCCCAGGAACGTCATCTCCCCGGATCCGTCCGCTTCCGGCTTCCGGCCCGTCTTTCCGGTGGAGCAGGGGACCTGGAAGTCCATGGCGGGACGGATCGACCTTCCGACTCCTCTCCCGGGTCTCACGGTGGAGACGGAAGGCCTTTTCGGAAGCTTCCGGAGTAAAGGATTCGGCAGCTTCGCCGGTTCCCTCAAATTCCGCAGGCGCTGGCTCGCCAGGGGGTTGGAGTTCGACGGAGACCTCTCCGGCGGCGCCCTCCTGGGAGACCCTCCCCGACAGGCCCTCTATCTTCTTGGGGGCCGTATGACCGTTCCCGGATATGCCTTCCGCTCTCGGGTGGCGGACCGATACTGGCTTTTCCGGGCCGAGGCCGGCTACCAGCTCCTTCCCCCCTTTCTGAGCCTTCGGAGCTTCGGCGCCGCAGGAGGTACTGCCTATCATGGCGCCCTACTCCCGGAGCCCTGGCCCCCGGCGCAGGAATCCTCCTCCATGGCCTCCCTTGGCCTGGGAGTGGGGCTGGGGTGGGACATCCTGAGGCTGGATCTGGCCCGTGGACTGGGAGAGGGGGGAGACTGGGCATGGGTCCTCTCGGTGAACCACGACTTCTGGGTCTGGCTCTGACCCGCTCAGCCCCCTCCCCCACCCGGGCTCAATCCGCCGCCGCGTCCGCAGCGGCTCTGGGGGTCAGGAGCACCAGCTCCCGGACCACCACGTCAGCCGTGGGAATGGTCACCCCGTCCCGCTCATAGGAGTCATATTCCACACGGCCCTCCACGTAGACCCGGTCCCCCTTCGAGACATAGTCCTGGGTAAACTGGGCCAGGCGGTTCCAGAGGGTCAGGCGATGCCAGTCCGTCCGCTCTGTGACCTCGTCCCCGCTGACGGAGGTCCTCCGGTTCGTCGCCAGGGAGAGATGGGCCACCTTGGTTCCGCTTCCTGTCTCCTGGATGTCGGGATCCTGCCCTACATTGCCCACCAGGATGATCTTGTTCACAGACCGACTCATGAGGCACCTCCCTTTCCGGTGTGTCGACGCCCCCCTCCCGGAAAGGGGAGGCGGGGCAGGAACGAGAGAAGTGTCATGGCCGGGGGTGGGCTATCCCATGGCGGATCCGGACGGATTTCCGACGCGGGTCAGCCCTTGCAGTCGTACCAGCTCTTTCCGATCCCGTGATCTACTGAAAGGGGCACGCTGAGGGAAAGAGCGCCTTCCATCTCCTCCACCATCATGGCCCCCACCTCTTCCACCTGATCTTCCGGCGCCTCCAGGAGAAGCTCGTCGTGGACCTGGAGAAGGAGGAGAGCCTGGGGGAAGCGGGCTTCCAGGGCCCGATGCACCCGGATCATGGCCTCCTTGATCAGGTCCGCCGCGGTGCCCTGAATGGGCGTGTTCTGGGCCACCCGCTCCCCGAACTGACGCACGTTCCAGTTGGAGGCGTGCATCTCCGGAACGTAGCGGCGGCGCCCGCTGAGGGTTTCCACATAGCCACGATCCCTGGCCAGCTCCACCTGCTCGTCCAGAAAGGCCCGGACTCCGGAGAAGCGCTGGAAGTATTCCTGGATAAAGGCCCTGGCTTCTTCCCGGGAAATTCCCAGTTGGCGGCCCAGGGAGAACTCTCCCTGTCCGTACAGGGTGGCGAAGTTGATGGTCTTGGCTCTGGAACGCATCTCCGGCGTCACCTCTTCCAGAGGCACCCCGAAGATGACGGAGGCCGTCTGCCTGTGGACGTCGATGCCTTCCCGGAAGGCCCGGACGAAGGCGTCATCCCCGGAAAAATGGGCCAGGATGCGGAGCTCGATCTGGGAGTAGTCGGCCCCGAAGAAGACCTTTCCGTCCTCCGGGACAAACCCTTTTCGGATCTCCCTTCCCAACTCGGTACGGATGGGGATGTTCTGGAGGTTCGGGTCCGAAGAGGAGAGACGTCCGGTGGCAGCCACGGTCTGATTGAAGGAAGTGTGGATCCGCCCCGTCTCCGGGTTCACCAGGCGGGGAAGGGCATCCACGTAGGTGTTCCGGAGCTTCTCCAGGGACCGGTAGGCCAGGAGCTGCACCGGGAGCTCGTGACCCATGGCCGCCAGCTCCTCCAGGACCGAGGCGTCGGTAGAGGGCCCCGTCTTGGTCTTCTTGATGACCGGAAGCTCCAACTTCTCGAAGAGGATCTCCCGGAGCTGCTGCGTGGAATTGAGGTTGAACTCCACGCCGGCCAGGCCCAGGATGTCCGACCTCAGAGCCTCCAGGTCCCCTTCCAGCCTCCGGTTCATCTCGTGAAAGAAGGGAACGTCGATCCGGATCCCGTTGGCCTCCATTCGAGCCAGGACCCGTACCAGAGGCATCTCCAGCTCCTGGAAGAGCTTCTCCAGCTTCTGCTCCCTGAGCTGGGGCTCGAATAGCTTCTTCAGCCGAAGGGTGTAGTCTGCGTCCTCACAGGCGTACTCCCGAGCCTGGTCCAGGGGCACTTCGTCGAAGGAGAGTTGGGCCTTCCCCTTACCGGCCACGTCCTCATAGGAGATCATCCTGTGGCCAAGAAGAGCCACGGCCAGCGCATCCAGGCCGTGGGCGCGGCGATTGGGGTCCAGAACGTATGAGGCCACCATGGTGTCGAACGCCATGCCCTGGAGCTTGATACCGGCCCCCTCAAGGACGATCAGGTCGTACTTCAGGTTCTGCCCGATCTTCTGCACCAGAGGATCCTGGAGGACTGCCACCAGGGGAGCCATTTCGGGGGACGAGAGGGGAGGAAGGTTGCCTGGAGACCCGCCCCCGTCATCGTCCAGGGCCAGCTCCCCCGTCCTCCGGTGCCTCAGGGGCAGGTAGTAGGCCTCTCCGGGCTTCACCGAAAGGGAGATCCCCACCAGCTCCGCCCGGGTGGCCTGCCGGCTGGTGGTCTCCGTATCCACCGATACGGATTTCGCCTCCCGGATCCTGTTCACCAGGGCCTCCACCTCCCCTACCTCCGCCACCAGGGTGTAGGTTCGGGAGGACTCTTCAGGCCTCGCCTCCTCCCGTGCCTCTTCTCCCTCTCCCACTCCGGGCCCGGTAAACTTCTCCGCCAGGCGCCTGAACTCCAGGTCCACGAAGAGCTGCCGCAGTCGCTCCCGGTCCGGATCCCTGACCTTCAGGCGCTCCAGATCCAACTCCACGGGCACGTCCGTCTGGATGGTCACCAGCCGCCTGGAGAGCCGTACCTGCTCGGCCTTCTCGATGAGGGCTTCCCGGGCCCGTTTGCCTTTGATCTCCTCCGCCCGGGCCAGGGCCCCCTCCAGGTCGCCGAAGGCGTCCAGAAGCTTCAACGCCGTCTTTGGCCCCACTCCCGGTGCCCCGGGCACATTGTCCGAGGTATCCCCCACCAGGGCCAGATAGTCGGCGATGCGCTCCGGCGGGATGCCGAATTTTTCGTGGGCGTTCGTCTCATCCACCCACTCCGCCTCCACCCCGGTGGGGCCGCCCCGGCCCGGATTCAGGAGATGGATGCCGGGACCCACCAGCTGATAGAGGTCCTTGTCCCCGGAGACGATGACGGCCTCCAGGCCGGCGTCCCTTGCCTTCACGGCCAGCGTTCCGATGACGTCATCGGCCTCGTACCCCTCCACGGCCACGGCCTCGTCGTGGAAACCCTCCACCAGCTCGAAGATCCTGGGAAGGCTCGCCTCCAGCTCGTCGGGCATCTTTTCCCGGGTGGCCTTGTATTCGGGGTACATCTCTTCACGCTGGCTCGTGCCTTTATCGAAGACCACAGCCAGATAGTCGGGTTGATGGTCCTCCCGGATGGAAATGAGGAAGTTGGCGAAGCCGAAGGGGGCCGAGGTGTTCTCTCCCCGGGAGTTGGTGAGAGGCCGGTTGATGAAGGCGAAGAACGCCCGGTAGATAAGGGCATAGGCATCGATGAGGAAGAGGCGCGGCGCCTTCTTCGGGGGCACGTCAACCATGGGCGCCACCCCCGTACAGCCATGCATAGATCTCCCGATTCCGAAGGACGTTTTTCACGTAGCCGCGGGTCTCAGCGAAGGGGATCCGTTCCACAAAGCGGGGCAGGTCCCCGGCCTCGGGGAACTCGCGCCAGCGGCGAGCCCGGGTGGGGCCCGCATTGTAGGCCGAGAGAAGGATCGAGAGATCTTCCCCGAACCGCCTCCTGAGATCCGAGAAGAAGGCCATTCCCAGATACACGTTCACTTCCGGGCGAAAGAGGTGCATGTCGGCGTTGAAGGGCCGGGGTCCCCGGACCCGGGCAAGCTCGGCTCCGGTTGTGGGAAGGAGCTGCATGAGCCCCCTGGCGTCGGCCGTGGAGACGGCCCGGACCCAGAAAGCCGATTCCTGCCGCATGAGTCCGGCCATGAGGAATGGGTCCAACCCGGACTCATGGGCGCTCCGGAAGACCATTTCCCGGTAGGGAAAGGGATAGATCGCCGCCAGGAGATTTCGGTCCCATTCACCCTCCAGCCGGAAAGCCTCCCATCCCAGGTTGATCCCCTCCCGGGTGAGGCCTCGCTGGTTCAGCTCCCAGGCCAGGCAAACCAGGTGGTCCTTCCGGTCTTCAGGCAGTTCCTGCCCTCGAACCAGCTGCGTCAGGTTCGCCACCTCCCGGGAAGCTCCTTCCTGAAATCCCCCCTCCAGGAGGAGGTCCACCCGGCTGAGCCCCTCCACGAGATAATCGGGTGCGGTAAGGAGAGTGGCGGGGGCGGAAATGTCCGGCGCGTAACGCTCCCCCAGGAGGGCTCCGGCATGAAAGGTGTAGTAGGAGAGGGGGAACCTGGCTTTGAGGTCATCCAGGATATCCTTCGCCTCTTCCGCCTTTCCGAGCTCCAGAAGGGACCGACCCGCCCAGAACGCCGCTTCGTCCCAACGCCTCCCCTCCGGAAAGTCCGACATGTATTCCTGATACACCCGGGAGGCTTCCTCCAGGCGTCCCCGGGTAAGATGGATCTGCCCCATGCGCATCCTGGCCTGGCCCGCCAGGTTCTGGGCGGGGGCCAACGACACGGCGGCCTGGAACCCTTCCAGGGCCCCGGGGATGTCGCCCCTGTCCTGGAGGGCATCAGCCCTCAGAAAGAGGATCTCCACCGCCCCGGGATGCGTGGGGAAGCGAGCCACCAGGGTATCCTGGACTTTCCGGGCATCTGCCCCACGGCCCTGGGCACGGAGGGCCTCCACCTGGAGGGCCAGTGCCACCGTCCCCACCTCCGGCATCCGGGAATCCAGAAGGGGCGCGAGCCTCTCCAGGGCCCGCCCCGGATCACCCAGGCGGAGATGGAGCCTGGCCACGGCCAGGGACACCTCGGGAGGGGCCTCCACGGGCTCCAGGGTCTCATAGATCCGCCATGCCCGCAGGGCGTCCCCGGCCCGGCCGGCACCGGCCAGGAGCTCCGCGCTCCGCCGCGCCACCCTCACCGAATCCAGTCCCAGCATCAGGAGAGCCGAGGCGGCTTCCACTCCCACCGGGCCGCTCACTCCCTGATCCAGGACCTGGTGGAAAGCCCCCCTCGCCCCGGAAGAGTCCCCCTTCGCCAGCCGGAGGCGTCCGATTTCGTTCCAGGCTCCTGCCCGGCGGGAAGCCGACGGCAGTCCCGGAAGAGCGCTCCAGAAGGCCGCCTCTGCCCCTGCGGAGTCACCTGCGGCCAGAAGGGACCGGGCCGGCAGCTCACGACCCTCCTCCCGGACCTCCTCCTGCGGCACCGCCGAGAGAAAGACCCTGGTGGCCTTCGTGGCCCCCTGGGCGGCCGCCAGACGGGCCACCTCCAGCGCCACCCATCCACCCAGCTTCGGGTCCTCACGTCGGATCCATAGAAACACCTCCTCCGCCTCCTGGAACCGGCCCAGCCTGGCCAGGGCCCTGGCCAGGCGCCCACGGGCCGCCCGCACTCTCTTCAAGCGATCCTCCGATCCCTCCTCACCGGCGGCACCGGCCAGGAACGCCTCATAGGCTTCCGCCGCTCCTTCCCAGGCGCCCAGCTCCTCCAGGCTCCGGCCCAGAAGGTACCAGGGCTCCGCAGCCGGCAGGGTCCCCGACGCCAGAGGTTCCTCCAGGAGATCCCGAACCCCCTTCCAGTTCCCCCACCCGGCCTCCCCTTCCGCCAGAAGGAGCAGGGTTTCCCGGTCGGCACCGGCGTCCCCCGGGAGGGCAGCCCGAAGCAGCTGAACCCCGCGCCAGTACCGGCCGGCCGCATACTCCTCCCGGACTGCCTGAAGAAGGGAGTCCGACGGGAGGGCCACCCCCTCCCATTGGTTTTCCATCCCGGATCCCGACGCCGGACCCTGGAGGGAAGTGAAGACCGTCAACAGACAGAGGACGTTGAGGAGCATGGCGTTTCAAAAAATCGGACGGAGGGTAAATATTTCCCACAGAAAAAGAAAGGAGGCCACCCCGGGCAAGGATGGCCTCCACACTACATCTTTTCGACGGCTTAGGAAGCCGCGGCCTGCCTGCCACGCTCGATGGCGTGGAGGGCGTCGATCATCTTCTGGGCCGACTCCTCCATGTCGATGACCAGGCTGTCGATCCGAGACACGAAGTAGTTGTGGAAGATGCTCATGGGGATGGCGATGGCCAGACCCGCCGCCGTCGTCAGGAGAGCGACCTTGATTCCTCCGGCAACCAGGGTGGCCTCGACCTCACCTGCGGCCTCGATGGACTGGAATGCGATGATCATCCCGATCACCGTCCCGAGGAAGCCCAGGAGGGGACCGATGTTGGTCAGCGTTGCCAGGACAACCAGGCCTCGCTCGAGCTTGGAGAGCTCGATGAGCCCCTGGTTCTCGATGGCCTTCATGACCCGGTCCTGCCCTTCCTCATGCCGCTCGAGCCCTGCATAGATGACCCGTGCGCCGGGGGACTGGGACTCCCGGGTCAGCTCGAGAGCCTCGTCGATGCGCTGGGCCGCCAGGAGCTCGTCCACATCCCGAAGGACCTTCCTCGTGCTGGTGCTCTTCACCATGAGGGAGAGGAACTTCCAGATGATGACCAGGATCCCGATCACCAGACAGAGGGCCAGGGGCCAGCGCATGAAGCCTGTCTGGTCCCAGATAAAGCCAACTTGCTGCTGCCAGGTCAAGTCCGGCTGATCCATACCCGGGAGCTGCAGCAGTGCACCGTAGATTCTCATTACGCCAACCAAGAGGACCTCCTGCCGTGACGGCCATCAGGCCAAAAATTCAAAAACTACCCTGGAACCCAAGAGTAGATACGTAGAACCCTTACAAGGCTTGCCAAGATGGAGAGGGGGGACAGGTGTGTCAAGGGCGAACCACCTGTGCCCCCAGCTTCCAGCAGGCGGCTCGGCGATTCCTTCCCACCCGCTCCAGAGGAGGATTCTCCTGCCGGCATTTTGCATCCTTCAAGGGATGGGGGCATCGAGGGAAAAGGGCACAACCCCTCGGGGGATCGACAGGACTGGGCGGATCCCCGGGGAGGAGGGGAGGATGCCCACCAACGTTCCCCTGGAGGGCAGTCGGGCTCGCCGCTGCCAGCAGCCCCCGGGTGTAGGGGTGCAGGGGCTCCGCCAGTACCTCCATGGCCGGCCCCACCGCCACGACTTCCCCCAGGTAGAAGACACCCACCCGGTCCGCCACCTGTCTGACCACTGAGAGGTCATGGGCCACCAGGAGACAGGTCAGCCCCAGAGCCTCCTGGAGCTCCTGAAGAAGGTTCAGGATCTGGGCCTGCACCGAAAGGTCCAGGGCCGACACCGGCTCGTCCAGCACCAGCAGCTCCGGCTCCACCGAGAGGGCACGGGCAATGCCCAGGCGCTGCCTCTGGCCTCCGCTGAACTCGTGGGGAAACCGGTGAAATGCGTCCTGGGAAAGGCCCACCATCCTCAGGAGCTCCAGGGCCCGTTCCCTTCGAACGGCCGGTGTGGCTCCACGCCCGTGGACCTTCAGGACTTCCTCCAGCATCCTCCCGGCTCGGAGCCTGGGATTCAGGGCGCCAAAGGGGTCCTGGAAGACGATCTGGGCTTCGCGGCGGAATCCCCTGAGCTGCTTCGGCGAAAAGGTCGATACGTCCCGTCCCTTGAAAACGATCTTGCCTGCGGTGGGTTGGACGAGACGGAGAATGGCACGGGCCAGAGTGGTCTTCCCGGCACCGGACTCACCCACCAGGGCCAGGCACTCTCCGGGAAACAGGTCCAGGTCCACCCCCCTCAGGGCCTGCACCTCGGTCCGTTCCCCTCTCTCCCCCCGGATCCGGAAGGTATGCCGGAGCCCCCGGATGGAGACAAGCGGAATCCCGGCGCGGGAGCTCATCTTCTCTCCTCCCAGGGGAACCAGCAGCGAGCCAGATGGGCCTCCGGCGCCTCGGCCTGACCCGTCCCCGGGGCGTCGGGCCCCGCTCCGGTCGGCTCCGGCTCTTCCGCACGGCATCGGGCCACCACTTCCGGACAGCGGGGGTGAAACCGGCATCCCCGGGGCCAGGAGATGGCCTCGGGCACTTCTCCCGGAATGGACCGGAGGCTCTGCCTCCGATCCCTGATGGATAGACGGGATCCCAGGAGCCCCCTTGTGTACGGGTGCCGCGGCCTGGAAAGGACCGTGGAGGTCTCCCCGGACTCGACGATCCGTCCGGCATACATGACCAGCACCCTCCGGCAGATCCGGGCTACCATCCTCAGATCGTGGGAGATCAGGATGAGGGCCATCCCCCGGTCTTCCCGGATCCGGTCCAGAAGATCCAGGATCTGGGCCTGGACCGTCACGTCCAGGGCCGTGGTGGGCTCGTCGGCCACCAGGAGGGCAGGGTCCCCGGCCAGGGCCATTGCGATCATGGCCCGCTGCCGCATGCCCCCGGACAGCTGGTGGGGGTAGGCCCGGGCCCGGAGCCGGGCCTCCGAAATCCCCACCTCACGAAGGAGGCGCAGCACCTCTTTCTCCCGGGCCCTCCCCTTCAATCCCTTGTGGAGGGTCAGGGCTTCGCCGATCTGGCTTCCCACGCTGTGGACCGGATTCAAAGAGGTCATGGGCTCCTGGAAGATCATGGCTACTTCCCGGCCCCGGATTCTTCTCATGACTCCCGGAGGGGCCCCCACCAGCTCCCGGCCCCGGAACCTCACCGAGCTCCCGGGCTGGATGCTCTCCCTGCTCCGGGGCTGGAGGCCCGGGATGGAGAGAGCCAGAAGTGATTTTCCCGACCCCGACTCCCCGACGATCCCCAGGGCCTCTCCCTCCTGGACCGTCAGATCCACCCCGTCCACGGCCCTGGCCAGGCCCCGGGAGGTGTCCAGGTAGGTCTTGAGACCTCGAATCTCCAGCAGGCTCATGAAGCCCGCCTTTCGTTCATCCGGGGATCCATGGCGTCCCGGACCCCGTCTCCCACCAGATTGAAGCCCAGCACCACCAGAACGATGGCCAGCCCCGGGAAGGTGGCGATCCACCATGCGTTCAGGAGGTAGTCCCGGCCGTCGGAAACCATGGTGCCCCACGACGGGGTGGGGGGCTGGATGCCCAGGCCCAGGAAGGAAAGGCCCGCTTCCAACACGATGGTATTCCCGATGCCCAGGGTGGCCGCCACGATGATGGGAGCCAGGGCGTTGGGAAGGAGATGCCGGAAGATGATCCTGGGGGTGGAGAAGCCCAGGGCCCGGGCGGCCTCGGAGAACTCCCTTTCCCGGAGGCTCAGGATCTCTCCCCGGACGATTCTGGTGTTGGGCGGCCACTGGGTCACGGCCAGAGCGGTGACGATGAGAAAGATGGAAGGGTCGAAGAGGGCCACCAGGGCGATGAGCAAGACCACCCGCGGAAAAGCCAGCACCATGTCCACGAAGCGCATGATGACCGTGTCCACCCATCCTCCCAGATATCCGGCCACGGCTCCCAGGACGGTCCCCACGCTGACGCTGATGGCCACAGCCAGCAAGCCGATGGACAGGGAGATCCTGGCCCCGTGGAGGATCCTGGAGAGGATGTCCCGGGAGAGATGGTCCGTTCCCAGGGGGTGGGCGCTGGAGGGCCCACTCAGCTTCAGGGAAGGGTCCCCACCCTGGAAGGCCGGCTGGTGGGCGGGATCGAAGGGGGTCAGAAAGGGGGTCAGAAAGGCCGCCAGGTAGAAGGACACCACCAGCGCCAGCCCCAGAACCGCCAGGCGGTTCTCCTTGAATCGGTTCCAGAGTCGGCGGGCGGAACCCGGAGGGGCCTCTTCCCCCTCCGGGACCGGGCAACGGAGGTCCCGGGCCGACCACACCCAGGCTCCCGCCAGGCCCACGAACAGGGTCAGGAGGGCCAACCGCTCGTCAAGGTCGCCGGATACCGCGGTCACCACCCTGGAAAAGCGGAATACCAGGATCGAGATCAGCCCCAGCCAGAGGGCCAGGGCCCCGCCCCCCTCCACACGCCGCCCCTGAATCAGCTGTGGAAGGCCCGGCAGGACATAGCCGATGCGATGCCGATGCCCCGTCATCCCACTGCCCTCCCCCCTGAACGACGCCTAGCCATGCCCGGCCCCCTGCCTGACCCGGGGATCCACCACCCCATAGAGAAGATCCGCCAGAAGATTCCCCGCCACCACCATGGCTCCGAAAATGAACGTCCCGGCCAGGACCACCGGATAGTCCCTCATGAGAATGGAGTCCACCATGAGCTTTCCCATCCCCGGCCAGGCGAAGACGTACTCCACGAACACGGTCCCGCTGAGGAGGAAGGGAAAGTAGAGCCCGAAGAGGCTCACCACCGGGATCAGGGCGTTCCTCAGGGCGTGCCTCAGGATTACGACCGATTCCCGCAGGCCCTTTGCCCTGGCCGTCCGGATGTAGTCCTGGTGGAGCACCTCCAGCATGCTGGCTCTCACGTATCGGGCGATACCGGCGGCCAGGATCAGAAAGAGGGAGAGTGTGGGAAGAACCAGGTGCCTGATCCGGTCCATCAGCTGCTCCAGCGGCCCCAGCACATCATGGCCGGAGCCGGTCATCCCCGAGGCCGGAAGGCTGAAGGGCCACTCCCACATGCTGCCGGCTCCCACGCTGAAGATCAGGATCAGCATGATGGCCAGCCAGAAGGAGGGCATGGAGTAGAAGAAGAGAGCCACGGCGCTCAGGGTGGAGTCCAGGAGGGTATGCTGGCGAACGGCCTGCACCACCCCCAGGATGATTCCCGCCAGGAAGGCCAGGGCCAGGGCGCCGGATGCAAGAATCAGGGTATTGGGAAGGGCCGCCGCCAGCCGGGCCCGGACGGGCATGCCGGCCGCCAGGGAATACCCGAAGTCCCCCGTGAGGAAGGCCCACAGCCACCGCCCGTACCGCAAAAGGAGGGGATCGTCCAGCCCCAGGTTCCGCCGGAGCTGCGCCATGGCCTCGGGAGAGACGCCGGGGCCAAAGTAGACGGAGGTGGGATCTCCCGGCGCCAGGCTCAGGATGAAGAAGACGATGGTGGCCACTCCCAGGAGGATGGGAATCGCCTCCAGCGCCCGCCGAAGGGCGTACCGGATCAACACACCGCTCCCTGCCTCAGGGGGCCTTCCGGTCCTCCGGGGCGATCCACCACTCCCGGATGTTCTGCCACTCCCCCCGGACGTCCATCTCCACATCCCGGAGACGAATGCTCAGCCCGTGCTGCCGGTCCGGGTAATAGAGGAAGGTGAAGGGTTGGAGTTGGACGAGTCGGTTCTGGTAGCTCCGCCACAGGCTCTTCGCCTCCTCCCGGTCGGGGATGAGTTGGAGGGTATCCAGGTACCGGTCCAGCTCCGGGTCCTGAATGCCGGAGAAGGCAAAGGCCCCGTCCACTGCTTCAGAATGGAAGAGGTCCCGTTCGTCCAGGCGGAACTCGGCCTCCCAGGAAATCAGGAACCCCTCGAAGCTCCGCTCGGGTGAGGTGATGGCCTCCACAAGGGCCGACATCTCGGCCAGGCGGAGCCGGAGATCCACTCCCACCTCCCGGAGTTGGGCCTGCATGATCTCCGCCACCTCCTGCCGCTCCTGGTTGGGATTGAAGAGGAGCTCCAGCTCCAGGGGCTCCCCCCCGGCGTTTTCCCGTATGCCGTCCCCGTCGCGGTCCACCCATCCGGCCTCCTCCAGAAGGATTCGGGACCGGGCCGGGTCGTAGCGCAGGGAGTCGGCCAGGGTCGGATCATGGGCCCAATGGGTCCTGGGGACCCCGGTGTTGGCTACCTCTCCGGCTCCGTAACGGACTCCCTCCAGGATCTGCCGGCGGTTGAGCCCCAGCGTCAGGGCCCGGCGAACCCGGGAATCCGCCAGCTTTGGCAGCCGGACGTTCCAAGCGGCAAAGAAGACGGAACGGTAGGGAAAGGAAGCCACCCTGACGCCCTCCCGCCGCCGAACCTCCCGGGCATGCTCCGGCAACAGGCTGATGTAGCCGTCGATGCCCCCGGTCAGCAGCTCCGCCAGCAGAGTGGAGTTCTCCGTGATGGTCCGGTATACATACCGGTCCAGGTAGGGCCGTCCCCCCAGGGCCTCGGGAAAGGCCGGGTTGGCCTGAAAGACCCACCGGTCCCCGGGATCGTGGGCCACAAAGCGGAACGGTCCGTTCCCCACCGGGCAAACCGTGCCGAAGGGATGCCGGATGAGCTCTCCCGCCGGGACGCCTCCCAGGAGGTGCTCCGGCATGATGGCCACCGTCCGCCAGGGATCCATGAAATCGGCGTGGGGCCGCTCCAGGTTGAACCGGACTGTCAGGGAATCCAACACATCCACACCTTCCTCTCCGGGAAGGTAGTAGTGGAAGAACGCGGCGTTCGGGTATCCCGTCTCCGGATCGGAGGCCCGGAGAAAGGTGAAGGCCACGTCCTGGGCCGTGGTCCGCACCCCGTCGTGCCAGAAGACGTCGTCCCGGAGGTGGAAGGTGACGTGGGTGAGGCCGGGATCCACATCCCAGGACTCGGCCAGGTAGGGGACCGGCTCCAGGGCCTCGTCATACTGGATAAGGGTCATGAGGTTCACGAACATCTGATGCTGGGAGGCTCCGGTCTCGATAGGGGCGAAGCCGTTCATTCCCACGTTCAGCTCCGAGACGGTGGCGAGGACGGCGGTCCCCCCGTACCGGTTCGAGGCGGTGTCTTGTTCCGGAAAGGACGCCATGAAGGAGTCCACCCTGGCCAGGACCGGATCGCAGAAGGCCCTCGTGGCCTCCGCACGCTCTCCTCCTTGCTCCGAGCCGCAGCCGCCCAGGGCGGCGGATAGTAGAAGAAGGGCAGCGGGAATGGGATGGGAGGCGTTCATATCCAATGTCTTCTTCCTCAGGAGATCCTGCGCCGGAGACAGGGCCTCGGGATCCGGGGATTCCGCGATCCGCCCCGGAGACCCTCCGGCGGCCATGGGCGTCAGATCATAAACGCCAGGTCCAGTCGGCGTCAGAATAGTGGGCCTCCAGCTCTTCGGACGCCAACATTTCGGAATTCCTCCAGGAGTCCTTCTTCCAGGTTCCCCCCAGGGTCCGGGTCAATCCATCCTGGAGGGATTCACCCAGGGCTTCCATCCTCGGCACGAACCCCAGGAGGCCCTTCAGGGTGGCCGGCGGCGGAACCTCCTCGCAACCCCCCCGGAGAACCCGGAGAAGGCTCTGGTCTCCGTCCAGGATGATGGACCCGTGCTGGAGGACGGCAGCTCCCATCCGGACCTGAGCACTCCCGATGAGCTTCCTTCCCTGGGCCGTCACCTCGCCCCGGGCCGGCTGCCGGAAGCAAGGACCTGCGTCAGGAGGGAGGCTGGGCCCGGAGGGGCTCGCCAGCTCCGCCGCCGCCCCCAGACCCTGGATGCCGGCCAGAAGCCCCTGGTTGATGAGATGGTAGGCCGCCTTCAACCCCCCCATGGCCCTGGCGGGAAAGACCAGGGCGTAGGTAAGCTCGCCATGGTGGAGGACGGCCCGGCCCCCGGTGGGCCGCCGGACAAAGGTGACACCCTCCTCCAGAGCCCTGGCCAGGTCGTAACGACCGCTGGAGGGCTCATTCCTTCCGAAGGAGATGCCTGGCGGGTCCCAGGAATACAGGCGAAGGACCCCTTCCCCCTCCGGAAGCTCCCGGGCCAGGGCGTGATCCCTGGCCATGTTCCGGTGCCCCGGAAGGGGAGGATCCCGGATGATCCGCCAGTCAAGCATGGTCCGGGCCGGCGCCAGAGAGCGCGTCACCAGGGGGGTGACGCCGGTTTCCAGCCGGGGCGCCCCTCAGAAGTCGAAGACCTCCCCGGGCTGGACAACCTCCACCCTGGAGAGGCTGCCCACCTTCTCCTTGAAGGCCTCCGGATCCTGCTTGATGAGGTCGAAGGTGTTGTAGTGGATGGGGATCACCACCTTGGGCCGGATGAAATCGATGGCCTGGACGGCGTCCTCCGGCCCCATGGTGAAGTTGTCCCCGATGGGGAGGAGGGCCAGATCCACCTTCCCCCTCAGGAGCTGCATGTCCATGACGAGGGCGGTGTCCCCGGCGTGGTAGAGGCGTTTCCCGTCCAGGTTCATCCAGAAGCCTCCCGGAACGGTGGTGTACGCACCCGAGTCGTCCCCCGCCACCTGCCCCCCATGGACGGCGGGAGTCATCTTGACATACCCGAAGGGGAACTCGAACCCTCCCCCGATGCTCATGGGGTGCACGTTCTCCACACCCTTGCTCTGGGCGAAGCTCACCACTTCAAAGGTGGAAACCAGGGTGGCGCCTGTCCGCTTGGCGAGAGGAATGGCGTCAGTGAAATGGTCGAAGTGTCCGTGGGTGCAAAGGATGAAGTCCACGTCTTCGACGTCCTCCGTCTTCACGTCACTCATGGGGTTCTCGTCGAACCACGGATCGATGACGATCTTCGTACCGTCGTCGGTAGTGAGGGTGAAGGTGGAATGGCCGTGATAATGAAGGCTTGCCATGGCGTTCCTCCTTTTCTCTTGGATTGGGTATCCCTGCTTCCTCGATCAGGCTCCCAGGAGCCTGTCCCGGGAGGCTGTCCTAGTCTTCCTCGTATTCCTCCGTCGGGATGCAGGCGCAGACCACCAGATTCCGGTCCCCGTAGGCGTTGTCCACCCTCCGGACCGGGGGCCAGAACTTGCTCTCCACGGTCCAGGAAGCCGGGAATACGGCCCTGCTCCGGGAATAGGGGTGGGCCCATTCGTCGGCGGTGGCCATCCCCGAAGTGTGAGGGGCGTTCTTCAACAGGTTGTCCTCCGGGTCCGCCACTCCCCTCTCCACCTCGGCGATCTCCTCCCGGATGGTTGCCATGGCGGTGCAGAAGCGATCCAGCTCGTACCTGGACTCGCTCTCCGTTGGCTCCACCATGAGAGTCCCCGCAACCGGGAAGGACTGGGTGGGGGAGTGGAAGCCGAAGTCCATGAGCCGCTTGGCCACGTCCTCGTCCGTGACGCCGGAGTTCTTCCTCAGGGGCCGCAGGTCCAGGATGAACTCGTGGGCGACCCGCCCCTTCTCCCCGTGGTACAGGATCGGATAGTGCTCTTCCAGCTTGGTGCCCAGGTAGTTGGCGTTGAGGATGGCCGCCTCGCTGGCCTTTTTCAGGCCGTCAGCCCCCAGGAGGCGGATGTAGCTCCAGGAGATGGGGAGGATGCTGGGGCTTCCCCACGGCCCCGCGCTCACGGGCCCGGTGCCCTTCTCGCCCCCCACCTTCACCACCGGATGGGTGGGCAGGTACGGGGCCAGCTTTTCGTTGGCGGAGATGGGGCCCATCCCCGGGCCACCGCCGCCGTGGGGGATGGCGAAGGTCTTGTGGAGGTTGAAGTGGCACACGTCGGCACCGTAGTCTCCGGGCCGGGCCAGTCCCACCTGGGCGTTCAGGTTTGCCCCGTCCAGGTAGACCAGGCCGCCGTGCTGGTGGATGATCTCCGTGACTTCCCTGATCCGGGACTCGAAGACGCCGTGGGTGGAGGGATAGGTGACCATGATGGCCGCCAGCTTCTCCGAGTGCTTCTCGGCCTTGGCCTTCAGATCGTCCACGTCGATGTTGCCCTGATCGTCGGTCTTGACCACCACCACGTTCATCCCGGCCATGACCGCGCTGGCGGGGTTGGTGCCATGGGCCGAGGCCGGCACCAGACAGACACTCCTGTGATCGTTTCCGTGATCCAGGTGATAGGCCCGGATCACCAGAAGGCCCGTGTACTCGCCGTTGGCTCCGGAGTTGGGCATCATGGAGGTGGCGGTGAACCCGCTGATCTCCTCCAGCCACTTCTCCAGGTCCGAGATGATCCGCTGGTATCCCCGGGCCTGATCCACCGGGGCGAAGGGATGGATCTGGGTGAACTCGGGCCAGGTGATGGGAATCATCTCCGTGGTGGCGTTGAGCTTCATGGTGCACGATCCCAGAGAGATCATGCTGGTGTTCAGGGAGAGGTCCCGAACCTCCAGTTTGTGGATGTACCGGAGCATCTCCGTTTCGGAGTGGTACGAGTTGAAGACGGGGTGGGTCAGGTAGTCGGTGGTCCGGACCAGGGCCCCGGGAAACTCCACCTTCACGCCTTCCTCGGCCAGATCCCGGGCCGAGACCTTCCCCTCACCGCCGAATACGGCGAAGAGGTCATCCACATCATCCGGAAGGACCCCCTCGTCCAGGGCGATGCCCACGGTGCCGTCGCCGAAGTCCCGGAGATTGATCTCCCGGTCCAGGGCCCCCTTCATAACCTCGGCTGCCGTCATCCCGGCGGGCTTCACCCGGATGGTATCGAAGAAGTGGGCGTGGACCACCTCGTGGCCGATCCGGGTCAACCCCGCTGCCAGAATCCCCGTCAGGTTGTGGATCCGCTGGGCGATGGCCCGGATTCCCTGGGGCCCGTGGTAGACGGCATACATCCCGGCCATGATGGCCAGGAGGACCTGGGCGGTGCAGATGTTGGACGTGGCCTTCTCCCGGCGGATGTGCTGCTCCCGGGTCTGGAGGGCCATCCGAAGGGCCGGGTTCCCGTCGGCGTCGATGGAGACGCCGATGATGCGTCCCGGGATCTTCCGCTTGAAGTCCTCATGGGTGGCCATGTAGGCGGCGTGGGGGCCGCCGTAGCCCATGGGCACACCGAAGCGCTGCGTGTTCCCCACGGCGGCATCGGCCCCGAATTCCCCCGGCGGGGTGAGGAGGGCCAGGCTCATGAGGTCCGCCGCCACCACCACGTATATCCCTGCTTCGTGGACCTTCTCCACGAACGCCCCGTAGTCCACCACCCGGCCGTCGGTGCCGGGATACTGGAGGAGCACCCCGAAGACGTCCTCTCCCATCTCGAAGCTCTCGTGATCCCCCACCACCACAGTGATTCCCAGGGGCTCGGCCCGGGTCCGAACCACGGCAATGGTCTGGGGGTGGCACATCTCCGAGACCAGGAAGGTGTTCTTCTTTCCCCTCGTCTCTCCGTGGAAGAGGCTCATGGCCTCCGCCGCCGCCGTGCCCTCGTCCAAAAGTGAGGCATTGGCGATCTCCAGCCCCGTCATGTCCATGACCATGGTCTGGAAGTTCAGAAGAGCTTCCAGGCGGCCCTGGGAAATCTCGGCCTGATACGGGGTGTACTGAGTGTACCATCCAGGATTCTCCAGGATGTTCCTCAGAATGACCCCGGGGATCACCGTGTCGTAGTACCCCTGGCCGATGTAGGAACGAAAGACCTTGTTCTGGCCGGCGATCTCCCGGATTTCCTCCAACAGGATGTGCTCCGGAACGGCCTCCGGGAGGTCCAGGGCCCGGTTCAGGCGAATGGACGGCGGCAGCGTGTCGTCGATGAGACCGTCGATATCGGTGTAGCCGAGGAACTCCAGCATCTCCTGGGCTTCCTCTGTTCCGGGTCCGATGTGACGGCGGGGGAAATCGCTCTTGGGATCTATGAAAAGTGACATGGCGGTGATTCCATCGTTTCCGCCGGCAAAGGGCCCCCAGCCGGAGGTGGCCGGGAGCGCCGGATCGGAGGGTCGGAGGTCATGCCCCCGAAGCCCTCCTGCCAGCTATGACAAATATTCAGACACAGGACAAAGGTCCCCCGGGGCCCCACGGGAGACCCGGCGGCGGGCAGGAAATGGATTGTGCGTCCGGCCCCAGCCGCCGGGGCCGTGGAGGGTCTGTCAGTCCCCGACGTGGGACGCGTAGCCCGCTGCGTCCATGAGGCCGTCCAGGTCCGAGGTGTCCAGCACCCGGATCTTGATCATCCAACCGTCCCCGTAGGGATCACTGTTCACGACGGCGGGCTCGTCATCGAGGGCAGCGTTGACCTCCACGATCTCGGCCTTCACCGGGCAATAGAGGTCGCTGACTGCCTTTACGGCCTCGATGGTGCCGAAGGCGTCCATCTTCTCGAAAGTGGCTCCGGGCTCCGGAAGCTCGATGAACACGACGTCTCCCAGCTCACCCTGGGCGTAATCCGTCACGCCCACCAGGTAGACGTCGTCCTCGTCGGTAGCTTTGAGATACTCGTGCTCTTCGGTGTAAAGAAAGCCCTCGGGAATCTCTGACATGGTTCCTCCATGGGGATATTCGATGACCTAGACTGTGGACAATAGAAGCCGTTTTCCGGGGGCGTCAAGGTAGCAGGGCCTCCGTGGGGGTCTTCCCGGGGCCCGTGGGCCCCTTCCCGGCTTTCCCAGCCCCGTCGGCTGGGATACTTTTGCCGGTATGGGCCTGTCGCCAGATCCGTGCCAGACCTGAGGATCCTCAGAGGTTCTTCGCACTTCCAGATCGAGAAAGGGGGTAGGTCTTGGAGATCGACGCCCTGGTGGCCCCCCTCCGGGCCGATGTGGTCAGTGGCGCTTCCGTCATCGGACGCACAGCCGCCGATGTGGTGCGGCGGGCCGTCCACCGGAGTGCGGCGCAGGATACGGACCAACTCAGGGAGATGCTGGCCAACCTCTGCATCAGGATCCTGGAGGCCCAGCCTGCCATGGCGCCCCTTGTGACGATGACCTCCAACGTCCTGGAGGCCGCGGACCCCGACCTGGAGTTGGCGGAGTCCAGAACCCGGGTCCTGGATGCCCTCTCTTCTTTCAAAGAGGGGCTGGACCTGTCGGCCAGGCGGGTGGCGGACCGGGCCGGAGCCCTGCTCTCGCGAAACGCCAGCGTCCTGACCCTCTCCTTTTCCTCGACCGTGGCATCGGCCCTGACCCGCTTCGGGCCCGAGAGGCACGTCCATGTCATCTGCCTCGAGGCCCGGCCCATCTCCGAAGGACAGCGCCTGGCCCGGGAACTCGCCAGGGCCGGTCTCGAGGTCACCTTCGCGGTAGACGCCGCCGCCGGAACCCTGGCCCGGGAGGCCGATCTGGTCTTCCTGGGGGCCGACTCCCTGGGAGACCGAGGGGTGGTGAACAAGGTGGGGAGCCTGCCTCTGGCCCTGGCGGCCAGGGAGGCCGGCGTCCCCATCTATGTCCTTCTGGGCGGGACCAAGCTTCTGCCCCCCGGGTTTCCGCAGACCATCGCTGATGACCGCCCGGAGGACGAGGTGTGGAAAGGTCGCCAAGGCATCCGGATCTGGAACCGGTACTTCGAAGTCATCCCCCTGGACCTCATCACCGAGATCGTCACGGAGGAGGGATCCCTTGACCCGACAGAGATCCAGAACCTCCGCTCCCGAATTCCTGTCCCGTCAGAGCTAAGGGCCTGGGCGTCGGCCCGAAGCTCCTGACTTTCCCGAGAGGTGTTTCCCCATGTCCGACCGAAATGCAAGCCACCCGGCCCTGACCTCCCTGTCCGACGAAGAGAACATGTTCCGTGAGGCCGTCCGGGACTTCGCCGAAAGCGAGGTGGCCCCCAGAGTCACCGCCATGGACCGGAATCAGGCCCTGGACCAGGAGCTGATTCCGCAACTCTTCGAGATGGGCCTCATGGCCATCGAGATCCCGGAAAAGTACGGAGGGACGGGGTCCACCTTCTTCACCTCCATCCTGGTGGTGGAGGAGCTCTCCCGGGTGGATCCGTCGGTGGGGGTCCTGGTTGACGTTCAGAACACCCTGGTCATCAACGCCCTGCTTCGATGGGGATCGGATCACATCAAGGACACATTCCTCCCCCGGCTTGCCTCCGACACGGTTGGAGCCTACGCCCTCTCCGAGGCCGGGAGCGGATCCGATGCCTTCGCCCTGACATGCAAGGCCAGCCAGGATGGCGACGACTGGATCCTGGACGGCCAGAAGCTCTGGATCACAAACGGGAAGGAGGCGGGACTATTCATCGTCTTCGCCACCGTGGATCCGGAAGCCGGGTACAAGGGCATCACCGCCTTCATGGTGGAGGAGGGCACCGAGGGCTTCACTGTGGGAAAGAAGGAGGACAAGCTGGGGATTCGGGCCTCTTCCACCACGGAGCTCATTTTCGAGAACGCCAGGGTTCCGGGAGCCAACATCCTGGGTGTGGTGGGGAAGGGCTACAAGACGGCCATCGAGACACTGAACGAAGGTCGCATCGGCATCGGGGCCCAGATGGTGGGATTGGCCCAGGGCGCCCTGGACCACACGGTGAAGTACGTCCAGGAGCGGGAGCAGTTCGGGAAACCCATCAGCGCCTTCCAGGGGGTCCAGTTCCAGATCGCCCAGATGGCCACAGACATCGAGGCGGCCCGTCTCATGGTGTACAACGCCGCCCGGCTCAAGGATGAGGGGAAGGACTTCGTCCATCAGGCTGCCATGGCCAAGCTGCTCTCCTCCCAGATGGCCCAGAAGACGGCATCCACGGCGGTGGATCTCTTCGGAGGATACGGCTTCACCCGGGAATACCCGGTGGAGAAGCTCTACCGGGACGCCAAGATCGGTTCCATCTATGAGGGCACTTCCAACATGCAGCTTCAGACCATCGCCCGGACGCTGCTGCGGTAAGCGGAGGCATACCTTCTCAAGTGGGGGCAGCATCGCCATCTTAGGTAGAAGGCTGCAGGAGAGCCTTCTCACCCCGCCGGGGGACCCGGCCCACGGGCGCCGGCGGGGATCTTCATTGGCTCCACTCTCAAGGACGGGAAGCTCATGAGCTTCGGCATCGGCGAAATCCTCCTGGTCCTGGCCCTGGTCATCTTCTTCTTCGGGGCGAAGCGGATCCCCCAGATCGCCAGGGGGGTCGGCGAGGGGATCCGGAACTTCAAGGCCTCGGTGACGGACGGCCGGGACGACGATGAGGATCGAAAACTCCCGGGAGGACCCGACTCCTGAGCCAAATCTCCACCCGGGGACGCCTCGGGATTCTCTTCCTCACCGTCTTCCTGGACCTGGTGGGGTTCGGGATCGTTCTTCCTCTCCTCCCCTTCTATGCGGATCGATTCGGCGCCTCCGGGACCCAGGTGGGTCTCCTCATCACCGTCTATTCCATCGCACAGCTCTTCCTGGCTCCCATCTGGGGACGCCTGTCGGACCGGGTGGGGCGGCGTCCCATCCTTCTCCTGGGACTCATGGGGTCCGCCGCTTCCTACGTGGTTTTTGCCTATGCCGACACCCTGACCGTTCTTTTTCTTTCCAGGATCATGGCCGGTATCGGGGGCGCCACTGTGCCGGTGGCCCAGGCCTACATCGCCGACATCACCCCGCCGGAGAAACGGGCCGGCAACCTGGGGCTCATCGGGGCGGCCTTCGGCCTGGGATTCATCTTCGGACCGGCCCTGGGGGGCATCCTTGCCCCCATCGCCCCCGAGGCCCCGGGGCTGGCTGCGGCAGCCCTGTGCTTCGGAAACGGGGTCCTGGCCTTCTTCTACCTCCCCGAATCCCTCTCCGGGGCGGAGCGGGAGGAGCGGGACCGGAGACTCGCCCCGGCCAGGCTGCGGGACTTCCGCATCGCCCTTTCAAGCCCCCTGACTGCCCGTATTCTTCTCCTCTCCTTTCTCTTTACCATGGCTTTCGCGGCCATGCAGCCCACTTTCCCTCTCTTCAGCTCCATTCGATTCGAACTGGGCGAGCGGCACGTGGGCTACCTGTTCGCGTTCCTGGGAGTCGTGTCGGCCATCATGCAGGGAGGGCTGGTCCGGCGCCTGGTTCCCCTCCTCGGGGAAACGCGCCTCATTCAGCTTTCCGGGGTCCCGTTCATCGCCGGACTCCTGGCCATCGCCTTCGCCCACTCCATGGGAGTCCTGCTGCTGGGTCTTGCGCTCCTGGCCGTGGGCTTCGGGGGCACTCTCCCCAGCATCGTCAGCCTCCTGAGTCGGGTGGCCCCGCCCCAGCTCCAGGGAAGCGTTCTGGGCGTCGGGCAGAGCGTGGGCTCCCTGGCCCGCATCGTGGGCCCCACCCTGGCGGGCGTGGTCTATGACCTCCGTGGGATCGAATGGCCTTATCTTGGAGGGGCCTGGGTGGCCGGCGCGGCCCTCCTGGTGGCCCTGACTCTGCCGAATCCCAGGGCCTCCGCCGTGGGCGAAGACCAAACCGAACCTTCACGCTCTTCCGCAGAATGACCTCTCCGCTTCTGGACAATGTCGTGGTGGTCCTGGATCATCCCCAGAATCTCGTGAACATCGCCGGGGTGGTTCGGGCCATGAAGAACATGGGCCTCCGGCATCTCCGCCTTGTGAACCCCGACGAGTTCGACGCCTGGCGCATCGGGGGCATCGCGCATCGCACGCAGGACGTGGTGGACAACGCCCGGATCTTCGAGTCCCTCCCGGAGGCTCTGGCCGACATCACATTCGTGGTGGGCACGACGGCCAGGTCCAGGACGGCCCAGCGCAACTACGGGCGGCCCAGGGAGCTGGCCCCTGCCATCGTGGAGAACGCCGGGGAGGGGAAGGTTGCCCTCCTCTTCGGAAGGGAAGACAGGGGGCTGGAAAACGAGGGGCTGGACCTCTGCCACGCTGTGGCCATCATCCCCACCGATCCGGATTACTCCAGCATCAACCTGGCTCAAGCCGCACTTCTCCTCGCCTATGAGGTCTTCCTGGCCGCCGGAAGCGGAACGGGGCCCCTTCCGAGAGGAAAGCGATCCACCCGGCCCGCTACCGTGGCGGAAATGGAGCAGACCTACCGGGCCCTGGAACAGGCCCTGGACCGGATCGGGTTCTTCAAGGCCAGGCAGCCGGAGGCCATTCTCCGTGTCATCCGCACGGTCCTGGGCCGGGCCCATCCCGACAACCAGGAAGCGGGGATCTTCAGGGCCATGGGCTTCGAGGTGTCGGCCTACCTGGATCGCTCCCCGGGCGACCAGGAAGGGTCTTGAGGGGGAGAGGCCAGGGAGGTACAACGCAGCGTCCTCTGGATCGGTCGATTCGGTCCTCGAACAACAATCGTTGTTTGAGGAGGCTTGGGATCCCTATCTTTTCAGATAGGACGTTTCGCAAGCATCGGCAGGTTCGCCTCCGGCATCCCGGGCCGGAAGCGCTGTTCCCCCCCAGCCGGCAATCCAGGGATTGGCATGATCCGAACCGATACCCCAAGTGTGCGTTCCAGCCTCGAGGACCGATACCGGGTGCTTCTGGATATCGGGCACAACCTGGCCAGAACCCTCAGCTGCCAGCACCTCTATCGCTCAATCTACAAGGAAAGCGCCCGGGTTCTGGAGGTGGCCGGCTTCTACGTTTCCCTCTACGACAAGGAGAAGGACCTGGCCACAGTTGTGTTCTATGCCGACAACGGGCTGGAACGGAATGTGGCCATCACCTACCGGGGCTCCGATAGCGAAGTCCTGCGGACCGGCCAGGGAGCCATCGTGGAAGACCGGGTGAAGAACCGTTCTCTCATGGTGCTCGGAGACGACAGGAGCGGGATCACCCGCTCGGCCATCTCCGCCCCTCTCCTCTACGAGGGAAAAGTAGTGGGAGCCCTCTCCACTCAGAGCTATCAGCCGAACGCCTATGGCGAAGAGGACCTGGAGCTCCTTCAGGGCATCGCCGATCTGGCCGCGGTGGCCATCAACAACGCCCGCCACGTGACGGAGCTGGACCAGCGGAGGCGGGAAGCCGAGCGTATCGAAGAGATCGGCCGGGCCATCAGCAGCTCTCTTGACGCCCAGGAGGTCCTCCGGACCGTCATCGACGCGGTCATTGAGCTTCTCCGGGCCGATGTCTCCACGGTCTGGCTGCTGCAGGAACGGCGGGCCCGCGTCGCCGCATCCGGGGGAAAGCTGGGGCTGCCGGAGGGCACATCCTGGGAGATGACGGACACAATCCTGGATCGGGTGGTAGGAAAGGGTGAACCCCTTGTGATCGACGACCTGGCCCGGAGCTCGCTCATCCCCGAAGAGCTCAAAGGGACCATCCAGGCCGGTTCCGGGGCCCTGGTGCCCTTGATCCTGGACGGGGAGGTGGCCGGAGGACTCTCAGCCGGGAAGCTCGAAACCGGGGGAATCGGCCAGGAAGAGATCGACCTCCTTCAACGACTGGCGAGCCAGACTTCCGTGGCCCTGGTCAATGCACGGCTCCACGCTGATATCCAGGCCCTCTCCCTGACGGACCCCCTGACGGGACTTCCCAACCGCAGGCACCTGGACATCCACTTGCAGCGGGAGATTGCGGCGGCCCGCCGGGGCCGCTCGGTGTGCGCGGTCATCTTCGACCTGGACGATTTCAAGGCCCACAACGACAGATTGGGCCACGTGGTGGGGGACAAGATTCTTCGGCGATTCGGCCGGCTGCTCCAGGGGGAGACCCGGGCCATGAACCTGTCTGCCCGATACGGCGGGGATGAGTTCATCTCCGTTCTCACGGAGATCCGCCACGACGGCGCCCTCCTCCAGGCGGAGAGGGTGGCGGACCGGCTCAAGAAGGATCCGGAGCTGGCCCAGTACGGCGTCACGGTGAGCTACGGCATCGGTGAGTTCGATCCCAGCAACATGTTCCAGGGAGAAGACCTGGTGAAAGCCGCCGACATCAACCTGTACCAGGCCAAGGTGAGGCGAGGCCGGGATCAGAAAGGCCGCTGACGAACCCATGAGTGGAAAGACCCCGACCCTTCCGGAGCTTCTTTCCGTGGCCCAGGAGTTGGCCCGGGCCGCCGGCGCCGTGACCCTGGAGCATTTCGGCGGCATGCTGAAGGCCGAGACCAAGGGGGACGGGACGCCGGTGACAGTTGCGGACCGTGCCGCCGAGACCCTCCTCCGGGAAGGGATCACCCGACGCTATCCCACCCACGGAATTCTCGGGGAGGAGTTCGGCGAGTCCAACCCCGGTGCCCCGGTCCGCTGGATCCTGGACCCCATCGACGGCACCCGTTCCTTCATGCGGGGCGTTCCTCTATACGGCGTCCTCATCGGCATCGAGATCCGAGGAGAGCCGGCCGTGGGCGTGGCCCATTTCCCGGGGCTTGGGGAAACCGTAGCTGCAGCCAACGGTGAAGGGTGCTTCCGGGATGGAGCTCCGACCCGGGTTTCCACCGTCTCCGACATCTCCGCCGCGGCGGCCCTCACCACTGACCCGGCAGAGCTGCTGGAGGGGCCCATGGCAGAGGGGTGGCGGGAGCTGGTGAGACGGGCTTCCCTTGCCCGGAGCTGGGGTGATTGCTATGGCCACATCCTGGTGGCCACGGGTCGGGCGGAGATCATGGTGGATCCCATCCTTTCTCCCTGGGACGCCGCCCCCTTCGTACCGATCCTGCGGGAGGCCGGGGGCGTCTTCACCGACAGGGAGGGGATGGCCAGGGTGGACGGAGGGTCGGGAATCTCCACCAACGGAATCCTGCACCAGGAGGTCATGGGGATCCTCATGGGGGGCCGCAGTTAAGCTTCCGCCGGCACCTCCGCCTCCAGCGACTCGGGCTCGGACATGGGCTGCCAGACCTGAACCGCCGGAAAGGTGCTCAGGAACCAGCGGACACTCCAGAGGAACAGCCCCAGAAAGAGGAGCCCGATAGCAGGTTCCGACACGGTCATGGTGGGGTTTCCGTCGTGGATGGACGGAACCACCATGAGGTACCGCTCCAGCCAGAGGCCCGCCAGGATCACCGTGGCAAAGAGCTGGAGCGTCCAGGGGGTGATCTTCGCCTTCATGGACAGAAGCCCGGCAAAGGGAACCAGAAAGCAGAGGACGAAGGCCAGCACCGAGAGATTCCCCCAGGGCGGTTCGGCCCGGTGGATGATCCAGGCCTGCTCCCAGGGTAGCTTTCCGTACCAGATAACCAGGTACTGGGAGAAGAAGAGATAGGCCCAGAAGACGGTGAAGGCGAATGCGAGCTTTCCCAGGTCGTGAAGCTGCTGGGTCCCCATGAGCCTGTTCAGGTCGGGGTCTCTTCTCTTGGCATAGACCGTGACCCAGGCGCTGGCCGCCACCCCGCCCCAGAGGGCCCCCATGAAGAACCAGGCCCCGAAGATGGTGGAGAACCAGTGGGGCTCCAGGGACATGGCCCAGTCAAAAGAAAAGACGCTCATGACCACGGCGTAGAGCAGCACGCTGGCCGGAGCCAGGACCTTGAGCCGCTGGTAGCTCCGGACCTCCTCCCGCTCCTGCCCCTCCCAGTGCTGGGTGAGCCGTCCCACCCAGCGCTTCCGCCCCGGGTCCTCCAGACCCTTCCCGCTGTCCTTCACCAACCCCATGTCGGGGCGGAGGTAGAGATAGGCCATGTAGAGGAAAGCGCCGAAGAGAAGAGCCGCCCCGAGGACGTTCCGGGTGATGAGGAAGGGAATGTTGAGGTAGGCCGCCTTCTTCTGAACGATGGGATCATAGGCCATGGCCTCGATCCAGGGAAAGTATCCCTCCCGCAGGCCCAGCATGGGCAGCAGCAGGATGAAGGAGAAGGGCAGGAACGCCGCGAAGGCCAGGCTCACCCGCCGAACGGACCAATTCCATCGTGCCTTGGTGATGGTGGTGGCCGCCATCAGGGCCATGGCGCCGGCCGCCACGCTGGTGAAGAAGAGCCAGCTCACCACGTAGGCTCTCCAGGCCTGAGCCGGATCCCGGGAAAGGGTCAGGACGAAGGCGCCGAGACCGACGAGGATGAGGATTCCCAGGAAGAGGTCTCCCCCCCTGCCCCGGGGGAGATACCGGATGGGGATTTCGCTTGAAATGTGAATCTGGGCCATGGTCTGAACCTTACCCTCAGTGAAAAGCGGCCCCGTCCTCCCGGGACGAAGCGCCTTCCGTCTGGTCCGTCGTCGTGTGATTGCTGTCGTCCGCGGTCTCCGGGGGTTCCACCGCCAGGGCCGGAACCGCGCCCTGGAGGACCCGAAGATAATTCACCACGTTCCAACGGTCGAAGTGGCCGATACGGTGCCCGTAGGCCGGCATGAGCCCCCGACCCACCCGGATCATTCCGTAGAGATAACCGTCGGTGAATCCCTTCACCCGATCCGTCATGAGGGGATAGGGGGGGTAACCGGCAGGGATGATGTAGCCTGTGACCCCGTCCCCGTTCGGCCCGTGACAGGGGGCACAGAACCGGACGAAGAGCTCCTCGCCCCGCTGAATGGAGGGCTCGGTGGCCGGAACGGGGTTCTGCAGGCTCACCACCACCGGAGCCTCGTTCACCATGTCCAGCTGGGTGAAGGGAGGGGGGGCCTCCCTCAGCCCCTCCGGCTGTCCCAGATTCACCTCCCCGGCCCTGGCTTCCAGGTTTCCTGCGGCAAAGGGCACCGCGCCTTCCGGAGCCGTCAGGGGGTTCTCATAAGGATCGAAGGAGGACTGGTCCCGCATACTTCGGCCAAAGACGGCCACCATGGCGTCATCCAGGGGCGTGCAGGCCGTGGCCAGAGCCAGAAGGCACAGGAAGGCCGCCCCCTTCACGATTTCGGGATTTCGACGGCCCTTCACCCTCTGCGGATCAGACATGGGCCACTCCCTCCGGGTCTTCACGGATCTCGGCGGGTTCCTGTCCCATCAGGATCTCTCTGGCCTCCGTCATCTCCTCCGCTGATCCGGAGACGTAGACCCCGAAGCGGCCGGCGCTGAACTGGGGATCGTAGACCACCAACGGCCTCAGATTCGGAATCCTCATGTTGATGAAGAGGCCGATGACGGTGGAAAGGGCTCCGAAGAGGATCGTAAGCTCGAAGGCGATGACCACGAAGGCCGGGATGGAGACGATGGGTTTTCCCCCCACCACAAGAGGCCAATCCATCGACGTAAATATCGCCAGGGCGAAGCCCGCGGCGGCACCTGTCAGAGCCCCCACCAGAGCGAACACCCGGACCGGGCTGTGATGATACCCCATGGCGTGCTCGAGATCGTGCTCCGGAACCGGTGCGTAGGCCCTGATGGAGCGCCGCCCGAATCCTGCCTTCCTCAGGGAGCCGATGGCGTCCACCGCCGAATCCAGGTAGTCGTAGGAGGCCAGAATCCCCTGCTTGGTTGCGTTCATGTGGCGGCCCTCTCCTTTCTGGCCTTTCTCAAGGGTGCCGGGAGGACCTCCTTCAACTCGGCGATGGCCACCGGGGGCAGAATCCGGGTGAAGATGAGGAACCAGAAGAAGAACCATCCGAAGCTCCCCACCATGATTCCCATCTCCGGCAGGGAGGGCCGGTACACGCCCCAGGCAAAAGGCTCGTACTCGTGGGAGAGGGACGTCACGATGATGACGTAGCGCTCGAACCACATCCCGATGTTGATGAAGAGAGAGATGACGAAGAGGGTCGGGATGGAGTGCCTCACCCTTCTGAACCAGAGCATGACGGGAATCAGCCCGTTGCAGACCAGCATGGTCCAGCTGGCCCACCAGTAGTCCCCGAAGAGGCGATTCCAGAACATGGTGCGTTCAACCTCCTCGCCACTGTACCACGCCATGAAGAACTCGGTCATGTAGGCATAGAGGACGATCAGGGAGGTCAGGAGGATCAGCTTGGCCATGGCATCGAAGTGCTTGATGGTCAGGTAGGCCTCCAGCTTGAAGATCTTCCTGAGGGGCACGGTGAGGGTGATGACCATGGCCACCCCGGAAAAGATGGCTCCCGCCACGAAGTAAGGGGCGAAGATGGTAGCGTGCCATCCCGGGACGATGGACATGGCAAAGTCCCAGGACACCACCGAGTGGACCGAGAGGACCAGCGGCGTAGCGAAAGCAGCCAGCAACACGTAGGCCTTTCCGAAGTGGTGCCACTCACGGTCCGTCCCCTGCCACCCCAGGGCCACCACCTGGTAGAGCTTCTTCCGCCACCCCGTAGCCTGGTCCCGGGCCGCCGCCACGTCGGGAATGGTCCCCAGATAGAAGAAGACGGCCGACACGGTAAAGTAGGTGGTGACCGCGAAGACGTCCCAGAGAAGGGGCGAGCGGAAGTTGGGCCAGAGGAAACGGGAGTTGGGATACGGGATCAGCCAGTAGCCATGCCACACCCGTCCCAGGTGGATCAGGGGGAAGAGTCCAGCCGTCATGACGGCGAAGACCGTCATGGCTTCCGCGGCCCGGTAGATGGACTGTCGCCAGGGCGCCCGGAAGAGGAAGAGGATGGCGGAGATGAGGGTCCCGGAGTGGGCGATCCCCACCCAGAAGACGAATGTGGTGATGTACACCCCCCATCCCACAGGGCTCATGAGCCCGCTGACCCCCACGCCCTTGATGATCTGGTAGGACCAGGAAGTGAAGAAGATCCCCATCAACACGACGGATAGGGCCAGAAGGGCCCACCAGGCCCTCCCGGGCCTGGAGAGCATCTTCAGGATGTCCCGGTTCACCTGGCCGAAGGACTCCACGTCCGGATGGGTCAGGGCGCCCCGTTCCGTTTCTCTGGTGACTGTTGCCATTCGATCAATGCTCTCCGGACTCGACCTCGTGGTGGGTGACCTTCTTCAGGTAGGTCACCGCCGGCTGCGTATTGATGAGCTCGTCCAGAACCCGATAGCCCCGTTGGTTCCGCGTCACCTGGGCCACCCGCGAGTTTGGGTCCCGGATGTTCCCGAAGACGATGGCTTCGGCGGGGCAGCTCTGCTGGCACGCCGGCACCACCTCTCCGTCCCGAACGGGCCGCTGCCCCTCCACCCGGGCGCGGTTCTCCACCTCCCGGATCCGCTGTACGCAAAAGGAGCACTTTTCCATGACGCCGTTGCTCCGAACCGTCACGTCGGGGTTGTAGCCCCAGTTCATGGGCTTCGGGACGTCGCTGAATCCGAACCAGTTGAATACCCGGACCTTGTAGGGGCAGTTGTTGGCACAGTACCGGGTCCCCACGCAACGATTGTAGACCTGGGCGTTGAGACCCCCGGGCGTGTGGTACGCCGCGTACACGGGACAGACGGGTTCGCAGGGGGCGTTTCCGCAGTGCTGGCAGAGCATGGGGAGGAAGCGGACGTCCACCGGCCCCGAATGGCTGGCGTCCACCGTCTCGTAGTACCGCTCCATGCGGATCCAGTGCATGTCCCGGCCCATGGCCACCTGCTCTTCACCCACCCAGGGAACATTGTTCTCCGACTGGCAGGCGATGACGCAGGCGCTGCACCCGGTGCACTTGTCCAGGTCGATGGCCATGGCCCAGCGAGGGTTCTCCTCCGGGTCATACTGGCCGTACCGGCTCCCTTCCAGGGGGAAGTCTTCCGGCCTGCCCTCGGTGGCCACCGGGGCGAAGCCCCCCATGGCCTGGATCTCCTTCAGCTCCCCGTGGCCTCCGCCGTGGCCCTCCTCCTCGGCCTGGTCCCCTCCGGGACTCTCCCCGTCCCCATGGGCCAGGGCCGAAAGGGACACCGCCGGGGCGATAGGTCGACCGTGCTGGTCCGAGGAACCCTCGATGGTGGCCAGGGGCCGCCGGGCGCCGGTGGGCTCCAGGCTGACTTTTGTAGCCAGACTCACCAGCGCTCCGGAAGGCTGTTCCGCCTCGCCACCCAGGAGCAACATGGGGTTCACCCCATGGCCGTCGGCAAACCGGCCGTAGTTTCGGTGCCCGCCGCCCAGTGCCAGGGCCACGGCGTCCTCCCGGATCCCCGGATAGGTCCAGACCGGCGCTTCCACCATCCCGTGGGGAGATCGGACCGTGACCACGTCGCCGCTCCGGAGGCCCATGGCCTCGGCGGTCCGGGGGTTCACTTCCACCCAGGCGTGCCAGGCCATCTTGCTCACCGGGTCCGGAAGCTCCTGGAGCCAGGGGCGATTGGCGTGCTTGCCGTCGCCGAAGCGTGAGGACGGATAGAGCAGGAGGTCCAGGTCTCCGTCGCCTTCCAGGACCGGCGGGTCGAAGCTCAGGGCCGTATCCGGGGAGCGGAGGGCCACCCGGATCTCGTCGGGTGGACCCGGAAGCCGGACCCTCCCCTCCCGGAGGGCCTCCCTCCAGAAGGCATCGAAGTCCCCCCCCGCCCCCGTGAGAGCATGAACATTCCGCCAGCGGCTCCGGAGATAGTCGAAGAAGGTGGAGTGGCCCGCCTGCCACCCGATCCTGGCGGCCACCGAGAGCAGAACGTCCCCCGTCTGCTTGGAGTCGAAGTGGGGCACGGGCTGCATGGCCGGCTGCTGGAGGGCGTAGAGCCCCGGCCGGGGATTGGAATCTCCCCACGCCTCCAGGTAATGCCGGTCCGGAAGGATGAGGTCCGCCAGGGCGGTGGTCTCGTCCATGGCCGGGGCAAAAGAGACCCGGAACCCGGCGGAGGCGAATGCCTCCCGGAATCCTGCCCCCGGGGGGAGGGAGTAGGCCGGGTTGGTGCCGTGGACCATGACCACACCGGCCTCGTCCATGGCTCCCATGGCCGAACGGATCTCGGCAAAGGGCCTGGAGGCGGCCGCCTGGTCCGCCGCCTGGAGGCGGAGGGTCCCTCCAACATTTCCGGCTACGGCGTTGAGGATCAATACCGCCAGATTGGCGGCGGTGGCATTCCTGTGGTGCCCGGCCATTCCCGGACCAAGGGCCAGGCTGGGGCTCTGGGATGCGAACTCCAGGGCCAGGCTCTCGATCTCCTCCGCCGGCATCCCGGAGGCTTCCGCCGCGTTCCGGGGGTCGTAGGCTTCCAGCACGGGAGCGTAGGGTCCAGCCTCTCCACCCTCCCTGGCGATGACGTGGGCCATGGCCAGGGCCACAACAGCCTCCGAGCCGGCCTTCAGGGGTACCCACTCGTCGGCGTTTTGCCCCGTCAGAGACAGGCGCGGCGCCAGGAAGACGAAACGCCCCTTGGAGCCGTGCTCGTCCACGCCGGCCATGCGGGAAAAGCTTCGCTGGTACTCCACCGGCGAAAGCCAGGTTTCCAGGAAGTCCGCGCCGAAGGAGAAGAGGAGGCGGGGCCGGGCCAGGTCATAGGTGGGAATGACATTCCGACCGAAGGCGATGCGGGCGGCCTCCCGCAAGGGGGCCTCGGAGATGCCTTCGTACTCCAGGCGGGTGCCTCCGACCCTGGCCATGAGGTCATCCGCCAGCTCCGTCATGGAGGGCCCCATCCGCCCGGCCAGGAAGAGGTGGTTGCCTCCATCCTGAAGCCGTTGGGCCAGAAGAGCTTCCGCCTCATCCCATCCCACGGCCCGGAAGGTATCCCCTTGCCGGATCATGGGGGAGGTCAGCCGATCCGGATTGTAGAGACCCTGCACCGAGGAGAAGCCCCTGGAGCAGAGTGCCCCGCCGGAGATGGGATGGCCGGGGTTCCCCTCCACCTTCACCACCCGGCCCTCCCGGGTCCGGACCCAGACACCGCACCCTGCCGGACACTCGCCGCAGACGGAGGTATACCACGTGGAGACCCCCGGAGTGATCTCCTCGTCCGGAACCACGTAGGGGATGAGCTTCTCCACCCCCTCGGTGGTGCAGCCGAACATGGAGGCCCCCGCCCCCCCCGCTCCCACGACCTTCAGGAAATCACGCCGTTTGATTCCGTCGCTCATGAAGTCAGCTCTCTCGTAGGCCGGATGTCCCGGACCCGAACCACCGACCCCCGCTCCGTGACGGTACGGGGGATCGGAGATCAATCAGTAATGGCACACCGTGCAATCCACAGAGGCATCGCTTTCCCTGTGGCACTCCACACACCATCCCATCTCCAGGGGCTCCTCCACCTCTTCGATGACCGCCATCTCCTCCACGGTACCGTGGCACTCCTGGCATTCCAGGTTCCCGGCATCGGCGTCCACATGACGCATGTGGGGGAACCTCACATGGTCGGCCACCTTGTAGATTCGGACCCATGGGATGGCCTCGCCCCTTTGCCAGAAATCCCGGAGCTTCTGCACCTCCTCCGGGTCGTTCCGGCCCTGGATGACCGTGTGGCACCCCATGCAGGAAGCCACCGAGGGGAGCCCGGCAGCCACCGACCGTTCTGCCGAAAAGTGGCAGTACTGGCAGTCGATCTGAAACTCGCCCGCATGGGTGTCATGGGGAAACGCGATGGGCTGGTCCGTCGATGCCGCGACGGGGGAAGAGACAGCATCGCCATCGCCCCCCTGCGCCTGCACGAGAGCCAGCGTCGATACGGTCGCCAGGACAGTGGCGACCACGGGGACCCACGGCTTCTTCATAGCCTCTGGCTGCCTGAAAAAGACCCGAGAATGGACAGTTTTGGTTGCGGTTGCCGCACCGCAGAGAAACGGTGAGGGAAGCTAGAGAACGCCCTCAGGGGTGTCAACGCCGATGAATAGGCCGAGAAACCTTTCTGTGCGGCAGGGGGTTATACATGTCCCGGTTGCCTTTTCAACTCCCAGACTCTGCAGGGAGTCCCATGCCCGACACGGCCCTGGCCAGCGAAAGCCTTCACGACCTCCGACTCCTGGAGCGATTGATCGACGAAGTGGAGAGGGTCTTTCACGGAAAGCGGGAGGTGGTGCGCCTTGCCCTGGCCGCCCTCCTGGCCCGGGGACACATTCTCTTCGAAGACGTGCCCGGAGTGGGAAAAACCACGCTGGCCCACGCCCTGGCCCGGAGCCTGGGCCTGACCTTCCGGAGAATCCAGTTCACCAGCGACCTCCTTCCCTCGGACGTACTGGGGGTCTCCATCTTCAATCCCAAGACCTCGGACTTCGAGACGAGGCACGGACCCATCTTCACCAACATCCTCCTGGCCGACGAGATCAACCGGGCCCCTCCCCGGACCCAGAGCGGGCTCCTTCAGGCCATGCAGGAAGGCCAGGTCACCATCGACGACCAGACCTTCCAGCTCCCGGCCCCCTTCCTGGTCCTGGCCACCCAGAATCCCCTGGAGCATCACGGAACCTATCCTCTGCCGGAGAGCCAGCTGGACCGGTTCCTCATGCGCCTCACCATCGGCTACCCCGGCGAGGCGGCGGAGCGGAGGATTCTGAACGAGTCGGCTCGCATGGACGAGCTCCTGGAGGGCGTCGAAGCGGTCATCCCCCCCACCACGGTTCTGGGGCTCCAGGCCCGTGTGGACGAGGTGAGGGCGGATCCGGCCCTGGTGGACTTCCTCATCGAGATCGTCCGGAGGACCCGGGTGGAGCCCCGCCTCCAGATCGGCGTGAGTCCCCGGGGGGCCGTGGCCCTCTTCCGGGCGGCCAGGGCTTTCGCCCTGGTGCAGGGCCGGGAATACCTGGTCCCGGATGACATCCTGAGCCTGGCCGTGCCCTGTCTGGCCCACAGGATCCTCCCCACGGGCACCGCCGCTTCCACCGCCGAGGCCCACCAGGAGGCAGCGGTCCTCCTGGAAGAAATCATCCGGGACGTTCCCGTTCCCCTGTAGGGATTGATGCAGGGATTGATGCCCCTCCTCGGAACCGCAGGCCGGCGCCCTCGGCAGGCCCCCCGCATATTCCGGGCAGCCCGGATGCGATTCCGTGCAGGCTGGAGGCGATTCTGGTCCTGGCGGCGGATCCGGTTCACCAGGTCCGGGTTGTTCTTCGTCGCCGGCACCTTCTCCGTGGGATTCGCCGCCATCAACACCGGGAACAACCTCCTCTATCTCCTCCTGGGCGCCATGCTGGGATTCATCGCCATTTCAAGTTGGCTCTCCGAACAGGTCATCGGGGGGATCCGGGTCCTCCGTCAAACCCCTGGGGGGGTGACGGTGGGGAACACGGTCCGAATCCGGTATCGGCTGGCCAATCAGAGGAAGCGGATCCCGGCCTTCGTTCTGGAGATCGGGGAGGAAGGGCTCCCGGGGCAGGCCTTCGTTCCCTTCCTGGAGCCCGGAGAGAGCCTGGAGGCCTCCTCGGAGAATCGGTTCATCCGCAGGGGGGTCTTTCCCCTCTCCTCCATAACCGTTTCCACCTCCTTTCCCTTCGGCCTCTTCCGGAAGACCCGGACCCTGCAGGTGCCCGGCGAGCTGGTCATCCGGCCCAGGGCGGATCGGAAGGTCCGGAGCCCCGCCCCGGGCGGGGGGACGGGCCGGCCCTCCGGCGGCGCCCTTTCCGCGGGGGCCGCCGGTTTACGGGGGGAGTACCGGGGGCTCCGGGGATATCGCCCCGGGGATGACCCCCGGGACATCCACTGGCGGACCACGGCCCGGACGGGAGTGCCGGTGGTGAGGGAGTACGACGAGAACCGGGGCGAGACGATCTGGCTCTGCCTGGACACCCGGGCCGAACCCGGTAACCGGGCCGAGGACGCCGTGGAGACGACGGCCTCCCTCGCGGCCCGGGCCTTCCGGGAGGGAAGACCGTTCGGGTTCTGCTGCCCGGGCATGTCGGTGGAGCCCGGCCACGGTCCCGGGCAGCTGGAACGGGTCCTGGACGCGCTGGCCCGGGTGGACTTCCACTCCCACGACCCGGGGCCCGCTCCTCCCGTCTCTCGCCGCCGATGTGTGCTCGTGTCCCTGACCCCAGGGGTCGGTGCCGGATTCGGGGATGTCGTCCTGCCTGTGCGGAGGGGTGGCTCCACCCGGGGCGGATCCGGGCCATGACCCTGGCCCTCACCCACCGGCGGCTGACCCTCCTCATGGCCGCGGCTGCCCT
>CAZSDD010000001.1:0-1454 GCA_964605505.1 uncultured Gemmatimonadaceae bacterium | reverse complement strand
TCCACGGCGTATCGGCCGGGGCTCCTGTTCGTCCTGGCCTTCACGGCGTACGTGGGACTGGCCACCGTGGCCCTCATGGTAGGCCACCTGCGTAGGGTGGCCGAGGCCCATGGGGCGAAGCAGATTCCCGTTCCCCGGTCCTTCCTGGCCCTCACCGCCGGGCTTTCCGGGGCCACCCTGATCTTCAGCGCCCTTGTCTTCCTCACGTTTCCCAGGGTCTCGCAGGGATGGGCCGGCCGGGGGCAGGCCGTAGCCACATCCCTGGCCGGCTTCGCCGACGAGGTGTCTCTGGGAAGCCACGGCTCCCGGATCTACGGAAATCCCCGGATCGTCCTCCGGGTGGGATTCCCCGACAGCGTGCCCGCCGACCTCCGTGACCTCCGCTGGCGTGGGCGCTCCTACGACCATTTCGACGGCGTCCGGTGGAGCCGATCCTCCGGCATGCCTCCCTCCCTGGCCCCCACGGCCTGGTATGAGCAGTGGGGCGAGGACGTGATCAGGCAGGAGATCTACGGCGCCCCCCTGGACACCCGGGTCCTCTTCGCCCTCCATCCCCTCAGAGACGTGGAGCCCAGATCCCGGATCCAACCCATCTTCGACAACGCCGGAGACTTCCTCTATTGGGGTTCAGCCTCGCCGGTCTACACCGCCTGGTCCATCCAGGGGCGGCCTTCCCCGGAGGCCCTCCGGGCGGCCCGGGGCGGCTTCGTTCCGGCCCGGGACCATTATCTTCAGCTTCCGCCTCTCTCCACGACGGTCCAGGCCCTTGGCGACTCCCTCCTGGCCCCTTACCAGAACCGCTACGACCAGGTCCAGGCCCTGCTCTCCTGGTTCCAGAGGGAGTTCTCGTACACCCTGGAGCTTCCGGCCACAGCCCGGGAAGCCACCCTGGAGCACTTCCTCCTGGATCGCCGGGCCGGTCACTGCGAGTACTTCTCCACGGCCATGGCCATCCTTCTTCGGACCCGGGGAATTCCCACCAGGGAGGTGAACGGCTTTCTGGGTGGGGAGTGGAGCGAGATCGGGAGTTATCTGGCCGTTACCCAGAATCAGGCCCATGCATGGGTGGAAGTCTGGTTTCCCGGCCTCGGATGGGTTCCCTTCGACCCCACCCCCGCCGGTACCGGAGAAGCCACCGCTGTCACCTCCTGGCTCTGGCCCGGGCGGTTTCTCCTGGACGCCTTCCAACACCGCTGGAACCGCTGGGTCCTGGACTACTCCATGGAAAGCCAGCTCGGTCTGCTCCAGCGTACCCGGGAAGCCGTCTCCCGGGGCGTTCACCCCCGGAACCCTCCCGGGTCCCCCGGCGAATGGTCCCTCCCGGGTGGTTCCCTCCGGTGGTTCCTGGGGTTGGTCCTGGCGGCTGTTGCCGGAGGGGCCCTTCTTCGCCGGCGCAGGTCCCCCTCCTGGGCCGCACGGATCTTCCTCCGACTCCGTGCGTCGGCCCGGAAGGC